>JBHIWX010000022.1:0-49496 GCA_041987205.1 Rhizobiaceae bacterium | reverse complement strand
TGTTACAGACGGTGGTTTCCCTGAAACGTCGGGAAAATACCCTGTTCCATCGTGCAGGGAATTGACTGCCAAGCCATTGTAATTACGTGGAGAACATCCGTCGAAAACTGATTAAACCAGGCAATTCCACACGAATTCCCTGTTCTTTCCCTGCGATCAGGGAATTACCGAACCGAGACAATTTCGCAACCGACTGCCAGCACAGCCAGTTTTTCCGCCATATCAACCCGACTTCAGCCATGGTCGCAATCAGCCGGAAGTTTCAAACGGTTACCTGCGGCATGTGGAGAGAGCGGCTAATTGCACCTCAAACTGGAGTGTTTTTCGCCCAGTATTTCTCTGGTGCACTCTGCACCGCGCATGGTTCGATGATGTCTGAAAAGGGGCCGTTTCCGGACGGTTGGCTGCGAAGCTGGCTAGGGTGGATAGAGGGCGTTATGTACTCGGCGCGAACGTCTCGGGCGAGCGTCTGATGTAGTCATTCTCAAGATGGAATTGCGCATATGGTTGACCTGGGTCCCGGAAATTGATCCGCACTGACGGTTAGGATCTGGCTCAATGACGTGAGACCCGATTTTGGACCTCCCGGCTGGGGATTCCCCCGGGTGGTTCACGTCAATCCATGCGGGATTCTAACCCTCAGGCTGAACCACCAAAGGGACCCCGGTCACAGGCAGTGAAGACGCCGGTCATGCACCAACAATCAAACTGGACCACTTAGGGAATGCTGCTTAGATACGAAATGGATTACACCCAATCACATCACCGTTCACTTTGATCGACACCCGATATCAACGTGACAATGCCGCGCTCAAAATGTTACCCCTCAAGGAGATACGCCATCCCTGAGTACCGTTTGTCTGGGAGTCCGCGATGCGCGAAAAGAAAAGCTTTTGCGAGTCTTGCATTGGACAACCCCCATTCGAGAACGCATTGCCTCACGTGTCGTTGCGCGAAAGAGGATTGGGATTATCCTGAGCGGCTTCGATGGTATTACGTGGAAAACTCTATCCGCACGGACGGGTCATCAGGTTTTGGTCGCTATGGCATATTTGAATGGATTTACGTGCGGGAGGCCGGATCTTATGGATTTCGTGCAGCCTGAAGTGATTTCGCAGCGATGAATCGGACCGGACGCGCTTCCATGCCTATTCCAAATGAATCTGAAGAAAGAGGCTTTTCCTGGCGCCGCCTTCCGCAGCGCTCGTTGTCAGAATCCATCATCGAGCAAATCAGGCACGAACTGTTTTCTGGCAAGCTGAAGCCGGGAGATTATCTGGGTACCGAAGCATCTCTTTCGGAAAGTTTTGGCGTCAGTCGTGTCGCGACGCGCGATGCCGTACGTGCGCTCAATGCCAGCGGGGTGATCGAGTCACGGCGTGGAAGCGGTGGCGGCATTAGAATAGCGTCCGGCGATCCCGACCGCTTTGCCGATGCACTGGCAATCCAACTCAAACTCGTCGGGGTATCCGTCAAGGAAATCGTCGATGCACATGTCACCATCGAAACGGCCGCTGCTGAACTGGCGGTAACACACGCTACCGAGGAGGATTTCGAAGCACTGGAGGCCTTGCTGAACCAGTTGGACGAAGCCCTCGGAAGAAGCGACATGACCGCATACATCAACCACCTTCTGGATTTCCACCTTGCCCTTGCGCAGGCCTCGCACAACCGTGCACTGAGCACGCTTCTCAAGGGATATTTCGACGTACTCGAGGACTATTACCGCAGCCGTGCAACCCCCGAAAACGGCAAGCGGGTGGAAAACTATTGTCGCAAGATTCTTTCCTCGCTGAAGGCGAGGGACAGGGAACTCACGCGGACCAATATCCTTGAATTGTTCGCGCCGCTGGGGACATTCAATCGCGAAGAGCCGGCCTAGAGCCAGTCATATCTTCACGAGGCAAGATATGCCTTTGTGACCTTCGTGTCCTTGAGCAGTTCGTCCCGGGTTCCCGATCCGACCAGTGATCCGTTGGAGAGGATATATCCACGGTCGCAGCTTTCGATGGCCTCACCGGCTCGTTGCTCGACCATCAGGATGGTGAGCGAACGCTTTTTGTGAAGCATGACGATCGTTTCGAATATCTGGTCCACGATTGCCGGTGCAAGCCCGAGGGAAGGCTCGTCCAGCATCATCAATTGCGGGTTCGATATGAGCGCGCGGCCGATGGCGACCATCTGCTGTTCGCCGCCGGAAAGGGTTCCCGCAGTCTGCCATCGGCGTTCGTCAAGCCGGGGAAAGAGTTCGAAAATCTCATCAAGTTCCTGGCCGGAATGCGGTGCCGGCTTGCTTTGAAGGCCGATCTGGAGGTTCTCCTCCACGGTCAGGCCTTTAAAGATCTGGCGCCCCTCCGGCACATGGGCGATCCCCATATGCGCGCGCTTCCACGCCGGCACGGACAGCAATGCCTCTTCCTCGAACGAAATCTCGCCTTCGCCGGCAGGAACCAGCCCGGAGATCGCCTTGAAGAGGGTTGTCTTGCCGGCGCCATTGGGGCCGATCACCGAGATGAACTCGCCCCTGTGAATCTCAAGCGAAATGCCCTTGAGAGCGATCAGCCCGCCATACGAGATTTGGAGATTGTCAATTTTCAGCATGTGCTGCCCACCGTTTCCCGAGATACGCTTCCACGACTTCCTTGTCCTTCAGTACGGTCGCAGGCGGTCCCTCGCTGATCACCGAGCCGTAGTTCAGAACCAACAGACGGTCGGCCAGTTTTGCCAGTGCGTCGATTGTATGCTCGATGATGACGATGGTCAGATCGTCGTCGCGCAGGCTCGACAGTGTGGCGATCATGTGTTCGACATCCTCGGCTGCGAGACCGGCAAGACACTCGTCCAGCAAAATAAGGCTCGGATTTCCCGCAAGCGCGCGGGCGAGCTCCATCAGCCGCAGTTCACGGTTGTTGAGCTCGGAGGCGATTGTACCCGCCCGTTCCGTCAAGCCGACGCGATCCAGTACATTCCACGCCTGTCCGAGCGCTTGCCGGTCGTTGCCGAAGCGCCAGAAGCCGCCGACAATCACGTTTTCGAGCAACGTAAGGCGTTTAAATGCCCGCACGGTCTGAAAGGTACGACCAACGCCCAGCGAACAGATTTTGTCGGGAGTGAGACCGACAATGGGCTGACCGTTTAAGGAGACGCTGCCCGATGTGTGTGATTGCAGGCCGCTGAGAACATTGAACAACGTCGTTTTGCCGGCGCCGTTCGGCCCGATGATCCCCAGTATCTCATTCTGCTTCACATCGAGTGATACGTCTTGCAGGGCATGTACCCCGCCGAAGCGGACATTGACTGCATCTACGCTCAGCACGCTTTGGCTTCCATCCATCGGAGCCTGATTGTCGGCAATGACGACGGGCGCATTCGGCGCATTCTGCCGGACGAGTTGCGTTGCCGGCCTTCTTCCCCTGACCCAGTCCATGATGGCGATGAACAGTCCCTGCGGCACAAGAAGCACAACAAGAATGATGGCAATGCCATAGACGACACCGGCTATGCCGGGGAGCTGCGGTCCGAGATAGTCGTTGAGCAATTCGGAAAGGGGCACGAGTACCACTGCACCCAAAATGGCGCCCCATGCTGTGCCTCGGCCGCCGAACATCGAGATGATGATGGCCTGCGTCGATATCAGCATGCCGAACACGGATGCTGGCGTGACGACGACGATCGTCAGCGCATAAAGACCGCCCGCGACGCCCGCCATCGCGCCCGATATGATCGCCGCCCAAAGCTTGGTGCGGAATACCCTGATGCCTGCGGTGCGGGCCGCCAGTTCATCCTGTCGTATGGCAACAAGCTTGAGACCGAACCGGCTTCGCTCGATCGCAAGGCTGGCGGCGAGCGCGGCCAGCAGGAAGCCTAGCGTGATGAAGGGCAGGATCCTCGGATCTTCGAACTGCATGAAGGTCCAGGGTGCTTCGCGCTTGATTGGAATGGACGGCTCGATATAGCCCGCCCATTCGAACACATAGAGCAGCGCCAGCGGGAATGACATCGAAGCCAGGGCGAAATAGAACTCGCGCAGTCTGAGCGTTATCGCGCCGATAACGAGCGCTGCGACTCCGCCCAGAACCGCCGAGAGCGGCAGGCTGAACCACGGACTGATGGCGTAGTCTCTGGCGAAGATCACCACGGCGAACGCGCCTATGCCAAAATAGGCGCCCTGGCCGAAGCTCACCAGGCCCGCATAGCCGCCCAGCATGTTCCAAGACAGCCCCATCAGACCCCAGATCGAGATCAGGCTGAGGATAAGGAGCAGATAGCTGTAGGTGCTGAAAAATGCGGCACAGGCGAATAGCGCTACGAAGGCGGCGATCGCGATAATGGCGTTGGTCGGTTTGGCAAGAAACGTCATTATGCACGCTCCACGCTTTTGCCAAACAGGCCCTGCGGCCTGACGAGCAGTATGAACAGGAGAACGCCGAAGATCGCGGTCATCTGCAACTGGATGGGAAGCACCAGCACTGACAACTGCTGGATCAGACCTATGATCAAGCCGCCGAGAAACGCACCGCGGATCGTTCCCATGCCACCCAGAATGACGCCCGCATACATGATCACGACAAAGTCGAGACCGGTGAACGGGTCGAAGGCGATGTAGGTGGCCATCGCGATGCCGGCGACGGCGGTAACGGCGCAACCCAGTCCAAATGCAATCCGGTGCGCTGCGCTCACATTGATGCCGAGATAGGTCGCGGCAAGCGGGTTGTCGGCGGCCGCACGAAGGCTCCGGCCCATTCTGGTTCGGCTTAGGAGAATCCCAATTGCGATTGCGACAGCGACGCATACCAGCGCGGCGATCGTGCGCGCCTCGTTAATGAAGAGGATTATGTCATTGCCGAGTGGCAGTTGCCACGAGAGACCCGAATACGGGCTGAGGATCGTTCGGGGATTGGAGGTAAAGAACATCAAGGCGCCGTTCATCAGGACTACCGACACACCCAATGTCAGCAGCAATTGCGGCGTGTGTCCTTCGTCCTCCGTTACTGCAGCCTTGGTTCCCGATGCCCTGGAGAGCAGCAATGCATGCGTAGCCGCACCCATGGCGTAAAGCACCACGGCTCCGACCGCGGCGGCCACTATTGTGAACCAGAAGGCCATCGGGCTGTTGCCCTGCACCACCAGCTGTACGAGGAAAAGCGCGACATACATGCCGATCATCATGTAGTCGCCCTGCGCGAAATTGATTACGCGCATGATGCCGAAAATCAGCGCCAGTCCCACGCACATGAGCCCGTAGACGCATCCGACAGTCAGGCCGGCGACGACCAGCTGAAGGACATTCTCGATATATACGGCAAGGCTCATGCAGTTATCCTCCCGGGCGTGTGCCGCCCAATGTGCCTTTTATAATTCTTGTTTACAGCAAGCGCCTCTCCCCGGCGCAATGCTGCAACTTCTTCCGATCCCCGCAGCGAAACACGGCATTGGAACCAATGCGGTGTTGGCCTGCAGGCGTCACTTAAAGTGCCGTCTTGCTCCGGTAGATTCCTCACCGGCTTAGCTGTCCATCTCATTCGTGCCCGGCGTCGGCCACGCCTTGCGTCCGCCTCACGCGACGAATTGGGCTTGCTTAGATCATAAAATAGTATATATTACAAATTAGATGATTTCAATTCGGGAGGAGATGAATCATGCGAAAATCTGCAATGCCAGGACTGTTGAACCGCCGCCAGGTAATGGTGGGCACGGCTGCTACCGCGGCCGCGCTTTCCTCCCCGGGATTTCTCCGGGCGCAGGAAGGCCCAATCAAGATCGCCGTTGTGGCGGAGCTTACCGGGCCGGTGGCCCGGGCCGGTACCATGCAGCGCGTCGGAGCCGAGATGGCCATCGAGGACATCAACAAGGCTGGCGGCATCAAGGCGCTTGGCGGTCGTAAACTTGCCCTCGTCTCGCAGGATGCAGGCGGAGACGTGCAGCGCGCGCGTTCTGCCGCGCAGAGCGTCGTTTCCGACAATCCCGACCTCGTGGCTGGTGTCGGCGCGTTCCTTTCCTCGGCTACGCTTGCCATCACGGAAGTGACCGAACGCGCCCACATCCCATGGGTCGCCAATGGCTGGGCGGACTCGATAACCGAGCGCGGATTCAAGTTCGTATGCAATCCCGTCGCACGCGGAAGCCGCGTATCGGTCGAGGCGTTGACCATATTGCCGGAACTCGCCGAAAAGCAGACCGGCAAACGGCCCAAGACGGTCGGCTTCATCTACGACAACACTGCCTATTCGCTGTCCTTCATGGATCCGCTTCACAAGGAAGGTGCCTTGGCGGCGATGGGCCTGGAAAGCGTGATGGATCAAGTCTACAGCCCCGGCATTTCCGATGCTACGCCGCTTGTCCAGCAGGCGCGCAATACCCGCCCGGACATGCTCTGGCTGAACACGGCGAGCCCGGCGGACGCCAAACTGATAATTGACACGCTCTACCAGTTCGGTCTCGGCGGCGGAAAAATGCCGGTGATCGCGCCAGGTTCCTATTTCGGAGATCCCGCCATGGTCGAAGTGCTTGGCGCCGAAAAGCTGGAATCGCTGATCAATATCGGAACCAATTGGGAAACCGTTAAAAAGAAGGACCTCATGGCTGACCTCGCCAAGCGCGCGGGCGAGCCGTGGATGAACCAGGATTGCTTGTCGGGCTACGGCAGCGTGTTCCTGATCGCGGATGCGATCGAGCGGGCCGGCACGACGGATCCCGAGCCGCTGATGGCGGCGATCCTCGCGACGGACACGACGACGGGTCCCGCAGACTATTTCCTTGGCGATCGACTGGCTTTCAACGAAACCGGCCGCACCAAGGAAGACACGGTGGTGATGTTCCAGTGGCAGGACGGCAAGCCGACGACGGTATATCCGCTGTCCGATGCCTATGCTCCGCTGAACTGGCCGCAAAGCTAAATCCTCCCATGGCCGCGGCGGTTTTCCCGTCGCGGCCACTTTTTTTGTTCCGTCAAATTTCCGCAAGAGCCAAGCATGCATCTCACGCAGGGCATTCATCGTCCGCTTCAACAAGTTCCCGACAAAGTGGCGCTCGAATTCAACGGGCGTGAAGTTACATTCCGTCAGTTCGCAGACCGTGTGGCGCGGCTTGCGACGGGCCTGAAGAAAATCGGTGTGAATGAGGGAGATCGCGTCGCGATGCTGTCTCTCAATTCCGTGGAATATGTTGAATACTATTACGGCCTGTGGTGGGCCGGCGCAGTCGCCAATCCCATCAATACAAGATGGGCGGTCGCGGAAATCGTTTATTCCCTGCTTGATTCCGACACCACCTATCTGATCGTCGACGCCGCCTACAGGGACCTGATCGACGACATCGTCGCGCAGACGCCGATCCTCAAGAAAGTGGTTTTCATCGGTGACAATCCGCCCGAAGGCACGATTGCCTATGAGAGCCTGATTGAGGGTTCAGAGCCCGCAGAAGACGCCTTCCGGCACGGCGACGATCTGGCAGCCATTCTTTATACCGGCGGAACCACCGGGCATCCCAAGGGCGTTATGCTCAGCCACACCAATATCGGTACGGCCGGGCTGATGAACCTGCAGACCGGTCTCGGCCTTGGTCCGGTCTATGTGCATGTCATGCCTTTCTTCCACGGCGCTCCCCTGTTCTGGATGCTTTCGCAGTTCATTGCGGGCGGAAAGCAGATCATTCTGCCCCGTTTCGATGCAGCATCCCTGATCAAGACCATCATCGAGAAGAACGGTACCGACATGCTTTTGGTGCCCTCGATGATTCAGACATTCATCGACCATCCGGATTTCGACGGCGCAAAGCTCGGCAGCATACGCAGTATCTGGTACGGCGCTTCGACAATCGCCGAAGAAACGCAGAAGCGCGCGATCGCCGCCCTGCCCAATTGCATGTTCATCCAGGTCTATGCGTTGACCGAGGCGCCGGCGACCGCGTTCCTGTTTCCGGAGTTTCATGACCCCAAGCACGACAAGCTGCGGTCCACGGGCCGTGCGGTCATCGAGACTCAGATCCGCATCTGTGATCCAAACGGCAAGGAACTTCCCCGCGGCGAGGTGGGCGAAATCAACATTCGTGGCATGAACACCATGCTCGGCTACTGGAACAAGCCGGAACAGACGGCGGCGACGCTGGTCGATGGCTGGGTGCGCACCGGCGACGCTGCCTACATGGATGAAGACGGCTTCATCTATATCGCAGACCGGGTGAAGGACATGATCGTATCGGGCGGCGAGAACGTTTTTGCCGCCGAGGTGGAAAACGCGATCGCCAAACATCCGGCAATCGCGACGTCCGCCGTCATCGGCATTCCCAGCGATGAGTGGCAGGAGCAGGTGCACGCCATCCTGGTACTGAAACCGGGTGCTGAGGAAATGACGGCGGAGGAAATGCGCAACCACTGCAAGCAGTTCATTGCCGGATACAAGTGCCCACGCAGCATCGAGTTTAGGGACGAACTGCCGCTGACCACCATGGGCAAGGTCGGCAAGAACATTCTCAGGGAGCCCTACTGGAAGGATCACGTCCGCAAGGTCTGAGAAATCCTCCACCTGAACAAACGCCAATGAACGCCAGAACAGGGACTGGAATATGACCAAAGCCACACGCGCAGTCGGAGACAAGGCTCCCGAATTTTCCGGTGAAATTGAGCGCGCCAAACTGGTCGAATATGCGAAGGCCCTCCACCTGACCAATCCGGTGCATTTCGACAAGGATGCCGCCATTGCAGCGGGCTATCGCGATGTTGTTGCCCCTCCGGGCTACATCAACATTTTCACGATGCAATCCCGAGACGACAAATTCGACACCTTTCAAATCGACGAGCGCAACGCTGTCGCGGGTGAATGGGGCTGGCAATACTTCCAACCGATCTGCGCGGGCGATGTGCTGCACGGTCAAAGCGAGTTGGTCGGTCTCATCGAGAAACAGGGCAAGAAGAAAATGATCGTGATGACGATCGAGACCCCGTTCAAGAACCAGGCCGGTGAGGTCGTGGCCATCCACTCCGACGTCACCATAGAATTCAAGGATTGAACATGTCAGCGCAATTGATACCGCCACCGCCTGACCGGCTCAGCCCCGTCATCAGCCGGGTCGACATCGCCTGGATCTGCGTTGCCACAAATGATGGACATCCACTGCATCTCGACTTCGAGTTTGCGACCCGGGAGGCAGGCTTCAAGGATGTTCTCGTGCCGGGCCACATGCTGATCGGCTGGGCCATGCAGTACCTTCAGGAATGGTCGGGTTCCATTGATGGCGTCGCCAAATGGAACATTCGCTTTGTCGCGCCGGTTCTGCCGGGTGAGCAGCTTACCATTCACGGCGAAGCGGGTGAGGGCGAAGACGACGCAGTCGTCACCCTGACAACGCAGGACGGCCGTCTTGTTGGCAAGGCGACCGCAACGTTCATTTAATCGGAGCAATTGGAGGAAGACGTGGGACAGAGATACGAAAAATACGAGCGGCTCAAATTTGATCGTCCGCGTGATCACTTGCTCCGGATCAAGATTTCGGCGGGAACCAAGCACAATCTGATGGATCCCGAACTGCATCACGAACTCGGCAGCGTCTGGCATGATGTCGAGGCCGACAAGGAAACTTCTGCGGTACTGCTGACTGCAGAAGGCGAGAACTTCTCTTCAGGCGGCAATATCAAGCGCAGTCCCGACAAGTACGAATTCCAGGAACGGCTGCGCACGATTACCGAGACCCAGAAGATGGTCTACAACATGATCAATTGCCCCAAGCCGATCGTCAGCGCGGTGCGCGGCTGGGCGGTCGGCGCGGGTCTTGCGGCCGGGCTTCTGGCCGACATCACCATCGTCTCCAAAACCGCCAAGCTTCTCGACGGGCATACGCGCATCGGCGTCGCGGCGGGCGACCATGCCGTGATGCTGTGGCCGCTTTTGTGCGGCATGGCCAAGGCAAAATACTACCTTCTGACCTGCGACGTCCTGACCGGCGAGGAAGCAGAACGTATCGGTCTCGTCTCCCTGGCGTTCGACGACGAGGAACTTGACGAAAAAGCTCTTGAGGTCGCTGCCAAGCTTGCCGCCGGTGCACCCACGGCGATTAGCTGGACCAAGCACGCGCTGAACAACTGGCTGAGGCAGGCAGGTCCGCTCTTCGACGCTTCAATGGCATTCGAAATGGCGACCTTCTTTGGCCCCGAAGTCCTCGAGGGCCGCAAGGCGGTGCTCGAAAAACGCCCGGCCAACTTCCATCAGGCAAGCGCCGGCAAGTCGGAGTAAGTTGATTTCGATGACGGACGCGCCTTCCTTTTTTGGCATGGATTCCCCCTTTGTCGCGTTGTGCCGGCTGGATGGGGTCGAGGCCGGAGAGGAGGGCGCCCGAGTTCGGGTCGATTTGCGGCCGGAACTACTCAACACAATGGGTGGCGCTCATGGCGGGTTGATCGCCACCATTTTCGATTCGGCAATGGTTGCCGCGGCGCGTTTCCACCTCGATCCGGAAGGCGCAGCGCCTGTCAGTACGGTTGACCTTTCGCTCAGCTATATCGCGCCGGCGCGCAAGAGCATCGTCTGCAACGCCCGTGTCACGGCAAAGGCTGGCCGCAATCTCTTTGCAGAAGCAATTGCGGTCAACGAGGACGGAGCGGTAATGGCGCGCGGCACCGCGACCCTGCGTGAGATGAAGCGAGCTTGAATGGCTCCCGATCCCCACTGCCCGCCGCCGGATCCCGAACCGCGTTCTCCGCGGCATGCGATTCCGGACAATGCCTGCGACTGCCATGCGCATGTGATCGGCCCGGTTGATGCCTATCCCTTTGTCCCCGAGCGGAGCTATACGCCGCCGGATGCGCTTCTGCACGACTATCTGAATGTCGCGCGCGCGCTGGGACTGAAACGCAGCGTCATCGTGCAGCCCAGCATGCACGGCACCGACAACAGCGCAATCCTCGATGCGATTGGCAGCGCCGGGCCCGATGATCCCGAATTCCGTGCAATCGTGGTTCCCGCACGCGACACCACGGAAGACGAGTATCTTGAGTTTCATCGCCTGGGAGCGCGCGGTATTCGCCTGAACCTGATCTATCTCGGCGGTCATGCCGCGTTGGATGAGGCGCGGTTCTTTGCCGACCGGATTTCCCGATTGGGCTGGCATTTGCAGGTCTTGTGCGATGTCTCGCAGGTTGGCGAGGAAATGTTCCAGCTTGATGGCCTTGGCATTCCGCTGGTCGTCGACCATTTCGGTCATCTGAATGCGGGCAGGGGCGTTGACGATCCTGGATTTCGACGTCTCCTCGATATGGCGCGGGCGGGAAATACGTGGATCAAGGTGTCCGGGGCCTATCGACTGAGCGAGCGGAACTATCCGTATGAGGATGTTCGGTCTTTCATGGATGCCTTGCTTGAACTGGCACCGGACCGATTGGTCTGGGGGACGGACTGGCCGCACACCGTCTGCAGGAGTCCGATGCCCAATGACGGCGATCTTCTGGACCTTTTATGCGATTGGGTGGGCGACGAAGCCTTGCTGAAGCGCATACTCGTCGACAATCCGGAGGCGCTTTACGGGTTCGGCGGTGAAACCTGAACCCGGCACGAACTGTCGATCAATCGATGAGGACGAGATAGATGAAGCTTTTCTGGACGCCGGCCTCGCCATTCGTGCGCAAGGTGATGGTTGTCGTGCACGAACTGGGTCTGACCGATCAGGTCGAAATCGCGCCGACTGTCTGGCCACATGAATGGGGTACGAAAACGGTCGCCTTCGATCCGGATTTCATCGCCGCCAATCCCGTCGGGCGCATTCCCGCTCTGGTAACTGACGAAGGCGTGGCGCTTTGCGAATCGAACATCATCTGTCGCTATCTGGCAACGCGTGGGCCTGAGAATTCGGTGGTACCCGGCGAGCGCCCTGAAGACCTGCCATTGCTGCGCTTGTGGGGCATCGCAGACGGTGCCCTGGAAGCGATGATCGCCACAAGAGCCGAGACCCTGCGCACCGGACCCGTAAGGTCCGATGATTTTATCCGCAAGCAATTGGACAGGGTTGTGCGCTGCATCGACAGCTTTGATCTTGACGTTCTGGAAGCTGACGGAGAAGTCACCATCGCGCACATATCCGCCGCCATAGTCTGTGGTTATCTTGATTTCAGATATCCTGATGAAACATGGCGGCCTGGCAGGGAGCGACTGGCGAATTGGGCCGACCGCTTCTGCCAAAGGCCTTCGATGCAGGCCACCCTGCCGGCGGAAACGCCCCAAAAATAGCAATCCGTGACCAGGCCCTGATCGACGCGCAGTGCGTTCCGACCAAACCGCAATGCATGCGCTGACCGGCGCCGCATCAAGGTCCCAAACGAGGAGTTGTTGAGTTCCCCCTTCGTATTCAGTGATCAAATGACTGCATCCCGCCCCGCATCCTCCTAACACCGCCTTCATCTCTCCCTCCGCCGGGATGAGACAGTTTTCGACCTTGGTCCCAGCGGTCTTTCTCAATTTCGCCGTCACCCTGAAGCGTGATGGAAGATCGAGGTGCTCTCCATCTACAGCCGGGGCCGTGTCAGCCCTGCTCACGATGAGGCATGCTCCGGCAAACAATCGCTGCCCAAAGCGAGCGTAACGTGATAGTCCGCGCCTTTCAGAGAAAGTGACCATCACGTTGAGTGCCGACCCGAACCCGACTTCCCCGTATAACAACATACACCCGGCCCTTGCCTCGGCCCTGGCGGCAAAAGGCTACGATCAGCTGACGCCCGTCCAGTTGGCGATGACGAATGAGGAGTATGACGAAGCCGATCTCCTGGTCTCGGCACAGACCGGCTCGGGTAAAACGGTCGCCTTTGGTATAGCGATCGCGCCGACCCTGCTTGGAAGTGCAAAACGCTTTGACGAGGCAGCAACGCCGCTGGGGCTGATGATCGCCCCTACGCGCGAGCTTGCCATTCAGGTCCAGCGTGAACTCGATTGGCTCTACGCGGATGCGCAGGTCAGGATCGCCACTTGCGTGGGCGGTATGGACGTGCGCAACGAACGCCGGGCGCTCGAACGTGGCGCGCATCTGGTTGTCGGCACACCTGGACGTCTGCGGGACCACATCACGCGTGGAGCGCTGGATCTGAGCGCCATTCGCGCGGTGGTGCTCGACGAAGCCGACGAGATGCTGGATCTCGGGTTTCGCGACGACCTTGAATTCATCCTCGCCGCTTCGCCGCAAGATCGCCGAACGCTTCTGTTTTCGGCGACCGTGCCGCGCGGCATCGCCGAACTGGCAAGGAACGTTCAGAAAGATGCGGTGCGTGTTGCGACAGCCGCGTCCACAGAACAGCATGCCGACATCGAGTATCAACTGATGCTGGTACGGCGTGACGAGCGGGAACACGCGATCATCAATACGCTGCTGGACTCCGACAGTACGAGTGCCCTGGTTTTCTGCCATACGCGTGAAGCGGTTCGCCATCTCACGGCGCGCCTCGCCAATCGTGGCTTCTCGGTGGTTTCGCTTTCGGGTGAGATGGCGCAATCGGAGCGATCGAACGCGCTGCAATCCATGCGCGACGGTCGCTCGCATGTGTGCGTGGCGACCGATGTCGCGGCGCGCGGCATCGACCTTCCAAACCTCGACCTCGTGGTCCATGCCGACGTGCCGAGCAACCCGGCGACCCTGCTGCATCGGTCCGGCCGGACCGGCCGCGCCGGTCGCAAGGGTGTCTGCGTGCTCATCGTACCGGAAAACAGGCGTAGCGCGGCGCAGCGCGTGCTCTCATTGGCGAAACTGACAGCGACCGTGCGCGCGGCGCCCGGAATTGCGGAGATCGAGGCGGGCTACCGTCGGCGGATACTCGATATCGCCGCTTCGACCGCAAAGCCGAACGAACTGGAAGCGGAATTCGTGTCGGAGCTGCTGGACCGGGTGGGGCCGCAGCGCATCGCGGCGGCGTTCCTGCGCCAGCAACTCGCCGCCCATCCCGTTCCCGAGGAACTACTCCCGCTTCCCGTCGACGTTTTGCAGAACAGCAAATACAAGCGGGATCGCGGGTCCGCAAAGGAACGCTCGCCGCATCGCGAGCCGCGCGACACGGACATGCAGGGCGGCGTCTGGTTCACGATTTCACTCGGGCGCAAGCATCGCGCCGATCCGAAGTTCATACTGCCGATGATCTGTAACGCCGGCGGCGTGACAAAACGCGATGTTGGCGCGATCAGGATCGACGCGACCGAAACCCGCTTCGAGATTTCCGCGGACAAGGCTGCAGGTTATGCGGAGCAGCTCAAGCGGCCTGGCAGCCTGGAGCGAGGCATTGTCATCGCGCCAGCCGGTGAGGTGCGCACAAAGCCCAGGCAAGCGAAGCCGAAATTCAAAAAAGGCAAAAAGCCGTTTCAAAAACACAAAGACCCGGCGACCGATCGCGCTCGCACACCGAAGAACAAGAGCCGCAAACCAAAGCGCTCTGACCATGGTCCTGGAAAGTAGTTCACGCTGATCGTTGGAGCCTTGCTTGGTACGGGCTCTTGAAGGAGATCAGACTGAGCCGTGGCCGCCCTTGATGTCTGGCGAAATGCGGTTGGCCGAATTCGCCATGAAAATCAGGCGGGAACAACGGGCCCCATGAGGCCGGATATGAATGTCTGGACGCTCATGGCCACTTCGCAACCGAAGCGTAAGCCCGGGATTTCATACCCCCTGCGCATTCACATAAATCGAGCGCAGGGAGGTCGTGGCGCAGATGAAAAGACGGTTTCGCTTGGGGCCGCCGAAACAGAGATTAGCGACCACCTCATCGATCAGGATTTTGCCGAGCAGCGTGCCGTCGGGGGCGAAGCAGTGCACCCCATCCGCCGCCGACGACCACATATTGCCCTGCGTGTCGAGGCGGAAACCGTCGAACAGGCCTGAGTCGCAAAAGACGAAATCCTCTCCGGCGCCGACTGACGCACCGTCCGGGGCGACCGGGTAGCGGCGTATTTTCGGCTCGCAGTCGGGGAAATGCGTCTTGCCGGTATCGGCGACGAAGAGAACGGATTCGTCGGGCGAGAATGCCAGCCCGTTCGGCTGTTTCATGTCGTCGATGACGCGCGTGATGCCGCCGTCCGGCGCGATCCGGTAGACATGCCGGCCGTCCTGCTCCATCGGCGCCGCGTCGCCTTCGTAATCGCTGTCGATGCCGTAGGAAGGATCCGTGAACCAGATCGAACCATCGGACTTGACCACGACGTCATTGGGGGAATTGAGCCGCTTGCCGTCATATTGGGAAGCCAGCACGGTACGGCTGCCGTCGATTTCATAGCGGCTTACGCATCGGCTGCGGTGCTCGCAGGCGATCAGCCTGCCTTCGCGATCGATCGTGTGACCGTTCTGGTTGCGGCTCGGCTTCTCGAAAACGGCGACTTCGCAGTTCATCTCGTCCCAACGCAGGATGCGGTCGTTCGGGATGTCGGAAAAGATGACGTAGCGGCCGGCGGGAAAATAGACCGGCCCTTCCGTCCAGCGGCCGCCGCTCCACAGCAGTTCCGGCCCGGCATTCTGGTGGATCAGCTTCGCGAAACGCTCGTCGCGAACATCATAGTCTTTTGCAGGCACTGCGTTCTCCCGATGTCACGCCGAAATTTCTTCCCTCTGGGTCACCGGACCAGTTTCTGGCGGCCATAGAGCAGAAGCATGCCGATGATCACGACGCCGAACACGACCTGACGAAAGGTGTCGGCGGGCAGATCGAGGCCAAGCTGTGCGAAATAGCGCTGCGGCTGCACCACTGACAGCATGGATTGCAGGATCGTGATCAGGATCACGCCGGCCACCGTGCCGAAATATTTGCCCCGGCCGCCCAGCACATTCGTGCCGCCGAGAATGATGGCAGCGATGGTCGGCAGGAGATAGGGATCGCCCATCGCCTGGTAGGACCGGTTCGCCCAGCCGGCCAGCAGAATTCCGGTGAAGGCCGCGCAGGCGCCCGAGATCACGAAGCAGATCAGGATTACCCGGCGGGTATCGACGCCGCTCAGGAACACGGCGCGCTCCTGGTTGCCGATCGCGTAGATCTGCCGGCCCAGTGTCGTTCGGTTGAGCATGAACATGGTCACCGCGCCCAGCACGATCCAGATCAGCAGCGGGTTGGGAACCCCGGGCACGAGATGGCCGACGGTGAGTTCGCGCATGAATGGCGTCGCCGTGTTCTGGGGTGCGAAGCCACCGGTGTGATAGACCATCAGCCCCTGCGCCACCGCATTCATGCCAAGGGTGAAGATCATGGCCGGCGCTCGGAGATAGGCGACGCCCAGCCCGTTGATGCAGCCGATGATCATCCCGCAGAAAATCCCGAACGGAATGGCCAGCGGCACGCCCAGTTCAGGCCCGAGAATGCCGGGTGCGGCCGTTGCCATCATGCCGCCGACGCCGATCGTCCAGGGGATCGACAGGTCGATATGGCCGAGCAGGATGACCAGCATGACGCCGGTGGCGACGACCCCGAGAAACGAGGCGACGTGAAGCTGCTGCACCAGATATTGCGGCGAAAGGAATGCCGGTTCGGCCAGTGCGCCGATCAGGAGCAGCACGAGGATGCAGGCAAAGGCGATCAGCGTTGCCCGGTCGAACTGCCTGAACAGTGTTTGCAAAGCACTCATCTCGACGGTCCTACCGGTAAAGGTCCAGCTTGTTCTTGATGCGCAGCACGCGCAGCGACCCGATGCTGACCGCGGCAAGCAGGACGATGCCGACGAACAGGGGTTGCAGAACGGGATTGATGTCGAAGACGATCAGCAGATCGCCGACGGTGCGCATGACGAATGCGCCGAAGATCGAGCCGATGGCGCTGCCCACGCCACCGAAGAGCGAGGTGCCGCCGATCACGACCGCGCCGATGGAATTGAGCGTGTAGTCGTTGGCGATCGCCATTTTGGCTGCGCCCGAATAGGTGATCGCCGTCAGCAGAATTCCGCCGATCGCCGCGAGCAGGCCGGACAGCGTGTATGCCAGGACCCGCGCCCTGTCGATCGGTACGCCGGACATGTAGGCCGCCTGCTCGGCCGAGCCGATGGCAAAGGCGGCACGTCCCAGCACCGATCGCCGGTAGGGGATCCAGATGAAGATAACAACCAGCAACAAAAGGACAACCGTGTGCGGCACCGCATAGGTCGAGCGGGTCATGAAGTCGGCCAGTTCGAAATTGACCGACCCGCCCGGCTGCGGACGCAGCGCCAGCGCTATCCCGAAATACACGGCACCCATGGCCAGCGTGACGATGAGCGGCTGCAGGCGGCCATAGACGATGATGATGCCGTTGATCGCGCCGCATAAAAGCCCCGCCAGCAGGACACCGACAATGCCGAGCGCCGTCGAGAGCGGGTCGCCGACCATGATCGTCGAGGCCAGGCAGTTGGTCAGAACGAAGATCGCGCCGACCGACAGATCGAGGCCGCCGGTCAGGACCGGCAGGGTCTGTGCCATCGCAACCAGGGCAAGCAGCGCGCCCTTGTTGGCGGCGGTGTTGATGACGTTCGGCGTCAGGCCGACGGGCTGCTTCAGGCCATAGACCGTGAACATCACCGCGAATATCCCGACCGAGAGGAGAACGCCGCGATGGACCGCCGAGAGGTGCCATCTGCGTTTCGACGGCTGGCGGCCAGCTTCGCCGCCGGCGGTTTCCACTGGCGCGCTCATGTTGCGGCTCCCTGTGCGGTCGGAGTTGCCCCCGGCGCGTCCTGGCCGGCGGGAAGGTTGAGTGCCGCGGAAACCAGATTGGTCTCGTTGAGCTGATCTCCGCTCAACGTTCGAACCACGGTTCCGGCATACATGACTAGGACACGGTCGCAGCAGCCGATCAGTTCGTCATAATCGGTCGAGTAGAAAAGGATCGCCGCGCCATCGGCGGCAAGCCGTTGCAGGAGCTGATAGATCTCCTGCTTGGTACCGACATCGATACCTCGGGTCGGGTCGTTGAGCAGAATGATGCGCGGTTTCGTCATCAGCCATTTGGCGATCACCACCTTCTGCTGGTTGCCGCCCGACAGCGCTCCCACCGGCCCGTCAATGCCATCGGACTTGATCTTGAGTAGGCCGACCATCTCGTCGATCGCTCTTTCCTCAGCACCCAGATTGACCACGCCGAAACGGCTCACCTGCTCGACGGCCGCGAAGGAGAGATTCTCGCGCACGGTCATCGGCAGCATCAGGCCTTCGCCTTTGCGATCTTCCGGGATTAGCGCCATGCCGATCTCGTCCGACTTGGCCTTTTTCGGGCTCGACAGGGTCACGCCCTTGCCGGCGATTTCCACCGTGCCCGTCGTGCCGATCAGCGTGCCGAAAAGGCCGAGCAGCAATTGCCGCTGGCCTTGGCCGTCGAGGCCGCCCAGACCGACGATCTCGCCGGGACGGACGTCGAGATCGATGCCGTTCAGCTCGCCCTGCCAAGAGAAATCGCGAACCTTGAGCACCGGTTCGGAATTTGGCTTGTTGTCGCTTTTGGGTGGAAACACGCTTTCATATTCACGACCGATCATCATCTCGACGATGGCATTGTCGGATTTCGTTCCGGCTTCGAAGGTCTCGACATTGCGGCCGTTGCGATAGACCGTGCAGGTGTCGGCCAGTTCGGCGATCTCGTGCATGCGGTGCGAGATGTAGATGATCGACATCCCCTCTTCGCGCAGCCGGTGCAGCATGGTGAATACCTTCTCGACGTCCGCCGCGGTCAGTGCCGACGTGGCTTCGTCGAGAATGAGAATCTTGGGATCGCGCGCGAGCGCCTTGGCGATTTCCACCATCTGGCGCCGCGACAGGGGCAATTCCCGGATGGTCGACGACGGATCGATGTTCTCGCCGCCGACGCGGGCGAGCGCTTCCTCGGCCATGCGGCGCTGGGCGCGATGGTCGATGAGACCGAAGCGGCGCGGCGGGCGGGTGATGCCGATATTGTCGGCGACGGTCAGGTCCGGGAGCAGCGAGAGTTCTTGAAAGATGCAGGCGATGCCGGCGTCGTTGGCTTCGGTCGGGTTGGCGAACCGGACAGGCTTGCCCTCGAGCTCGATGGTTCCCGAATCCGGCTGGACCACGCCTGACAGCACCTTGATCAAGGTCGATTTGCCGGCGCCATTCTCGCCCAGCAGCGCATGAATGGAGCTTCGACGTGCTTCGAAGCTCACATTCTCCAGCGCACGGACACCGCCGTAATGCTTGGAGATGCCGGACATGTGCAGCAGGGTTTGGGAATCGGAATGCGTCACGTCGTAAGTTCCCGCAGAATGGACGCCGCCGGCGAGCTTACTCGCCAGCGGCGCCTTGGTCAGTCGATTTTTTTAGTTGTTTTCACCGGTCTGTGCGGCGATTTCCTCGGCCGTGAAGCCGATGTCGCAGGCCTCGAAATTGTTGCCCGCGAAGAAGCTACCCGGCAGTGCGGGGAAGACGTCCACGCCGTCCTTGAAGGGCGTGTAGGAAATCGAGGTCGGCAGTGCGATCTCCTGCGGGATGACTTCACCTTTCAGGGCAGCGATCGCCGTCTTGATCGTCACCGAGGACTGGGCCGGGCCGGTTCCGCCGGACTGGCACTCGATGCTCTCCGCGTTGCAGAGCTGGCGGAAGGCGTTCTCGGTCTCACCGGTGATCGGCACCTTCTTGTGGCCGCTGTCGAGCAGCGCGGTGGTCGCGCCCTGCGTGCCGCCCTGGACGTAGACGCCGTCGAACACGCCGCCGGCGGCAATCGCGTCGGCGGTCACCTTCTGCGCATCGCCCGGCGCCCAGTTGCCGACAACGTCGGTCACCTCGACGGTGCGACCGGAAGCGTCGATCACCTCGTGGAAGCCTTCGTTGCGGGCGATGTCGACCGGCTGGCCGGCGGGACCGCGCACGTGAAGGAACTTCGCCGGATTGGCGTCCGTCTTGGAAAGCAGGAATTCGGCGGCCGCCTTGCCAAGTCCCTTCTGGTCGACGTTGATTGCGATCTGGTTGGGATCGTCGATGACGTTGTCGAAGCTCAGCACCACGACATTGGCGTCATTTGCCTTGCGCACCACCGAGCCGAATGCGGCGGTGTTGTTGGCGTTGATGATGATCGCGTCGAACCCCTGGTCGATGAAGTTGTTGGCGGCAGCGATCTGGGCGGCGATGTCCTCTCCGACGGAGATGACCTTGAACTCGGCCAGGTCCTTGGCAATCTCGGGCTGCTCGGCATAGGCCTTGGCAACCGCGATCATCTGGACCCGCCAGTCATTGGCGATGAAGCCGTTCACCAGGGCGACCTTGTAGGGTCCCTCGCGTGCCGGCCACTGGAAATACTTGGTCTCCGCAGAAAGCGGCGCGAAGCAATCCGGATCGGCGCCCGGGCCCGAAACGACATTGGGACCCGCGAAGGCGAGTTGCGCCGAGAGCGCGAGCACGGCTGCTGCCGCTGTACAATTCAACAAGGCTTTCATTTGATATCCTCCCATGGATGTGGCGCCGACACACGGTTCCTCTCGGACAGGCGACGCCGACCTGCCTCCGCACTGGAACGGAACGCCTTGGCGTTCCGTAACGCTCAAGTCATGTCGCCGCTCTCCCCGCTGAAAAAACGGAAGCCGAACATCAGGTGGTTGCGGAGCCGGTACTGAAAGGAAAGACGGTCGCGCGCGGCAAGCGCATCGACCACACTCTGATGCTCGAAAAAGGTGTCCGTCTCGAACGACCGGCGCGTCTTTCCCTTCTTCATGATGCGCAGGATAACCGGCTTCATCACCGTGTAGACATCCTGAATGGCAGCATTGTCGAGGATCGAGACCAGCCTGATGTGGAAGTCGTAATCGATCTGCGTGGCCTTATCCAAATCATCGATGTCGGAAAGCTGTTCGTTGATCCGGTACAGGTCTTCGATGTCGCGGTCGGTCAGCCTGTCGAGCAAATGGTCGACGGAGCCCACCTCGAGCAGATCCCTGAATGCCTGGACGTCGGCAAAGGTCTTGCGCGACAGCTCCATCGTGTTGAACGAGAAGAGTTCGAAGGCCCGGGACATCCGGTTGTCGGTGATCGTGGCGCCGACCTTGGGCCGGACCTCGACCATGCCATAGGCCTTGAGGATGCGCATCGCCTCGCGGATCGTGTTGCGGCTCGCATTGAACGAGGCGCACAGTTCGCGTTCGGTCGGCAGACTGTCTCCGACCTTGAGGCCTTCCTCGGATATCAGTTGGCGTATCTGGCGGACCACGGTGTCGACGGCCGACCGCGCTGCTGGCGGCAGCTCCAACGCCTGATCGCTTACACCCGCTTTCGCCGCCATGTGCCGGATAGTCTCCGAAGGACACGTCTCTATTTGTTGGACCAAAACACGTAAAGCCGGTTGGCGAGTGAGTCAACAAGCGAAATCACGGCCGCCGAAGAGGTGGAGAATTGAGCCGTAAGTTGATTAAAATATTGAAATACAACGAGAAATAATGAAGAGCCGCCTGGAATGTAAACGCCGAGATTGTTGGCCGGGCTGCTCAAAAGACGATATTTGTCAGACCAAGGCGACGATTGTGATCCTCTCGGGATTGTTCCCAGCCACTTCCGGGCGCGATCAAGCGCAACGAGCATTCGTTGGCTTCATCGCGTCTGGAGCAGGCTGAAGTTCATGGGTTCGTGACCTGGAACGATACCGCGTTGCGCCTTGGGCGACGCCAGTCCGGTTCCGTTTGGCGGCCATGCCGAATTGTTTTCAGGCTGGTCAGGAAACGCCAGTCGCGCCGTCGGAACTTCGGATGGAATCCCCGGCGAGCCGTGCTTCCACCTGCTCACAGGAACGTACCAGTTCGCGCTCGATGTGGGTGAAATCGAACTTGCCCGCATCGGCGCGATGCAGGATCAGCGTCACGCTGCCGATCGGTTCCTTGTCGGGACCGTGAATGGCAGCGGCGATTGCCACATTATCGGGATTGACCTCGCCTTCGGTCCACACGAACGGCAGTTTGCCATAGTCGCGAACCGTTTTGAGGAACTGTTCCCAGCTGTCGCCGAGGCCCGCCGCTTTCGCTTCGCCGGCGCCGCTGCCGTAGATGCGCTTGAGCCTGCGCCACGGCATCGCGGCGAGCAGAACCTTGCCGGTGCAGCCGCGAAACAACGGCACGATCTGGCCGCGCTCGTATCCGATGGAGACTTGCGTGTCGCCGGTCACATGGCCAAGACCGATCAACGAGTCGAAATAGAGACGCGTGAGCGTCACCGTCAGTCCTGTCGCGTTCGCCAGCCGCTTCATTTCATCGGACGCAGAGGCGAGGAGCGGATTGCCCATTCGGGAGATGCGATCGAGAATGCTGATCTGGCCGCCAAGGATGAAGGTTTCTCCGGTCCAGGGCTCCACGAAACCCAATTCACGCAGCTTGCTGAGATCCCTGTAGACCGTGCTGAGCGTCGTCCCGAGCTGCGCGGCGATCTCCTCGGCCGAAAGCGCGTATTTGTCTTCGGTGAACAGCAACAGCAATCTTAGGAGGCGAGACTGACCTTTCATTGAATCTTGCTAGCGAAATGGCGTTTCGCCGGCAAGGCTCAAGGTTGATCAGTTCTTGCGGGCAGTCAGTCGCGTGGCGAACCATTCCGCCGTCAACGCATTGCGTTCGAAGGCATGGTTGTAGACGCAATGATCGCCATCGTCCCAGACGATCATCGTCTTGTCGGTCGAATTTGCGCCCTCGAGAATCGCCTGCGCCGAACTGACGGTGAACAGCGGATCTTCTCCGCCATGCAGCACAAGCAACGGACAGGTGATCGACGCCACATTGTCGTGCAGATCCATGCCGTGCAGCAGCGCATCTGCCTGGCTGCGGTCTTCCGATCCCATCATGGCGGCAACCCGATCGAGCACGCGAGGGAAGCGCGCGGACATCCCGACCGGAGCGATGCTGCCGCCGTTCACGCAGCATGCGGCAATGCCTTCGACGCTTGCGGCAATGGTGGCGGCCAGCGAGCCGCCAAGCGAGTTGCCGAACACCGATACTGATCCGGAAAGGTGGGCATGAGTCTGCAGATGACGGACTGCGACCGCGAAATCATCGGTGAAGGATGGGGTCAGGTAGAGATTGCGGAAGATGCGGCTCTCGCCTTGGCCCGGACCGTCGAGCAGACAGATGGCGATGCCTTCCGCAAGCAATGGCAGTCCGGTCGTGTAATAGGATTCGCGCCAACCATCCGCGCCTCCAAAGATGATGACGACCGGTGGATTGGCAACGTTGGCCGGCCTGAGAAGCCACCCGCAGAGCGTTCCGTCGCGACAGGGCAGTTCCAGTTTTTCCGCCACGGCATCGAGCATCGGCGCGGCTTTTGCAAACGAGCCGATGACCTTCGAATAAAGACGCTTCTTCTCGTCGGTATCGAAGGTATGCGCGCTTTGCGCAAAACGGAAACAGGCGCATGCATGCAGGAAATGCTGGCTGGCAATCCTTGTGAAGCCGCCCACCATGGATTCATTCGCACGCATGAGATTGCGTTCGCCGAGCCACTCGCCGGCCTCCGCCCAGGCAACGTTTCGATCGGCCAGATCGTGAAAGGCGACCGCGTCCGGATAACTGACACCGTTGTCGAGCAGGCGCTGGATCGTCATCGAGCGCTTGTGGGCCTGGTTTGCCGCGACAAATTCCTCGTCAGGCGCTGCGTGTGGCACGGGCGGCGAAAGTTCGCGCTGGACGTGGCGAATGGTCATGCGGCGATCCGCTGGCTCGACGGCATGTCGGAGAGGCGTTCCTCCAGTTCCTGCGCGGTCGTCGCGGTCGCGAGAATGTAACGGTCCGGCCGTATGATTACGGCGTCCGTTCCGATCTCGTCGAGATAGGCGGCGATCGAGGGATCGCTGTCATCGAATACGGAAACACCGAGGGCATCGAGGCGGGTGCGCGCTTCCTGAGCCAGCCCGGAGCGTGCCAGCACATAGAAGCGGTGTTGTGCCAGATCGTCCAGCTTGCGGCCGTCCGCGAGCAGGATCTGGTGCGCGCGCAAACCGGCAGGCGCGGGAGCGTTGCCCTGAAGGCCATCTCCCAGTGGCGGAGCCGGAGTGACCATGAATTCGGGAGCATTGCGCAGCCGCGCATCGCGTTCCTCTGCGGCGACCGGGTCTATGACATGGACGAGACCACCGAGCCGGACGGCGGTCTCGATGAAGGTACGGACATGGGGGATTCGTTCGGACTGGTAGGTGTCGAGCAGCGTATCGCTCGCGGTACCGTCGATCACCGCTTTCAGTTTCCAGTAGAGATTGGCGGTGTCGCGAATGCCGGCGCACATGCCCTGGCCCATGAAGGGAGGCGTCTGGTGGCAGGAATCGCCGGCAAGCATCATCCGGCCCTTGCGCCACTGGTCGGCGATGACTGAATGGAACGTGTAGATGACGGCCCGGTCGACATGGGCTTCCTCGGGTTTGACCCAGCGCGAGAGGATTGGCCACCAGGTCTCGGGCTTTGCGATTTCCTCCGGCTTTTCACCAGGAAGCAGCATGATTTCCCACCGACGGCGGCCGCCGATCATGCCGGCCATGGTCATCGGGCGCGACGGATCGCACCACTGGATCGTCGCCAGCGGCAGGTCGGGACGATCCTGTTTGAGCCTCAGGTCGACGATCAGCCATTGTTCGTGGGATTTGAGGTCTTCGAGTTCGACGCCCATCGCACGGCGGATGGTCGAGCGTGCGCCGTCGCAGCCGACGACATATTTGGCGCGTATCGTGCCGGTCTCGTCACTATCGAGATTCCTGAAACCGATCTCGACATGGTCGCCCTTGTCGGTTGCCGAGACCACGTCGTGGCGCAGGCGGACATCGACTTCCGGTTTGTCGGCGATGGACTCGCGCAGAACCGCCTCGAGATCGGGCTGATGGAACCTGTAGCTGGCATGCCAGCCCTCCGGTCCGATTTCCTGAGGGCGGGGCCAGTCGAGGATGAGCTCGTCATTTCCGTTGCGGAACTGCATGCCGATATTGACATGAGCCTTCTTCGCCATCGCATCGGCGACGCCGATCGACTGGAAGACGCGCATGACCTCGCCATCGAAATGTCCGGCCCTGGGCTGGTGGAAGATCGATGCCTCGCGTTCGAGGATCACCACCGACAGGCCGACAGAGGTCAGAAGATTGGCCAGTACCGCGCCGACCGGGCCATAGCCCGCAATGGCGACGTCATGAATTTCCCGCATGCGTGATTGCTCCCGTCCTCCGCAAATACCGCATGACAAATATCGCCAGGTTTCCCAATAATCAATCTTGTATTCCTGAAAAATAGGAATATGCTGGTGAATGACGGGAATGCATGGCGAGGAGCCATGCCGCATGACACAGGGAGGGGCTTTCCAGCGCGATGAGCGGGTCAGCCGGCAATTTTGGCCGTATCTGGAGCGGACGGTTGGCGACGGTCGTCGGCGCCGTGGCTGCGTTCGATATCGTGGTGATGACATTTGTCACCGTGGTCGACGTCATTGGTCGTTACATCTTCAATTCACCCCTGGTCGGCGCGGATGAACTCACGGTCTTCGCGCTCGCGATCTGCGTGTTCGTAGGCCTTCCCCTCGTCGTGGTGCATGGCGGGCTGATCCGCGTCGAGGTGCTGCAGCACATGCTGCCTCGCCCGTTCATCAGGTTCATGGATGGTGTCATGAACCTGATCTGCGGCGTCTTCCTGGTCTTCTGCGCCTGGCAATTGTCGAAGAAGGCGACGGGGTTGGCCTCCTATGGCGATTCCACCATGTTCCTGCATCTCAAGACCGCGCCGCTCGCCTGGTTGATGGCGGTCATGTGCCTGATATGCGGTCTGCTGATGATCGCGATGATTTTCATCCGCGACGAGAGCGCTCACAGCCACCTGGAGGATGAGGGAATATGATTGCCTCCATCCTCGGCATCATCGGACTTTTTGCGCTTCTGCTGCTCGGCATGCCGATCGGCTTCGGGATGGCGATCGTTGGCTTTGTCGGTTTCGGCTTCCTGATCAATTTCAGCGCGTCGTCGGCGATGGTCGGCCAGATCGTCTACGACACCACGATGAGCTACAATCTCTCGGTCCTGCCCATGTTCGTGCTGATGGGCAATCTCATCAGCGAGTCCAAGCTCGCGGAGGACATGTACGACGCGTCGAATTCGCTGCTCGGACGCTTCAAGGGCGGCCTTGCCATGGCGACGATCGGCGCCTGCGCGATGTTCAGCGCCGTTTGCGGTTCCAGCCTTGCGACGGCGGCGACGATGTCGCGCGTAGCAGTGCCGGCAATGCGGCGGTTCAAATATGCCGACAGCCTGGCCGCCGGTTCGGTGGCGGCCGGCGGGACGCTCGGCATGCTGATTCCGCCCAGCGTCGTTCTCGTCCTCTATGCGATCATGACGCGCAACGATATCGGCAAGCTGTTCATCGCCGGCGTGCTGCCGGGTCTTGTCGGCATGCTCTTCTACATGGGCGCGGTGCGCTATTCGGTCTGGCGCAATCCCGAAGCGGGGCCGGCCGGCGAGCGCATGGATGCCATGGCGATCCTGAAGTCGGTGCGCGGAGCCGCAGGCGTGGGCGCACTGCTGCTGCTCGTCGTCGGAGGCATCTATTTCGGCATCTTCACGCCGACCGAGGCAGCCGGCATTGGCGCATTCATCGCGTTCCTGCTCGCCGTGCTGAAGCGGTCGCTGGGGCCGCGCCAGATCTTCCGCGTTCTGGTCCAGACGGCGGAGACGACGGCAACGCTTCTCATCATCCTGCTCGGTGCCACCCTGTTCGGCAATTTCATCGACACGGCCGGTCTGCCGAACCTGATGTCGGAATGGCTGCAGTCGATCGACGTTTCGCCGCTGACCCTGCTGATCATCATCCTGGCGATCTATTTCGTCCTCGGCTGCTTCCTCGAGAGCATCTCGATGATCCTGCTGACGCTTCCGATCGTCTACCCGATCATCATCCATCTCGGATACGACCCGATCTGGTTCGGCATCATCCTCGTCGTGGTCACGGAAATTTCGATGATCACGCCGCCGATCGGCATGAACGTGTTCGTGATCAATTCCATGCTGCCGGATGTCGCGCTGCCGACGATCTTCAGGGGGCTGATCCCCTTCATCTTCGCCGACATTCTCAAACTCGCTCTCTTGATCGCAGTGCCGGGCATCATCCTGGTCCTGCCATCGATGATGTGATCGAACCACCAACCCACAAGGAGGAGAGACTAATGAAAAAACGCATCTCAGCAGCACTGCTGGGTCTCGCGGCCGCAGCCGTACTCACAGCGAACGGCGCGATGGCCGAGACGGTCCTTCGCTTCAACAATTTTCTGCCGCGTACGACCTTCATCTTTTCCGGCACGCTTGCGCCCTGGGCCGAGCGTGTCGCCGAGGCGACCGATGGCAGGGTCAAGATCGAGTTCACTGCAAGTTCGCTTGGCGCACCGCCGGCGCAGTTCGACCTCGTCCAGAATGGCGTAGCCGACATGGCGTTTTCGATCGCCGGCTACACGCCAGACCGCATCAAGCTGACCCAGGCGGCAGAGTTGCCGTTTACCGGCGACAGCTCGGAGGCGATCTCGGTTGCCCTGTGGCGTGTGCATGAAAAGTATTTTGCCGCCGCGGAAGAGTTCAAGGGCGTGAAGCTGCTTGGCCTGTTCACCTCGGTGCCGAGTCACATTTACACGATCAAGGGCCCGCTCGAGACGCTTGACGACATCAAGGGTCTGAAGCTGCGCGTCGCCGGTCCCGTACCGGGCGCCGTGGCCGAAGGCCTGGGTGCGACGCCGGTCGGCGCGCCGGGCGTCAAGGTCGTCGAGATGCTGAGCGCCGGCGTGATCGACGGTTCGTTCTTCTCGCACGATGCCATTATCGATCTTAACCTGCAGGACACGATCCGCCACGTCACGACCGTGCCCGATGGCCTGTTCAACACGGTGTTCTACATCGTCGTCAATCCCGACAGCTGGGCGAAGCTCTCGAAGGAGGACCAGGACGCGATCCTTTCGGTCTCCGGCGAGGCGTTCGCGCGCGACACCGGCAAGACCTATGACGCCTTCGCGGACGAGGCATTGCAGAAGATGAAGGATGCGGGCGTGACCGTAACGCCCGCTTCTCCGGAAATTCTCTCGAAGCTCGAAGAGATTGCCGGCCCGATCCGCGACAAGTGGATCGCCGCAGCCAAGGCGGACCGCAATGTCGATGGCGAAGCCGCTCTCGATATGCTGGCCGAGGAAATCGCCAACTACAAGAACTGACCGCCGGGGCAAACTTGTTGCCTGTCGAAAGTGCGGTTTGGGCCGGGCATCATTGCCCGGCCCTTTTTCAATGAAAGACCAGCGCGGTAGACCGGCTGGAAGGGGTACCCCTTGCGATCACATCTCGTGTTGTCTGAGGCTGTGACTGATCTTCGCTGCGGTAGCCTTTACCATGGCGATCAGGCCGGGCAGTTTCTCGTCGGTGAGACGGAAACTCGGACCGACGATCGAGACCGAATAGCGAACGGCAGAGCGGCCCACAATCGGCGCCGCGACGGCGCGGATGCCCTCGTCGAGCTCCTCGTCGTTGAACGCGTAACCGTTCTTGCGGACAAGTTCGAGCTGTTCACGAAGGACTTCGGGATCGACAATGGAATTCGGCGTATAGGGCTGGAGCTTGATCGAACCGAGCAGTTCGTCGATCTCGTCGGGCGGGGCGAAGGCGATCAGCACCTTGGCGGAGGCACCTGCAGGCGACGGAAGTATTTGCCCGCGCAGATAGGTGATGCCGATCTTGTGCCTGCTTTCGATGACATCCAGGATGATGGTCTGGCGGCCGACACGCTCGATGAGCTGGACGACTTCGCCGCATTCCTCCGCAAGCTCGCGAATAAAAGGGTCGGCGATCTCGAGGATGGAGTTTCCTTGCCGCGCGATGCGTGCCATCTCGATGAGTTTGGGACCGAGTTTGAAGCCTTTCCCGGGCTCTTCCGCAACAAGTCCGGTGCTGCGTAGCGAAGTGAGATATCGGTAGATCGTACTGCGCGACATGCCATTGGCCTCGCGCAGCTCGTTGGCGGTCAGAATCGGACTGTCGTTCGTAAAACTCAGTAGAATTTCGATGGCCCGGTCAGCCACCGCGTTGTGGCCATCGGCCCGGCCTGCCGGCCCTTTTTTAGGTCGTGGCATGAATCTTCAATCGGTTGAACTTTCGTTCTCGATATTCGGGACTGATGGCGATGTCAATTGAGACGCACGAAGATGCGCGCCGCCACTTTATGCGCGCGCGAAACAGGATGATGAATGGATGGGTGTGCGCCGCCGAAAGGCGGATGCAGCCTGGCGGGCACTCCTGCCGCTTATGTCGCGATTTCGCGCAGCAGACTGACGACAGGGCACCGGTGCCGTCAAGGAATGGAAGGCCGGCGGCGATTGTTTCCGCCGCCGGCAGTTCCGGGATTCAGCCGGCCACGACTTTCTGGTCGATGGCGCCGAAGATCGATGCACCATTGCCGTCGAGCATCTCGATGCGGATGGTGTCGCCGGGTTTCATGAATGCGATGTCCGTCGAGCCCTTGTCGATGATCTCGATCATGCGTTTCTCCGCCAGGCAGGAAGACCCGACTTCCAGATAGGCATCGTTCGAAACCGTGCCCGATCCGATGATCGTGCCGGCGGCAAGGTCGCGTGTCCTGGCCGCATGCGCGATCAGCGCCGGAAAATCGAAGGAGAGATCGGTGCCGGCGTCGGGGGCACCGAACCATTCTCCGTTGAAGGTGGAGACCAGCGGCAGATTGACCTTGCCGCCGTCCCAGGCGTCGCCGAGCTGGTCCGGCGTGACGCATGCCGGCGAGAATGCGCTCGCGGGCTTCGACTGGTAGAAGCCGAAGCCTTTCTGCAATTCCGGACGCATCACGTTGCGCAGCGAAATGTCGTTGCACACCATCACCAGCTTGATGTGACTGCCTGCCGCCTCGGCCGTGGTGCCGCGTGGCACGTCATCGGTGATGACCGCCATCTCCGCCTCGAAATCGAGTCCCCAGCTCTCGTCGGCCAGGGGAATGTCGTCGGTCGGGGCGAGGAAAATGTCGGAGCCGCCCTGATAGAGGAGCGGATCGGACTCGGCATCGGGCGGAAGCTCCGCGCCGCGCGCCTTGCGCACCAGCCGCATGTGGCTGAGATAGGCGCTACCATCCGCCCACTGAAAGGCACGGGGTAGGGGAGAGGTCATCTCGGCCGGATCGAAATCGGACGTTTCGACCTCGCCGGCTTCTAGCTGCCGTGCGCGTTCACGCAGCCTGGGCTCCATCGCAGCCCAGGATTCGAGTGCCTGGCGCAGCGTCGGCACGATATCCGAGGCATCCGCACGTTTCGTCAGGTCGGCGGAAAGAACGACCAGCGTTCCATCGCGACCACCGGTCTTGAGGCTCCCAAGCTTCATGAAATCTCCGTTTCTGGCGTTCCGTTTCGTTCACCATGCACATGGCGGCAAACTCACTGATTGCAATTTTTGCAATATATGCGAAAATAGAACTAGTGACAATCGCATTGAGTGGTTTTCTCGGGCTTCTTGGCCATGCATGGAGGCGGACTTTGAAAATCCTTTCGCTGGGCTATGTCGGGATCAGTACCGACGTTCTGGATGACTGGCTGGACTACGGCGTCAACCTGCTGGGACTGCAGCAAGTCGACCGATCTTCAAGCTCAGTTGCGTTCAGGATGGATGACCGGAGCCAACGCCTCCATGTCGAGAATGACGGCAGTCACGGCTGTCGTTTCTTCGGCTGGGAACTGGCCGGACCGGCCGCACTCGACCGCGCTGGCGCCGAACTGGAGAGCCATGGTGTGAAGGTCACGCGCGGCGACAAGGCGCTTGCCGACCAGCGCCGTGTCGCGGACCTCCTCTGGTTCCACGATCCGCTCGGCAACCGGGTCGAACTGTTCCACGGCGCGGACATCGCCGATACGCCGTTTATGCCGGGGCGCTCGATTTCAGGCTTCCGCACCGGTCCGATGGGCCTGGGCCATGCCGTTCTGACCGCCGAGCGGGTCGAGGACATCATCCCGTTCTATCAGGAGGTGCTCGGCTTCCGGCTCAGCGATTATGCGCTGAAACCGTTCAAGGCCTATTTCTTCCACGTCAACGCACGCCACCACAGCCTCGCCTTCGTCGAGACGGGCAGGAAGGGCGTGCATCACCTGATGATTGAACTGATGAACCTCGACGATGTCGGCCAGGGTTACGACCTCGCCCAGATGCGCCCGGACAATATCGGTGCGACGCTCGGACGCCACACCAACGATTTCATGACCTCGTTCTATTCTTGGACGCCTTCCAGATTCATGGTCGAATATGGCTGGGGCGGACGTGAGATCGATCCCGCAACCTGGCAGCCGGAAGTGCTCGAACACGGGCCGAGCCTGTGGGGCCATGATCGTACCTGGCTCGATCAGGAGCGTCGGGATGAGGCAAGGGACATGAGGATCGCCGCTGCGCAAGCCGGTGTCCGCGAACCGGTCCAGGTGCTCGAGGGCAATCACAACCTCATGACCGGCCAGTGCGCATGGTGGGACAGCATCAAGAAGGCCGGCTGAGGCCGGCCCTCCTTGCAGTTCAGTCCTTCGCGAAGGCCTTTTTCAGCGCGGCAATGATCAGCTCGAACATCCGGTCGTGTGCTTCCGTTCCGCGCCAGTAGGCGAAGCCGTGCGGCCATCCCTCGAAGCAATGGAGGTCGGTCGGCACGCCCGCTTCCTGAAGCTTTTGCGCATAGCCATTCCCCTCGTCGACCAGCGGATCGAGATCGGACGTGATGATGAGCGCGGGCGGCAGGCCGGCCAGATCGGATGAGAGCAGGGGCGAGGCGCGGCTGTCATCGGCCTGGTCCGGACTTTCGAGGTAGTGGTCGATGAACCACCGCATCTTCTTCTGGGTCAGGAAGTAACCGTCGGCCAGACGCTGATAGGAGGCGCTGTCGGCGTGCATGTCGGTGGCGGGATAGACCATGATCTGGAGGACGAGGTTCCAGTCGGCGCCAGTCGAGCGGGCCATTTGCGGCACGGCGGCGGTGAGCGCACCGCCCGAACTTTCGCCCGCGATCGCAATGCGTGAGGGATCCGCACCCAGGGCCTCGGTATTGGCGATAATCCAATCCGCCGCACCGAAAGCGTCCTCGACCGGGGCGGGGAATTTGTGCTCGGGCGAAAGCGAGTAGTCGACGGAAACGATCATGCAGCCGACCGCGTCCACGATCGTGCGGCACAGCGTGTCGACCGTGTCGAGATTGCCGACGACGAAGCCACCACCATGATAGTAGATCAGGAGGGGCAGGGGTCCCGTCGCGCCATCGACTTTGGGACGATAGGTGCGAAGGCCGACCCGGCGTCCCTTCACCTTGATTTCCGTTTCCTCGATCCCGCCGATCTCGGGCCCTGCCCCGGCCGTGGCGATCACGCGCGCATCGGCGATCTCCCTCGCCTGCTGCGGGGTCATCGTTTCGAAGGCCGGCTCGCCACTCTCGATGATGCGCTGGAGAATTGCCTGGGCCTGGGGGTGAAGTTCGGAAACGGTGCTCATGCAATCCTCCTCAATAATCCTGATAGTCGGATCATCTATCCTGAAATTCAGGACATAGGCAACCGCATTTGAAGACGAATCTGGACGTTATCCCGCAAAGCACCGGGCCAGCGCGCTCCGGAGCTCGTCGGCGCTGGTCGGCCTGCCTCCCAGTTCGCCGAGCGCGCGTGCGACGCTGGCGACGAGTTCGGCATTGCTGTCGGCCATCCTTCCGTCCGGAAGGTGGAAATTGTTTTCGAATCCGACCCGTGCATGACCGCCCATCAGGGCACCGGCGGTCACGCATGCGGTTTCATTGGGTCCGAAGGCGCAGACGCTCCAATGGGAAAATTCGGGCGTCCCCCCGGCGAGGAATGGCAGAAGGTCTTCCGGGCGCGAGGTCTGGTCCCGGCTGTAACGTCCGAGCACGAAAAGCATCGGAATGTCGTCGACCGGAAGAACCCCGCGCTTCATGAGGCCTCGCAGGCGGACCATCTCCTCGGCGGAATACAGAATGATCTGGGGCATCACGTCGTTGTCGCGCATCCAGGAAAGTAACTCGGCAAAGGCCGCCTCGTGTGCAGCATCGGGTGCAAGTTCCCCCAGTGCGAGCGAGGCGGCTTCCGGTCGCAGCTGTCGGACCAGATCGATTTGCTGTGCCGGGCTATACGACCCGAGCGCCTCGGTCGTGACCTGGATCACGAGGCGATCGCCCACCGTATCGCGGATGGCATCGATGGCCTGCCTGTACAGATCGACGTCGAGGACATGCCGACCCGATGCGTCGCGCACATGGACATGGATCATTGACGCGCCGGCCTCGACGCAACCGGCGGCCGTGACGGCCAGTTCCCGAGCCGTCATCGGCAGGCCGGGATGATCCTTTCTGGTGCGGCGCCCGCCATTCGGGGCGACGGTAATGGCTGTGGGTTGCATCATGGAAATCCGCCGGAGATGGGTGTCGATTCATGCATCCTGCACATGGACGGGCGACTAAGCCAGCGCATCCCACGTGTCCGGTGTCACGGGATCTGCTTGACCTCGTCATCGCCGCGTCAGCAGCTATCGTCCTTCAGTTACGCGCCGTAATGGTTATGGCCGCGATTTCCGGCAGGCCGAACTACTGCCGAACGGCGGAATCGCGACCTCAGTATCGTCCGCTGGGCCCGCCCAGGCGATGTAACCATCCGGCCGCACAAGGACCATCCCGACGTCCGAAACCGGTCCGGTGCCTGGCGCGGTGGCCGAGGCCATATCCAGCCAGACATCGTCGGCGTCCTTGGTCAGCGAGGTTTCACCCTCCATGGCGATCAGCGCGAAGCGGCCGGATCGTCGACGGAGGGAGGAAATCGTTTCGCTGCGCCTTTTCAACGTTGCGGAAAAGCCCGGCGCATGATCGGGAATATCAAGGGAGAAACCTCACGGGCATATGCGGGTTTGTCGCTCAAATGCAGACGGCCTTCAGTTTTTTTTGCCAGAGGCAGCCCCGTTTTCGGAAGCTATTGCCGGCCAAAGCGCCATATCATGATGGAAATCGGTGAATGACGGGCTGCGGACCTTCAGGGGTCGTGGCTTGAAATGTCGGGAGCATGTGAATGGTAGATTACACCGCGAAGTCGAAGATGGCCGCCGTTCAGGCGGCGCCCGTATGGCTTGATGCCGACGCGACGATCGACAAGTCCATCGGGTTCATCGAGGAAGCGGCGAGAAAAGGTGCCGAACTCATTGCCTTTCCCGAAACACAGATACCGGGATATCCGTGGTGGATCTGGCTTGGCTCGCCGATCTGGGGCTCGAAATTCTTCGCGAAATATCACGAGAATTCACTGACGCTCGATGGTCCGCGCATGCAGCGCCTGCGAGACGCGGCAAGAAAGAACCAGATCACCGTCGTCATGGGCTACAGCGAGCGTGCTGGCGGCAGTCTCTACATGAGCCAGGTCCTGATCGGACCGGACGGCAACCTGATCGGCAACCGCCGCAAGCTGAAGCCGACCCATGTCGAGCGTTCGGTCTACGGCGAGGGCAATGGCTCTGACCTTGCGGTTTTCGATCTGCCCATGGGCCGGGTCGGTGCGCTGTGCTGCTGGGAGCATTTTCAGCCGCTTTCCAAATACGCGATGTTCAGCCAGTACGAGCAGATTCATATCGGCTCATGGCCGGGCCATTCGCTCTACCTGCCTCATTTCTACAGCTTCAGCCCCGAAGTGCAGCAGACCGCGATGCGCATGTATGCGATCGAGGGACAGGTCTTCGTCGTCAATTCGAGCAACATGATCGACCAGGCATGCATCGACACGTTCTGCGAGACCGATGAGCAGCGGGCACTGTTCGCCTATACGGGCGGCGGCTGGGCGCGCTTCTTCGCGCCGGACGGCAGCCTGCTGGTCGAGCCGCTGCCGCACGATCAGGAAGGCATCCTGTATGCCGATATCGACCTGTCGCTGATTCCGATGTCGAAAGCCGCTGCCGATCCGGTCGGTCACTATGCCCGTCCGGATGTCCTGTCGCTGCGTTTCAACAGGGAGAATACCTCTTCTGTCGAATCCTTCGGCGATGCGTCTAATGCGATGCGGGCTCCAGGCGCGTTTCGCCAGGCTGCTGCTTCGACCGGCACGGAAGAAGAGGCGGCCGATACCCGGGACACGGTTTCTGACCGTGACGCCGAAGCAGCGGAATAACGAAGGCAATCACCGGCGGCGCTCGCAACGACCCCGCCATCCGTCCGGCAAGGCTCGACTGGCCTCGCGTACGGCAGGGATGAACCTGTCCGAATGTCTGGGCCCGAAATCTGGGCCCGAAATCTGGGAATGATATGCTGACTCGAAGCTGGCAGATCGGCAACGTCAAGGTCACGCGGGTTGTCGAACTGGTCAATGTGCGCTGGCCGGATTTCGTCTTTCGCGACCTCAGTCCCGAGGCAGTGCTGGGTCAGTCCTGGCTTTGCCCGGACCACGCGAAAGAAGATGGCCGCCTCATCAGTCACACCCAGGCTTTCATTCTCGACAATGGCAGCACCCGGATTATCGTGGATACCTGCGTTGGAAACGACAAGCCGCGCCGAAACGCAGCCTGGAACGATCTTCAACTGCCGTTCCTCGATGCGTTGACGGACGCCGGCTATCCGCCGGAATCGATCAGCATGGTGCTGTGCACGCACATGCATGTCGATCATGTCGGCTGGAACACGAGGCTTTCCGGCACGCAATGGGTACCGACATTCAGGAATGCGCGCTATCTTTTCGGCCGACGCGAGTGGTCGCACTGGACCCAGGAACTGGGTGCGGACATCGATGGCGATGTCAGCGAGCAAGTCTCGAAGAACGTGCTCGAAGCGCGAGCGGTTTATAAGGATTCGGTGCAGCCGATCGTCGATGCCGGGCTCGATGTCCTCGTCGACTCCTATCAGAGGCTGACCAATGAAATCCGGCTTGAGCCCACCCCGGGGCACACACCGGGCCATGTCAGCGTGATCATCGAATCCAATGGCGAAAAGGCCGTGATCACCGGCGACATGATGCACCACCCAATCCAGTGCGCCTTGCCGGACGCAAGCAGCACCTTCGATTTCGACATCGAGCAGGCCCGGGCGACACGCAGGCAATTCCTGCAACGCCATGCGAACGTTCCGGTCATCGTGTTCGGGACGCATTTTGCTGGCTCGACGGCCGGCCTGATCACGAGCAGCGGCGATACCTGGAGATTCGACAGCCTGGACGACTGAGGTCAGCGCCCGGTCTGGATATCGCAGGCTGAGGGCTCAGGCGCTGTCGAGCAGGAAGTCGATGGGAATGATGCTGCTGTCCTTCACTTCCTTGATCGTGATGAAGGTGAAGTGCTGCGAGATGAACTCCGCCCTCGAGAACAGCAGTTCGGTGACCGCGTGAAAGTGATCGATGTCGCGGGAAACCATCTTCAGCATGTAGTCGAATTCGGCGCTCACCAGATGGCATGAAACGATTTCGGGTATTTCGCGGACGATCTGCTCGAACTCGCTGAATTGCCGCGCGTTATGGCGACTGAGTGTGATCCTGACATAGGTGACGACGGGCTTTGCCAGCTTCTCGAAGTTGAGAACGGCCGAATATCCCTTCACATATCCCTCGTCCTCGAGCCGTTTCAGGCGTGAGAAGCAGGGCGAAGGCGACAGTGAAATCCGCTCCGCCAGATCGACCACCTTGATCCTGCCGTTGCGTTGGAGCTCACGCAAAATCTTGTAGTCGCGGGAGTCGAGTGGTGGGGTCGCACCGTCCGTTTTGTCCTGTTTTCGCATGTTTCCGGTTATCTTTTCCACGATGGCAGTTGAAACATCTGAAACCGTGGCGATTTCCACTCCCCGTGTCAATCTGCGCGCGCCATTCGCCGGGCTATTTCTCGCCATCCACAATGCCGGTCTCACAAGAAAACTTCAGGGTGTTGCGCATCCCATGACGGGTCACAGGCGGTGAAGAGAAATTGTCTGTGCGGACGACGTTTTACGGTTGAGCCCACCGCGTTGTGCCGTTTCTTCGGTCAAAACCACCCCGGTGCGCATGCAACTGTCCGGGCAAATGCTGCGAGCGGGAGGAAACATGGTTTCCAACAGTCTGAAGTCGATGGACCTCCAGTCGGTCCTTCATCCCTACACCGAATTGTCCCGGCACGAACAAACCGGGCCGCTGGTCATCACCTCGGGCTCCGGCTCGACTGTCTTTGACGAGAACGGCAAGGACTATATCGAGGGCATGGCCGGCCTTTGGAGCGTCTCGCTGGGTTTCTCGGAGTCCAGGATCACCAAGGCGATCACCCGCCAGCTTGAGCAATTGCCATTCTACCACATGTTCAACGGCAAGGGGCACGGCCCGGCGATCGAACTCGCCGACAGGCTGAGGCAGATGGCGCCCGCGCCCATGGGGCGTGTCATCTTCGGCAATTCCGGGTCGGACGCCAACGACACGGCGGTGAAGCTGGTCTGGTACTACAACAATGCCATTGGCCGCCCCGAAAAGAAGAAAATCATCGCGCGGCGTCAGGGCTATCACGGGGTCAGCATCGCGTCTGCCAGCCTGACGGGGCTGCCGGCCAATCATCGTCTCTTCGATCTGCCGATCGCCAACATTCTTCATACCGCGTGCCCGCATTATTACCGGTTTGCGGAGCCCGGTGAATCCGAGGAAGCCTTCTCCACGCGACTGGCCGGCGAACTCGAGGAGCTGATCCAGCGCGAAGGACCGGAAACGGTTGCTGCCTTCATCGCCGAGCCCGTCATGGGCGCGGGTGGCGTGATCGTGCCGCCAAAGGGCTATTTCGACGCCATCCAGGAGGTGCTCGACAGGTATGACGTGCTGCTGATCGCCGACGAGGTAATCTGCGGTTTCGGGCGGACCGGTTCGATGTGGGGATCGCAGACCTTCGGCATGCGGCCGGACATTTTGACCTGCGCCAAGGCGCTCTCGGCGTCCTATCTGCCGATATCGGCGACGATGGTCTCCCAGAAGATCTATGATGGGCTGGTACAGGGATCGAAGGAAGTCGGCATCTTCGGCCACGGTTATACCTATACCGGGCACCCCGTTGCGGCAGCGGCCGCACTTGCCGCGCTCGACATCTACGAGGAGATGAATCTGGTCGAGGTCGTCTCCAGGGCTTCGAAACGCTTTCTCGAGCGGTTGCACGGGTTTGCCGACCATCCGCTGGTCGGGGAAACCCGGGGCGTTGGACTTGTTGGAGCGATCGAACTCAGCGCCGACAAGGCGACGCGCACACCGTTCGAGCCCGCGCTTGGCGTCGGTCCCGCAGTGGTGGTAGAGGCGCTGAACCAGGGCGTCGTGCTGCGCTCGATGATCAACGACGCCATTTCGTTCTGCCCGCCGATGGTGATCACCGATGAGGAAATCGACCTGATGTTCGACCGCTTCGGTGCGGCGCTCGATGCGGTCATGGCGGACCGGTGTCTGCCGGCGGCCTCCTGAAATCGGATCGGCACAAAGCCTGAGGAATATGGTTTGACTGAGATGTTCAGAAATCTGATCGGTGGCGAATGGATCAATGGCGCCGACGCCACCGCCAACATCAATCCGTCCGACATATCGGACGTAATTGGCGACTACGCTCTGGCGACGGTGAGTGACGCCGATCAGGCCGTCGCGGCGGCGCGCGCGGCCCTGCCGGCCTGGTCGCAGGCGAGCCCGCAACTGCGCCACGACATCTTGCGGACGGCGAGCGACGAACTCTTTGCCCGCAAGGACGAGATAGGTCGGCTCCTGTCTCGCGAAGAGGGCAAGACCCTCGCCGAGGGTATCGGCGAGACCGTTCGCGCCGCCCAGATATTCGGCTTCTTCGCCGGCGAGGCATTGCGGGTGACGGGAGAGCAGATCGACAGCCTTCGGCCCGGTGTCGAGGTCAACGTGACGCGCGAGCCGGTCGGCGTGGTCGGGCTGATCACCCCGTGGAACTTTCCGATCGCCATTCCCGCCTGGAAGATCGCGCCGGCGCTTGCCTACGGCAACTGCGTTGTCTTGAAGCCCGCAAATCTTGTGCCGGGTTGCGCCTGGGCCCTGGCGGACGTGCTCCATCGTGCCGGCGTGCCGGCAGGCGTGTTCAACCTCGTGATGGGGCGCGGCTCGGATGTCGGGCAGGCAATTGCCGAACATCCCGGCATTGACGCCATCAGCTTCACCGGCTCGGCGGAAACAAGCGCATCGATCGCGTTGGCGGCGGCAAGGCCACCGTTCAAGCGTGTGCAGTTCGAGATGGGCGGCAAGAACCCGCTCGTGGTGCTCGACGATGCCGATCTCGACCTCGCCGTAGACGTCGCGACCAATGGCGCCTTCTTTTCCACCGGCCAGCGATGCACGGCATCGTCGCGCCTGATCGTTACTGACGGCATCCACGACCGCTTCGTCGCGGCACTTCAGGAACGGATGCGCGCTCTTGTGGTCGGCAATGCGCTGGATGAAAAGACCGATATCGGCCCGGCAGTCGACGGGCGCCAGTTGAAGAGCGATCTCGACTACATCGAGGCCGGTCGTTCCGAAGGCGCAAAACTCGTTGCCGGCGGCAATCGGCTCAACCGCGAAACCGAGGGATTCTATCTGGAGCCGGCACTGTTCACCGAGGTGGACAATGCCATGCGCATTGCCCGCGAGGAGATCTTCGGGCCGGTTGCCGCAGTCATCAGGGTGCGTGATTTCGACGAGGCGCTGGTCGTGGCCAACGATACCGAGTTCGGCCTTTCGGCGGGCATCTGTACGACGAGCTTGAAACATGCCAGCGCCTTCAGGAGATACGCCGAGGCGGGCATGGTGATGGTCAATCTGCCGACTGCCGGCGTGGACTATCACGTGCCCTTCGGCGGCCGCAAAGGCTCTTCCTTCGGTCCCCGCGAACAGGGCCGGCACGCAAAGGATTTCTACACGACCACCAAGACCAGCTATCTGAACCCGGCCTGACGCATGGAGTTCGATTTCGTCATTGTCGGTGGAGGCATCGTCGGGCTGGCGACGGCCATGACACTGCTCAGGCGTTCACCCGGCGCATCCTTGCTGCTCGTGGACAAGGAAAGCGAAGTCGGCAAGCATCAGACCGGGCATAATTCCGGTGTCATCCATACCGGCATTTACTACGAACCCGGCAGTCTGAAGGCGCTGTTGTGCCGCGCCGGATGCGATGCGACCAAGGCCTTCTGCGATGAAGAGGGCATTGAATACGTCACCTGCGGCAAGCTGCTGGTGGCGACATCGTCGGTCGAAATGAAGCGGCTCGCAGCGCTCGGTGCGCGTGCGCGTGCAAACGGCGTCGACGCCACCGAACTGGACGCGGCCGCGCTGAAAGAGCTTGAGCCAAATGTGTCGGGCCTTGGCGCCCTGCGTATTCCTGATGCCGGTATCGTCGACTACGGGGCGGTCTGCCGCGCGATGGCCGCCCGCATCACGCGCGCCGGCGGCAGGATCCAGCTCGGTGCAGAGGTTCGCTCGATCACCGAAGCCGGTGAAACGGTTCGGCTTCAAATCAACGGGACGAGCGTATCCGCGCGGCAAGTCGTGGCCTGCGCCGGACTGCAGTCCGACCGGGTGGCGCGCATGGCGGGCATTGAACCCGAATGCCGCATCGTGCCGGTTCGGGGCGAGTACTATGCGCTGCCGCGCGCGAAGTCGGACATTGTACGGCACATGATCTATCCCGTGCCCGACCCGGACCTGCCTTTTCTCGGTATTCATCTGACCCCGACGGTCGGCGGCACGATGACCGTCGGTCCCAATGCGGTGGTCGGTTTCGCGCGCGAGGGCTATGGCAGGTTTTCCTTTAGCCTCAGGGACGCTCTGGCCATGGCGGCCTACCCCGGCGCTTGGCGGCTTCTCGGCAGATATTGGCGTCATGCGCTGGGGGAGTTCGCGAACTCCCTTTCGAGGAAACGCTATCTGGCAGAATGCCGGAAATACTGTCCGTCGCTCGAAACAGGGGACTTGCAGCCCTGGCCGGCCGGGATCAGGGCGCAGGCCGTCGCCCGTGACGGCAGGCTGATCCACGATTTCGTGTTCGCCGCGACGGACCGAATGCTCCATGTACTCAATGCGCCGTCGCCGGCCGCGACATCCGCGATACCGATTGCGGAGATGATTGCAGACAGACTGTCTGCGGCGAACGAGCGTGACATGCTATCTGACGGAGGGTTGATCAGTGCCTGAGAGACAAAAAACAATGTTGCTGACCGGGGCGAGTCGCGGGATCGGTCATGCCACCGTGAAACTGTTTCACGACAAGGGCTGGCGGGTCCTGACGGTTTCTCGCCAGGCCTTCGACGATTCCTGCCCGTGGCAAGGTGGCTCCGGAAGCCATATTCAGGCGGACCTCTCCGACCCGAAGGCCTGCGAGGCGCTGATCGCCCGGGTACAGGAACACCTCGGCGATGGCGGGCTGGATGCGCTGGTCAACAATGCCGCCATTTCGCCAAAGGGCGGGAATGGTTCGCGCATGGGCGTTCTTGATACCGATTACGAGGTGTGGAACACCGTGCTGACCGTCAATCTGGTGTCGGTAGCGCTTCTGGCCCGGGGGCTTTTCCCGAAGATGAAGCAGGTTGGCGGGGCGATCGTGAACGTGACCTCCGTGGTCGGTTCGCGCGTCCATCCATTCGCCGGGGCAGCCTATGCCTGCTCGAAAGCTGCCCTGGAAACGCTCACGCGGGAACTGGCCTGGGAGTTCGGACAGCAGGGGGTTCGTGCCAACGCGATCGCGCCGGGAGAAATCGACACCTCGATCCTTTCACCCGGCACCGAGAAGATCGTCGCCGAGGACATCCCGATGCATCGACTCGGCACGCCGCTTGAAGTGGCGCAGACCATCGAATTCCTGTGCTCCGCCAACTCCGCCTACATCAACGGTTCGGAGATCCATATCAATGGCGGGCAGCATGTTTGAGGCTTGGCAAACCGCCATGATGCACTGCAATATGCGCGACGGGATCGATGTAAATGACGATTGGGCATCCGTTGACTGACGTGACCATGCACAACCGAAGCGGCGATGGTCGCGGACGAATCCACGCGCTCCGCCAGGGTATCGGGCAGGAACAGGTCGTTCTCGGGATCGCGGTGCTGTTGGCGATCGTGTTCGCCTTCCTGCTGCCCGGCTTCGCCTCGATCGGCAATACGCTGGCGCTTCTGCGCAGCATCTCGGTGCTGGGTATTCTGGCACTCGGCATGGCGGTCGTGGTGCTGGGACGAGGCGTGGATCTCTCGCTGATCGCCATCGCGCTGGTTTCCGCGGGCTTGACGTCGACGCTGCTGATCGAAGGCACGGGCATGCCTCTCGCAATACTGGCTGGCTTTGCCCTCGCGGTCGGCATGGGCGTGGTCAACGGAGCGCTGGTCGCAAGCCTCGGCCTGCCGGCATTGCTGGTCACGATCGCAAGCGCGCTCGTCTTCGTAGGCCTGTCGCGGATCACGATCGTGACCTCGATGATCACGCCGATTCCTTCCGAGCTCGAGAACTTTCTTGCGCTGGGCCGCAACTGGCACGGCGTACCCGTCCCATTGATCGTTTTCGGCGTGCTGGCCCTCCTGTTGCATCTGTTTCTGCGGTTCACCATTGCCGGCCGGTTCATTTACGCACATGGCGACAACCCGGAAGCGGCGCGACTGACCGGCATCCGTGTCGGCGCCCTGACGGTGCTGGAGTATGTGCTGTGCGCCATCATCGGCTTTGCAGGCGGTCTGGTGATGACCGCCTCGACCGGCATGGTCAATTTGCGCGCCACCAGTTCGACCCTTGTGTTCGACGTCCTCATGGTGGTGATCCTGGGTGGGGTCAGCCTGACGGGTGGACGCGGGGGCGTGCTCAGCATTCTGGCGGGCGTGTTGCTCATCGGCGTGCTGCTGAACGGCATGACGATCATGGACCTGAACTACTACCTTCAGAACATCATCAAGGGTGCGGTGTTGCTGCTGGCGATCATCCTGGACAACCTCCTGCATCCCCGCGACGAAGAGACGGCGCGCCAGGGTGACTGACGGGACTTGCAGCCATTGGAATTCGCCCATTTCAGGCCTCGTCGGGCCATGCCCCGGCCGGTTCGCCAACGCAGTAACGATTGTCGCCGAGGTGCCGAAAAGCAGCGGAAATGGCTGGGCGGTCTCGGCTTTAAAGTCGGTTTCACCGCGAAAATACTCTTATCGTTCCGGGACGTGCATTTCAGACCGGCAACGCCTCCCGAAATGTCCGTCAACAACACGCCTGGAGCTCCGGGAACGGGCTTGAGGCACCGTGCGGCATCAACCGCACCCGTCAACACCGCGTCATGCGTGACGCAGGCAATAGAGGTTGGAACATCATGAACAAGAAAATACGGCGTGGCCTGGCCGGGCTGCTCTTTGCGACGGTCCTTGCCGGCACGGCTTCCACCGGCGCGGCCCAGGATTCGCGCACCCAGTTGCGTGACGATTTCGACGCTATGGTCGTCGGCAAGACAGTCGCCTGGGTGCCGATCACGCTCGGCAATCCCCTGGTCGACAGCTGGACGACCCCCATGCGCGAGAACTTCGAACGCTGGGGCATCAACCTGATCGTCCGCGATCCGAACTTCGACTCCAACGCGCAATTGCAGGCCGTGACCTCGGTCATCAACGAGAAGCCGGATGTGCTGATCGTGCAGAACGCCAACGTGGCGCTTCTGGCCAATGAGATCAAACGGGCCATGGACAACGGCATCTACGTCATCCAGGTCAACATGCGCTCCAACCAGCCTTCCGATGCCTATGTCGGTGTCGACTACTACGATACGGGCCGCATCATCGCGCGCGACATTGTCGAAGCCTGCGGCAATGGCAACGGTTCCGGCAAGGTGGCCATCGTGCAGGGTGAGCCGACGGCCGCCGGCAGTGTCGACCAGCTCAGGGGCGCCATGGAGATCTTCGAGAAGGAACCGTCGATCGAGATCGTCTCGAACCAGGCCGCCAATTGGGACAGCAATCGCGCCAACGAGATCACGGCGACGGTCCTGCAGCAGCATCCCGATCTGTGCGCGACCTACGGCTTCTGGGGCATCATGCAGGCCGGTGCCGCTCAGGCGGTCAAGGCGGCGGGCCTCGAAGGCAAGGTCAAGGTCTATGCCTCGAGCGAGGGCAACTGGGGCGACTGCGATCTGGTCGAGGACGGGCTGTACCACAAGGTCCTGTCCTTCCGCTCCAACGTCCAGGGTGAGCAGATTTCCAACGCTGTCCTGACGCTTCTGGAAAGCGGCGTTCCGGCAGGCGAGCAGAACCTGGTCTATCTCTCGAATAATTTCTGGGTGTCCGGCAAGGAAGACCGCCACTATTGCTTCGAAAAGGCGAGTGCTACCTCGAAATAAAACTTGTCCTGACGCAAGGCGCGGAGGCGGGCCCAATGCCCGCTTCCGCACCACATGCATGAACGAGCCGGTCCACGCGCGATGAAACAGCTTTCCGATACCAGGTCAGGCGACAGGCGATCCGCCCTGGGAGCGCTGACGACCCGCCTCAGCGCGTTCGGCGCCGCCGTCGGTGCGCCGTTTGTGGTGATGTGCGTGCTCTATGCGGGCTTCGCGATCACCGTTCCCAACTATCTCGGCCTGCTCAACCAGCAGCAGCTCATGCGTGATTTCGCCGAGCCGGCGCTGCTGGCCATCGCGATGGCCATCACGGTCATGTCCGGCGGAATGGACCTTTCGATCGGCGCCACATTCGCGATCGCGAATTTCGTTGCGCTCTACCTCTTCCGCATTCACGGCCTGCCGCTCGAACTCGTGACGCTGGGGGTTCTTGGCACAGGCCTCGTCATCGGAGCCGTCAATGGCTTTCTGATCGCATTCCTGAAGACCAAGCCCTTCCTGACGACCCTCGCCGTCCTGATCATTCTCAGGGCGGGGTATGACTGGATCGCCAACGAAAATACCACCGAACTCGCGATCGCGATGCATGACACGGCCGGCTGGCAGTTCCTCGGCCGCGGCTATGTGCTGGGCATTCCCACCAACATGGGCGTGCTCTTGGTTGTCGCACTGGCCATGCACATCCTCCTGACCCGCATTCGTCCCGGCCTGCACATCATGGCCGTTGGCGCCAGCCGCAAGGCGGCGCGGCATGCGGGCATCCATGTCGGCCGCTCCCTGTTTCTCGCCTATGTGCTTTCCGGCATGATCGCTTCCCTGGCGGGCCTGTTCTACGCGGCGCGTCAGAACAGCGCCGGCTCCGACACGGGGCTGGGCCTCGAGATCGCCGCGCTGACGGCGGTGATGGTGGGCGGCATCAGCCTGGCGGGCGGGCGCGGCACGGTCGCAAGGGCATTGATCGGGGCGGCGATCACCTTCCTGCTGGTCAGCGGCTTTCTCAGGATGAACCTGCCCGGACCGCTCACCTCATCGCTCAGCGGGGCGATCCTCATTCTCGCCATGGTGCTGGCGGGGCTGTGGGCCAAGTTCGGCGGGCTTGGAAAGGGTGCGGGCGGGCGCAACGCCTCGCATGAAGCCGCACAATCGGACATCGCGAAAAACGCCGGAACGGAATGGTCGACGCCGATCGATGAGCCGATGACGCTCCAGCTAAAAGGCGCCAGCAAGGCCTATGGCGGCATTCATGCGCTTGAGAATGTCGACTTTGAAGCACGTCCGGGCGAGATCCATGCATTGCTTGGAGAGAATGGCGCGGGCAAGTCAACCCTGTCCAAGATCATCGCCGGCGCCGTGCCCCTGACGCACGGCGCGCTTCTGCTCAATGGGAAACTGAGGCATTTCTCTTCTCCCGCCGACAGCATCGAGGCCGGCATTGCCATGGTCTATCAGGAGACGAGCCTGATCCCGACCATGACGGTTGCGCAGAACCTGACGCTTGGACGCGAGAAGCTCGTTGCCCGCTTCGCTGCGATGCGCGCCAGTGCCGAACGGCTGCTGAAGACGCTGGGCTTCGATGTCGACGCCACTGCGCGCGCGGAACAATTAGGTACGGCGCGCCGACAGATGGTCGAGATCGCCCGCGCGGTACAGATGAATGCGCGCGTGATGATTTTCGACGAACCGACGGCCAGCCTTACGCCGCCGGAAGTCGAGCATTTTCTGCACCTGCTCGAAAGTCTTAAAAAGCGTGGCGTGGCGGTGATCTTCATCACGCATGCGCTCGAAGAGGCGCTGGCGGTTTCCGACCGCGTCACGATCCTGCGCGACGGCAAGCTGGTTACGAGCGGTCCGGCGGAGCAGTTCGACCGCGCCGCGCTGATCCGGCACATGGTCGGCCGTGACGTGGAAACCAGCCCCCGCCGCAAACGGCCGGAAGGGCAGACGGGTACGGAGATGCTCCGGGTCGAGGATCTTTCCTACGGCGACATCGTGCGCGGGGCTTCGTTCTCGCTTAAGGCGGGTGAGGTGGTGGGCATTGCCGGCCTTGTCGGCTCCGGGCGCACGGAAATCGCCAAGCTGATCTCCGGCGTCTTCGGACGTCGGTTCGGAGGCGGTCGGGTTTTCGTCAAGGGCAGGCAGGTACGCTACGGCGCGCCGCATCAGGCCATCGCCGACGGTGTGGTCTACATCACCGAAGACCGCAAGATCGACGGTTTCTTCGAAACCATGTCGATTGACGACAACATCTATCTCGCGCAGCTGGCCTCTCCGAAGGGCGCGCGATGGTTCTATTCGAAGCGGCGCAGCCGCCAGACGGGCGGCGAGTGGATCGGAAAACTCTCCATCTCCGCGCTCGACCGCAATGCGAAGATCATCCAGTATTCCGGTGGCAACCAGCAGAAGGTCGTTGTGGCCAAGGCGCTGGCACAGGGCCCCGGTGTCGTGTTTTTCGATGAGCCCACGCGCGGTGTCGATGTCGGCGCCATTCCGCAGATCCATGACATCATTCGCGACCTTGCCGACAGCGGCAAGGCGGTGGTGGTGATCTCATCCTACCTGCCGGAAATCCTGGCGGCGTCGGATCGCATTCTGGTCGTTCGCGGCGGGCAGGTCGTCGAGGAACTCGACGGTGAAACGGCCACGCAGGACCAGATCATGCACGCCGCGGTGAGTTAGAAGTTTGGTACACATTCTCGCGGGCTTCGCGCGGGTCGGAAAGTCAGGAAGGAAGAAACATGGCTGAGGGCGAGAGGACGTTCGAGGCGGCGATTCCGCAACATCTCGAGATGGAACGCAGCCGCCAGCCGCGCGTGTCTGAGCGTTACAGGCCGCCCCACCAGTCTTTTGTTGCCCGTTTCAAGCCTTCCGTCCTGCAGGTCGCGATGGCGTTCATCGGGGTCCAGTATCTTGGCGATTGCCCCGCAGCGGCGGTCGACGCGCTCGCCGAGATCGCCGAAAGCCTGTCCGGCCCGCACCAGCCGGGTCACTGGGACAGGGCCCAATATGTCGACGAGGCCGGTTACACCAATGTGGTGACCGCGGCCTATTGGGATTCGCGCGATGATTTCGAGGCATGGCTGAGTGCCGCGCGCACCCGCCAGTGGTGGGATGACGATGCAAGGTGCGACGAGGGCGTCGGCTACTTCCGCGAAATTCTGTTGCCGCGAGCCGAGGAGTTCGAGACGATCTTCTCCCATCGCCTCCCAGAAGGCGTTGCCCAACTCGCCGACGACATGAGCGGCGAGGTCTATGAGCACGGCTACTGGGGCAGTTCGCGTGACCGCATAGCGCTGTCGCAGGTCGACGAACTCGAGCCGGACGGTTCAGTCGCAGCGGACGGCGCGGGCGAGGGCACTTTCGGTCGGCGCATCCGGGTCTCCCCGCAGGAAAATCTTTGCGTGATCCGCTCCGGTCAGGACTGGGGCGATACCGGTGACCGCGAACGCGAACTCTATCTCAACGACGTCCTGCCGGCCCTGAGCGAGGGCATGGCGTTTCTGCGCGACGAAGGGCTTGATGTCGGCTGTTTCTCCAACCGGTTCATGACCATGGTCGATGAAGATGGCACGTCCGTGGACAAATCCTACAGCCTGAGCCTGTGGCGGGGGCTGGCGGAACTGGAACGCTGGGCGGAAAGCCATCCGACCCATCTGGCGATCTTCGTGGCGGCGATCAGGCATTATGCGAAGCTTGGCGAAGACGCATTGCTCCGCGTGTATCACGAAGTGAGCGTGGTCCGGGCGCAGGACCAGATCCTCGAATACATCAACTGCCATCCGCAGACGGGATTGCTGAAGGCGGCGTAATAGCGCTTTCGCGCTTCGCGGTTGACTGTCGGGCGACCAGGTCGTCCGATTAGGGGCGGGCTCAATCGCAATTCCAGCTACACCTTACTGATAGACAGCCTTTTCGCAGGTCATGTTGACCTTCTGCGCGCCCGGAACTTGTGTCCGGGCTGCTTCGATGTCATCGCGGAGCGGTTCCTGATGTTCGCGGGCCGTCCTTTTGGCGCTGAGCCTCTGACGGTCGCGGGTCGCAAGACGCTGTGCTATGTCGAGCATGACTGAGGAGGTTTGAACGAGTCACCCGGTGGCCTGGAACTGAAAAAGGGCGGTGCGGGTGTCTCTGGCCGGGCGAAAACTTGGCTGTTGCACTGGCTGGCGAAACCGGTGCAGACAATCCAGACCGGGTTTTGGCATTCCGGGTTTGAAGATAATAGTCGGTGACCGGGCCCCTCTGGCGGAGGTAACGGCGCTTCCGCGATGTCGGGCACCGCAACGCATACCAGCCGTCTGGAATTGTTTTGAACATGAAAGGCACAACCCACCGCAATGGCGGGGCAGGGACGGCGGTTCGCGCCTCCGCGTCGGTCTGGAGCTATCTGCGCCTTGCGGTCATCGTCACGGTGCTCGGCCTCCTGCTCGGAGCGCTGCTGGGATGGAATACCACCGGTACGATCAGTGGCACGGCAACCTTCTTCGTCATCTGCTCCGTGCTTGCCGTTCTCGAGATCAGCCTGTCCTTCGACAACGCGATCGTGAACGCCAACAAGCTCAAGAACATGACCCCGAAATGGCAGAAGCGCTTTCTGACCTGGGGCATTCTGATCGCCGTTTTCGGCATGCGTATCGTTTTCCCGCTTCTGATCGTCGTGATCGCCGCCAATGTCGGCCCGATCCAGGCGGTCGTTCTGGCAGCGATGGATCCCACCGAATATGCCCGGATCATGCATGACGCCCATGTGCCGATCGCAGCCTTCGGCGGAACCTTCCTGATGATGGTCGGCCTGAAATTCTTCTTCGATCAGGAGAAGGACGTGCACTGGATCGAATGGCTGGAAAAGCGGCTGTTGCGCTTCGCCTCGATCCAGAGTGTCGAGATCGCACTGGTCCTCGGCATCATCTTCGTATTCGCGAACCTTCAGCACGGGCAGGAGAATTTCATTTCCTTCTTCGTGTCCGCCATCGCCGGGCTGATGACCTTCCTGGTGGTCGATATTATCGGAACGCTTCTCGACAAGCGGATGGAGATGCTCGAAACGGCCGCGAAAGGCGGTTTCGGCGCCTTCCTCTATCTCGAGGTTCTGGACGCGTCGTTCTCCTTCGACGGGGTGATCGGCGCGTTCGCGCTGAGCAACAACCTGTTCGTCATCGCAATCGGCCTCGGCATCGGTGCGATGTATGTACGTTCGATGACGATCATGCTGGTCGAGAAGGGCACGCTCGCCGAATATCGCTATCTGGAGCATGGCGCCTTCTACGCGATCATCGGGCTGTCGATCATCATGTTCATGCAGTCGCTCGT
>JBHIWX010000021.1:0-51041 GCA_041987205.1 Rhizobiaceae bacterium | reverse complement strand
GGGTATCGTTGCGGGACTCGTCTTTGGCGCGGGTGCGCAGGGCGCATGGGCGCAGTCGAAGGCGGTCAAGGTCAGCGCCGAGAACGACGAAGCGGCGATGTCCGAGCGCAAGCCAGTGCCGTTCATGTTCGGCCTGTTCAATGCGCGCAAGCCCGAACCGGCGGTGCTGACGGAAGAACAGATCGGCCATGACGAGAAATGGGCGTCGCTCGCCAAGCGCAAGCCGGTCAAGCTCGACGACCGCTTCAAGCAGCGCGAAGTGCACTTTACGGGCTATCAGCCCGGCACGATCGTGATCGATACCAAGGACAAGTTCCTCTATTTCGTCGAATCGCCGACGACGGCGATCCGCTACGGCGTGGCGGTCGGCAAGGAAGGGCTCCTGTTTACCGGCAAGGTGAAGGTGGGCGCCAAGCAGGTCTGGCCGCGCTGGACCCCGACCAAGGAAATGATCGAGCGCAGCCCGCGCAGCTACAAGCGCTATGCCGACGGCATGGATGGCGGGCCGAACAACCCGCTCGGCGCGCGCGCCATCTATCTCTATCAGGGCCGACAGGACACCTATCTGCGCATCCACGGCACCAACCAGCCGAACACGATCGGCAGCGCCTCGTCAAATGGCTGCTTCCGCATGCTCAACGAGCATGTGATGGACCTCTACAATCGGGTCCAGATGGGCGCCACGGTGGTGGTGCTCTGAGGGCAGGCCGTCCGTCGCAAGCCAGCAGTATCTCAAGAAAGGCCGGCGTCAGCGCCGGCCTTTTTCGTTTGTCGTGAGACAGGTGCGAGCCGGCTTCAATTCCGTAACCGTTATTGCCCGGGCTTGCCCGACCAGCCTTTGAGGTGACTCCGGGAGGGACGGGATCCCAGGGACAAGCCCCTGGATGACCAAAGGAGCCCGCTCCGTCAGGGGGAAGGTCGTCCCAAGCCCGTCTACCGTCCCTCGCGGGCCCACATGGCAGCGGTGGCCATCATCAGCAGGACGAGGCCGATCAGGCCGGCGAAGAGCGGCACGCGGGAAATGCCCTTCAGCACGCTGGCCTCGGCGTTTTCGAGGCCGATCCAGCCCTGACCGGCGGCGGTGGCGCCGGCGCGGACCGGCACGATACGCGGAATGGCGTTTCCGGCGACGCGGCGCGCGGTGCCTCTGCCGGCTTCCAGCACGGGCGCGAGCAGGTCGGGCGTGGAGACCACTTCGGCGAATTCGCGCGGATTGGGCGGGCCGACATGGACGAGTGCACGCAGATCGCCGTTCTCGGCCGAATAGAGCCCGTATTCGGGCACCTCGGTCTCGGCGCGCCAGATGCCGGCGTCGGCTTCGGCCAGCGGCATGGCGAAGGTCGAGCCGGTCGGCCCGGTGACCAATGCATCGCCCGGTGCATCGCCCAGCGTCTGGCGGGTGACAACGAGGTTGCGGCCTTCGGCGTCGGCGGTCAGGCGTTCCTCGTCGAGTTCGGGCTCCTTCATCAGCCAGTGACCGGTGCGGCGGAGCAATTGCACATGCGGGCCGCCGCCCTCGAAGCCGCGCGCCCACAGCCAGGTGTGATCGGACAGGAACAGCGCGACGCGGCCCTCGCCGAAATGTTCGAGCATCAGGAGCGGCGCGTCGTCCTTGCCGGTCATCACCGCTCCCTCGGCGCCGGTGGCGAGCCCGACGGAGCGGAACCAGCGGCCCCAGTTCGGGTGGCCGTCCTGCCAGCCGTCGAGGTCGCGGGTGACGGGGTGTTTGAGGCCGATGTCGGAGACCATCGGCTTGAACGGCTCCTCGACGCTCGAACCGTCCGGCGGGGCGGGCATGAGTTCGGCCAGCGGCCCGGCGATCGAGCCTGCCTCGCCCAGTTCCGGGCCGGCGGCGATCATCAGCGCGCCGCCATCGCGGACATAGCGCACGATGTTGTCGAAATAGAGCAAGGGCAGCACGTTGCGGCGGCGATAGCGGTCGAAAATGATCAGGTCGAACTCGTCGATCTTCTGGACGAAAAGCTCGCGGGTCGGGAAGGCGATCAGCGAGAGCTGGTTGATCGGGGTGCCGTCCTGCTTCTCGGGCGGGCGCAGGATGGTGAAGTGCACCAGGTCTACGGCGGGGTCGGATTTCAGCAGGTTGCGCCAGGTGCGCTCGCCGGCATGCGGTTCGCCGGAGATCAGCAGCACGCGCAAATTCTCGCGGATGCCGTTCATCGTCACGAAGGCGCGGTTGTTGACGTCGGTAATCTCCTGCGGATCGGCCTCGGCGCGCAGTTCGATGATGTTCTTGCCGCCATGGCGCACCTCGTCGGCGAAGCGCAGGGTCTCGCCCGGCTCGACCCGTTCGGTGACCAGCAATTCGCCGTCGAGATAGATCGAGACGGCGACCGGAGAATTGTCCGGAAAGCCGGTCTGGCGCACGCGGAAGGATATCTCGTAGGGCTCGCCGACGACGCCGAAGCGCGGCGCCGCCTCGATGACGACGCGGCGGTCGCGCTCGTCCTCGCGGCCGGTGACCAGCGCGTGGACCGGAATGTCCAGCCCGGCGGCGGCGAGCGAATCGGGAATGTCGTGGACCTGGCCGTCGGTGATGAGGATGGCGCCGCCGAGCTGTTCGGGCGGGACGTCCTGCAGTGCGCCGCGCAGGCCACGGAACAGTGCCGTGGAGACATCGGTCGTCGCCGAGATCTGGTCCTCGACAAAGGCCTCGCGCACGTCGAACAGGCCGATGCGCTGCAGGCGTTCGGTGACGGAGGCGCGGATCGTCTCGGTCTGTTCGCCGCGTCCATCGAGCTTCTGGCTGCCGGTGCGATCGGTGACGACGGCGACCACGGTCTTGAGCGGTTCGCGCTCCTCGATCAGGGCGGCCGGGTTGAACAGGGCGGCGGCCAAAACGAGAAAGGCGGCGAAGCGCAGCCACGCGCCGCGCAGGCGACGCCACAGCCCGTAGAGCGCGAAGGCACCGGCGATCGCGATGACGACGAGGATGACGGGTAGCGGCAGTTCCGGCGAGAAGGCGAGATCGAAGCGCGTCATGACACGCCTCCATTGATGACGGTCCTCATTGGCCCAGCCTTTCGAGCAGCGCCGGTATGTGGACCTGGTCGGCCTTGTAGTTGCCGGTCAGCACATACATGACGATGTTGACGCCGACGCGGTAGCTCATCTCGCGCTGCACCGGATCGGGTGGCACGGTCGGCAGCATGGGCCGGAAATCGGCGTCGACGGCCCAAGCGCCGGCCAGATCGTTGCCGGTGATCAGGATGGACGAGACACCATCAGAGGCGCGCGCCGGGCGTTCGGCCAGCGCGTCCTCGGGCGGCAGCGCCTCGACCCACAGATCGCCGCCGGCATAGCGCCCGGGAAAGACGTTGAGCAGGTAGAAGGATTTGGTCAGCACGTGGTCGGTCGGCACCGGCTCGAGCGGCGGAATGTCGAGGCCGGACAGGATCGCCTGGAGGCGCAGCGCCTCGGGCGAACTGGAGGAACCGCCGAAGGGGCCGGAAAGCTGGTCCCGCGTGTCGAACAGGATGGTGCCGCCCTGCTTCATGAAGGCGTCGACGCGGGCCATGGTACGCGCATCGGGTATCGGCGCGTCGGCGGCGATCGGCCAGTAGAGCACGGGATAGAACGCTAGTTCGTCGCTCGCAATGTCGACGCCCGCCGGCTCGCCCGGTTCGAGCGCGGTGCGGGCGGTGAGAAACCGCGTCAGGCCGGTGAGGCCGGCGCGGCTGATCTCGTCGACCTGCGCCTCGCCGGTCACGACATAGGCAAGTCTCGTCGACAAAGCTGCGGAGAAATCGATGTCGTCATCGCCACCGGACTGCGCGCTCGCGTCCGGGGCCGGCGTGGCGAGGGAGACCAGCGTGGCGACGGCGAAGAGCGAGGCGGAGCGGGCGAAGCGGCGCTTCAGGCCGGTCCAGCGCAGCGTGCCGGCGATCCACAGCACCGCCAGGCAGTCGAGCGCCAGCAGGGCGGCGGCGGCAAGCAGCAGCCAGGGCCGGAAGGCGGTGGCGCTTTTGCCGGCATAGGCGGTGGTCGCAACGCCCTGCGCAAATTGCGGCGGATCGAGCAGGGCCAGGCGATCGTCGGCGGCAAACAGGTTGAGGGCGATGAAGCCGTCATCGGTGCCGTAAAAGCCCGGCGGATTCTCGATACCGACAGCCGGCGTCACACCTTCGCGCAGGACGAGCGGCTTGGCCTTCGGGCCGGGCGCGCCCAGCCTACCCTTGCCGTCGAGCAGGCGCAGCGGCGGCAGCGACACGTCCTCGCTCGCGGCGGCGGCGGAATTGGAGCGCGACTGGTTGACCACCCGGCGCAGCATCTCGACGAAGGTGCCGGAGATCGACAGATTGGACCAGCGCGCGTCGGACGAGGTGTGGAACAGGACCACCCAGCCGGCCTCGCGGCGGGCGGCGGTGACCAGCGGCGTGCCGTCCTCGAGCACGGCCCAGGTCTTTTCCTCGAGTTCCGCCTCCTGCAGGGCGAGCACCTGGCGCGAGACGGTGACCTCGTTGGGCGGTTCGATGCCGAAGAAGGGCGAGCCCGGCTCAAACGCGGCGACCTTCTTGGGCGTGTCCCAGGACAGCGCGCCGCCGAGGCTGCGGTCGCCGGCGCGCAGATCGACCGGCAGCAGCGTGTCCTGTCCCTGCTCATGGCTGGCGGCGGCCAGTCTCGGTCCGGCGAAGCGGATCAGCATGCCGCCCTTGTCGACCCATTGCGACAGCGCGGCAGCGGTCTCCTCGGGCAGATTGCCGACATCGGCCAGCACGATGGCCGACACCCCCTGGCCGATCAGCGCGGGAACGGCATTGGCGATGTTGGCGTCGTTGCCCTCGCGGATATCGGAGAAGGGCGAGAGGGCGCGCGAAATATAGTAGAGCGGGCTGAGCAGCGGCTGCGAGAGATCGGCCGACTGGCCCGAGACGAGGCCGACGATGCGCCGGCGGAAGGAATCGTCGAGCAGGCGTACTGCGCCGGCCTGCGCGTACTGGTCGATGCCGACGCGCACGACCTGGTTGCGCAGTTCGACCGGCTCGTCGAAGCGGAATTCGGCGCTCGCTTGCCCGGCGGCGAATTCGGTGCGGGCACGCGCCAGTGGAAGTCCCTTACCGTCATAGGCGGTGATGTCGAGTGGCAGGGCTTCGCCGTCGGCGCGTTCGCCTCCGGGGCGCACCAGCGTGCCGATCAGCGCATCCGGATCGTTGCGCAGGCCGGTCATGGCGACGAGATCACCCGCCTCGGGCAGCACGATGCGGCGCTGACCGGTAGCTTCGGCCATCACCTCGCCCAGTTCCCCGGTGCCGTCATGGCGCAGGCCGTCGGACAGGAAGAAGATCGAGCCGGGCGCGAAATCGCGGACCGCCTCGCGCAGCCGTCTGGCAGCGGCGGCGTGATCGGGTTCGAGCGGCTGGACCTCCATGCCCTGCAGGCGCGCCAGCGCTTCGTCGGGGTCGATCGGCACGGCGGCCGGCGCCTGCGGGTCGACGGTGTCGATCAGCAGCACGGTCCGGTCGTCGGCGGCGGCCTCGGCGACCAGCGCTTCAGCGGTCTGGCGTCGCCGGTCCCAGTCGGTCGCCGAGGTGCCGGCGGAAGCCCAGCCGTCGTCGATGATCAGAGCCACCGGGCCTTCGCCCGAAAGCGTGGCCTCGCGCGGGTTCCAGACCGGGCCGGCCATGGCGAGGATGATCAGCGCGGCCATCAGCAGGCGCAGCAGGGTCAGCCACCACGGGCTTTGCGACGGCGTTTCCTCCTGCCGTATCAGCCGGGCGAGAATGGCGAGCGGCGGGAACAGTTCGGTCTGCGGCCTCGGCGGGGTCAGACGCAGCAGCCACCAGATCACCGGCAGCAGGCCGAGCGCCATCAGGATCCAGGGACTTGCGAAGGCGAGGGGAAGCGCGCTCATGGCTGCGGTGCTCCCCAGCTGTCCTGGCTCATGTGGACATGCAGCGAGACCAGCGCGCGCGAGGCGGGCTGGTCGGTCTGGTGCAGCGTGTGTGTCCAGCCGATGCCGCGCGCCAGCGCGCGTACCGTCTCGACATGGGCGGCGAACAGCGCGGCATAGTCCTCGCGCAGGCCCTGCGCGCTGCCGGCGGTCAACTTGGTCCCGGTCTCGGGATCGGTGAACTCGACACGGCCGGCATAGGGGAAAACCTGCTCGACGGGGTCGACGATCTGGACCAGATGGCCGCGCGCGCCGAGGCGGGCATAGGCCTGAAGTTTGGCCGCCAGCTCGTCATGGGGACCGAGAAAATCGGAGAACAGCACGATGTCGCAGAAATTGCGGATGCCTTCCGGACCGGGCAGTTCGGTTTGCGGCGGAGCGATCGCCAGCGACTGGCCGAGGCGATCGGCGGCGTGGCGGCTCAGGACGGGCCGAGTCAGGCCGAGCCAGCCGAGCCGCTCGCCGCTACGCGCCAGCAGTTCAGCCAGAGCGAAGGCGAGTACGAGCGCGCGCGACTGCTTGGCGACCAGCGCGGTTTCGGACTTGAACAGCATGGAGGGCGATTCGTCGGCCCACAGCCAGATCATGTGGGTCGCCTGCCATTCGCGGTCGCGGACATAGAGCGAGTCGTCGCGGGCGGAACGGCGCCAGTCGATGGCGGCCATGTTCTCGCCGGTGACGTAATGGCGGAACTGCCAGAAATCCTCGCCGACGCCGCGCTTGCGTCTGCCGTGCCAGCCGGCAAAGACGTTGTTGGCGACGCGATGGGCCTCGACCAGCAGGTCGGGGATGATCGAGGCACGGGCCCTGGCCCGCGCCATGGTCTCGCGGCCGGTCTCGCGTGGGGCGGCGGCGCCGATGGGCGGGCTCACGCGGCAGCCTCCCGTGGCAGTTTCGACAAGGGTAGCGCGTTCACGCCGGGCCGCACGATCAGGCGATCCGCTGCTTGCGGGCGGCGATGACGTCGCGCACCGTCATGCGCGTCTCGGAGGTCAGTGCCAGCAGCGACAATTGCATGCGGTGCTGGAGCACCGGCTCGGCGAGCGCCAAAACGTCGTCGACGGAGGGTTCGAGCCGGCCGCGCAGCAGGGCGCGGGCGCGCGCGGTGACCATCAGCGCCTGGCTGGCGCGCGGGCCGGGCCCCCAGTTGATCAGCTTGCCCATTTCGTCGTCGACGGCGCCGGGGCGTGTCGAGCGGACCAGTTCCAGGATGGCGTCGAGCACCTGCTTGCCGACGGGGATGCGCCGCACCAGCGACTGCATCTCGCTCAGCCTGCCCGAGTCGAGCACGGGCGAGACTTTCGCCTCGCCGACGCCGGTTGTCTCCAGCAGGATGCGGGTCTCGGTCTCCAGATCGGGATAATGGACGTCGATCTGCATGAGAAAGCGGTCGAGCTGTGCCTCGGGCAGGGGGTAGGTGCCTTCCTGCTCCAGCGGGTTCTGGGTGGCGAGCACGTGGAAAGGATGCGGCAGGTCGTAGCGCTGGCCGGCGATGGTGACGTGGTGTTCCTGCATGGCCTGCAGCAGGGCAGCCTGGGTGCGCGGACTGGCGCGGTTGATCTCGTCGGCCATCAGCAATTGCGCGAAGATCGGGCCCTTGACGAAATGGAAGCTGCGGTGGCCGTCTTCGTCCTGACGCAGGATTTCGGAGCCCAGAATGTCGGCGGGCATCAGGTCCGGGGTGAACTGGATGCGTGCCTCGGAGAGGCCGAGCACGGTGCCGAGCGTTTCGACCAGCTTGGTCTTGGCCAGTCCGGGCAGGCCGACCAGCAGGGCGTGACCGCCCGAAAGGATGGTGATCAGCGAGCGTTCGACCACTTCCTCCTGACCGAAAATGACCGAACCGATCATCTCGCGAACCTTGCCGATTTCGGCCAATGCCTGTTCGGCAGCCGCGATCGCCGCCTTTTCATCCGATTTCGACAGGCTGGGATCGATTGCGCTCATTGTGCGGGGCTCCGTTCTCGCTACGCAGGCATGAAGAACCAGTGTGCGCCCGAATGCGTCCTTTCTGGGACCGGTCCGGACGGGCGCGTGCCCTTGCGGGCCTGGGCATTGGCGAAACCCGGCATGGCCGGAGACGGCCGACCGGATTCGTCCTTCGAAGCTAGCATGGTAGGTCGCGCCGCCGCCAATGCAAGGCGGTGGACGGTTGCTAAAAAGATCGTGAACCGTATGGTTCGCGGCAGACGCGGGGAACCACAGGCCGTCGGCGTTGGAGTCGAGCGGCCGCGAACCGCGAAACAGGACGATGAAAGGGAACAGGTGAACATGGCCGATCCGGCTGAGCGCAAACCGGCAATGAACAGCCTCCAGGCGCTGATCGAGCGCGCGGGAGGGTTGGACAAGGGCACGGGAAAGGGCGCCGGGCCCGCGCCGGTGGAGAAGTGGAATCCGGACTATTGCGGCGAACTGGACATGCGGATCGCGGGCGACGGCACCTGGTATTATCTCGGCACGCCAATCGGCCGGCCGGCGCTGGTACGCCTGTTCTCGACGGTGTTGCGCAAGGACGAGGACGGCGAGACCTATCTCGTCACGCCGGTCGAGAAGATCCGCATCAGTGTGGACGACGCGCATTTCATCGCCGTGGAGATGCATGCCGAAATCCGCGATGGCGAGCAGGTGCTGACCTTTCGCACCAATGTCGACGACGTGGTCGAGGCGGGGCCTGACCATCCGATCCGGTTCGACCTTTCCGATGACAATGGCGGGGTAAAACCCTATCTGTCGGTTCGCGGCCGTCTCGAGGCGCTCGTGTCGCGCTCGGTCATGTACGAACTGGTCGGGCTGGGCGAGGAGATCGAGGTCGACGGCAAGGCGATGTTTGCGGTCAGAAGCAAGGGTGCGGTATTCCCGATCATGGGAGTCGGCGAACTGGACCGGCTCACCCAGGCCGGCTGAACGGCCATTCCGGAAAGCGACGACAGGTGCGTGTCCAAATACCATCCGATCCGGCGATCATGACGGGCGAGGCGTTGCGAGCGCTGGCGCGTACACGGTTGCACGATCCTGACAGGGCGCCTTACGGCGACTTCACGCTCAATCCCGATTTCAAGGAATGGGTGTATGAACGAGCTCGCAAACCGGCCGCCGTGCTGATCCCGGTGTTGGAGCGCAGGGAAGGGCTGAGCGTGCTGCTGACCAAGCGTCACGACAAGCTCTCGTCGCATTCGGGCCAGGTCGCCTTTCCGGGCGGCAAGATCGACGCGGAAGATGCGAGCGCGGAAGCCGCCGCGCTTCGCGAGGCGCATGAAGAGGTCGGGCTGGAGCCGGCGCTGGTCGAGATCATCGGCCGGCTACCGGATTATTTCACCGGTTCGGGTTACCGGATCGCACCCGTGCTGGGGCTGGTCGAGGCGTCTGCGCCGTTGACGGCCAATCCCGACGAAGTCGATTATTTCTTCGAAGTTCCCTTCGCCTTTCTGATGGACCGGGCCAATCATCGCAAGGGTAGCCGTGAGTTCCACGGAAGGCAGCGCTTCTATCTCGAGATGCCCTATGGCGAGCATTACATCTGGGGCGTGACCGCCGGCATCATCGCGGCGCTGCATGACAGGATGTTCTCGTGAGGCCGTCGCCATCCCTGCCAAAGAAGCTGCCGAAAGCGCATGCCGGTTTTCTCGCCGACGAAGCGCTGCAATCGCTGTTCTCGCTGGTCGAGGCGGCCGGCGGCGAGATGCGTGTCAATGGCGGCGCGGTGCGCAATGCGCTGCTGGGCGAACCGGTCACCGAGGTCGATCTCTCGACCACGCTGACGCCACCTAAAGTCACCGAGGTGCTGGAGGCCGGCGGGGTGAAGGTGGTCGCGACCGGTATCGAGCACGGCACGGTGACGGCGGTCGCCGGCGGGCGAGGCTACGAGATCACCACGCTGCGCGAGGATGTCGAGACCGACGGCCGGCGCGCGGTGGTCCGGTTCGGCACGGACTGGCAGGCCGATGCGCTGCGGCGCGACTTCACCATGAACGCCCTTTATTGCGACCGGCACGGAAAGCTGTTCGATCCGCTTGAGGGTTACGACGACCTGGCTGCACGGCGCGTGCGCTTCATCGGCAGCGCCGACGAACGGATCGCCGAGGATCATCTGCGCATTCTGCGGTTCTTCCGCTTTTTCGCGTGGTATGGCGGCGGACGCCCTGACGCTGACGGGCTGAAAGCCTGCGCGCGGGCAAAGGAGAAGATCGCCGCGCTTTCCGTCGAGCGTGTCTGGCACGAAGTGAAGCGGTTGATGGCGGCGCCCGATCCCGCGCGCGCGGTGCTGTGGATGCGGACCTCGAACGTCCTGACCGTGACGCTGCCGGAGACCGGCAATTGGGGGACGGAAGCGCTCGCCCCGATGGCCGGGGTCGAGGCCGATCTGGGACTCGCGCCTGATGCGCTGCTGCGGCTGATGACGCTCCTGCCGCCACGCGGCGAACGCGTCGAGGCGCTGGCGACCCGGCTTAAACTTTCAAAGCGTGAGGCGGACAGGCTGGGACAGTGGGCGCAAGCGACGCGGCCCGCCGACGATGCCAGCGACATGGACCTCGCCAGGGCGCTATATCGCGGCGACGCGCAGGCACTGTTCGACACCTTGGTGGTCGAAGTGGCGCGCGAGCGTGCCTTCCAGGGCGAGACGCCGCGCGCGGCAAGGCTCCTTGCCATGTCGAAATTCGCGCGCAACTGGGAAAGACCGGTGTTTCCGCTTGCCGGCGCCGATCTTCTCAAGGCCGGCTTTGCGGCGGGGCCGGACATGGGCCGTGTGCTCAGGCAGCTCGAATCGGCATGGGTCGACAGCGGCTTTGCCGACGACCGCGAAGCGCTGATCGCGCAGGCAAGGGAACTCGCACCCGAACAGGGCGGCTGAGCAGCCTTGCCATTGCGCGACCGCCCGGGATCACGGCTCGGGCAGGTCAGTCCTGAGCCGCCGTTTCCTTGATCCGCTTCTTGATGGCGTCGACCATGGTCTCGCGGATGACGGTCTCGCCATGAGCCGATTTCATGTGTTCGACGGCGCGGCGGACGATCTCCGCCTCGTTCTCGGCAGAGGTTTCCCAGTCACAGCCCGGTACGAGGGTTCCACATTCGAACGTTTTCATCGTCTCCTCCATTCGTTGACCAAAACGAGGCACGTGGAACCCCAGACTAGTCGCGCGAAAGTGACGATTCCTTGATTTATGCCAATTTGGCTTATGGCCAGAGCACGGCGGGGGGCATGGAGGACAGGATGGAATCGACATTGCCGCCGGTCTTCAGGCCGAAGATGGTGCCGCGGTCGTAGAGCAGGTTGAATTCGACGTAGCGGCCGCGCCGGACCAATTGCTCGTGGCGCTGCTCCTGGCTCCAGTCGAGGCCCATATTACGCCGCACGAGCGCGGGATAGACGATGTTGAAGGCGCGCCCGACGTCCTGGACGAAGGCGAAATCGGCATCCCAGCCGCCCTTGGCGTCGGGCGAATGCAGATAGTCGAAGAAGATGCCGCCAATACCGCGCATCTCATTGCGGTGCTTGAGATAGAAATACTCGTCGCACCATTTCTTGTAGCGGTCGTAGTCGGCGATGGATTTGTGGCGGTCGCAGACGAACCGCATCGCCTTGTGGAAGGCGACCGTGTCGGGATCGGACTGCCGGCGCCGGTCGTCGAGCATCGGGGTCAGATCGGCACCGCCACCGAACCATTGCGCGGTGGTCACCACCATGCGCGTGTTCATGTGGACGGCGGGAACGTTCGGGTTCCAGGGGTGGATGATCAGCGAAAGGCCCGAGGCCCAGAAGCGCGGATCGAGATCGGCGCCCGGTATCTGCTTGCGGAACTCCTCGGTGAATTCGCCGAATACGGTGGAGACGTGAACGCCGGCCTTCTCGAACAGGCGCCCGTGCAGGATCGACATGACACCGCCGCCTTCGCCCTCGCCACGCGACCAGTGGCTGCGCTCGAAGCGGCCGGCCGGCTGGTCGGCATTGGGACCTTCGAGCTCGTCCTCGAGCTCTTCCAGCTTCGCGCAGATCGCGTCGCGCAAGGTCGCGAACCACTCGCTGGCGGTCTGCTTCTTGTGCTCGATATCCGCCGGCATGCCGCGCGGAACCTGCGGACGAAACTCGCTCACGCCTGCCATTCTCCCCGATGCGATTGCGCCGTACAGCCCCCACGGCGTGGCGAAGTCTTAGCAGGGCTGCAAAGCGACTGACAATAGATGCGTTTCGCTATCGCCCGGATCGGCTTCGTCCGGCAACGCTTGACTCCCGGGCGAAGCTGTCGCCAATCTGGCGGCAGTACCCAATCGAGGAAGGCACGATGAGCCGGGATCGAGAGGACGACAGCGTAAAATCCGGGACGCGTGATGCGACCGCTTCCGGGCGACTCGAAAGGCTGCGCAGGAGCAATCAGGCCTGGGCGCGCAAGCAGGCCGCGCGCTCGAAACAGGCGGGCGGCTGGACAAGGCAGAGCTGGACGCTGCCGCGCGCCGAAGCCCGTGCCAAGGCACGCGAATTTCTCGACGCCTATCCCAAGGCCGCCTATGCCAGCGAAGTGGAAAGCTGGCGCGTGCTGCCTGGCGACATGATCGAGTTCACCATGCGCCGGCTGCCGAGCGCGGATTAATCCGTCGCCGTCTGGCGGATCGCCTCTCCCAGCGCCATGGCGCCGGCCAGCGCGACGTTGAGCGAGCGTGCGCCCTTCGCCATCGGTATCGTCAGCGAACAGTCTGCGGTGTCATGTACATGGTCCGGCACGCCGCCCGATTCGCGGCCGAGCATGACGAGATCGTCGGGCTGGAACGCGAAATCCCACAGCGGTGTTGCCGCCTTCGTCGACATCAGCACCAGCCGGCGGCCAGCGGTTTCGCGCCAGGTTTCGAAGCCTTCCCAGTCGAGGTGACGGGCGAGGCCGGCGATCTCCATGTAATCCATGCCGGCGCGGCGGAGTGCGGTGTCGTCGAGACGAAAACCGGCCGGCTCGATGATGTGCAGTGTCGTTGCCGTGCAGGCGGCCAGACGCATGAGCGTGCCGGTGTTGCCGGGAATGTCGGGTTGGTAGAGCACCAGATCGGGCATGGTGGCGTTCATGCCACGTCCAAACGCCGAATGCACCGTTGAATCCAAGGTTCAATTATTTCGAATTGCAGTCTCGCGACAAAGCGCCATATGTGCGGCACAGGAGATTCCCATGTTTGGCTATTTCGAGCGGCGTATCGACCCCTATCCGCCCGGCGCCCCCTCGCGCCCGCCCAGGGGGCTCGTGGCGTTCTGCTGGCACTATTCGAAAGACGTCTGGCCGTGGATCCTCGCCATGTCCGTGCTGACCGGCGTCATCGCGGCGCTGGAAGTGGCGATCTACGGTTTTCTCGGCCGGCTGGTCGACTGGCTGTCGGCGGCGAACCGTGAAACCTTTCTGGGCGACGAGGGCACGCGGCTGATGTGGATGGGGGGGCTGCTGGTGGTCGCGCTTCCCTTGCTGGTGCTCGCGCATTCGACGATCATCCACCAGGTGCTGCTCGGCAATTATCCGATGATCGCACGCTGGCAGATGCACCGCTATCTGTTGCGCCAGTCGATCAACTTCTTCTCGAACGAGTTTGCCGGGCGCGTCGCGACCAAGGTCATGCAGACCTCGCTCGCGATCCGCGAAGCGGTGATGAAGGTGACCGACATCTTCGTCTTTGTCGCCGTGTTCTTCGCGTCCATGGTGATCATGGTCGGCGGGGCCGATTGGCGGCTTGCCATGCCGCTGGTGCTCTGGGTGGTGCTCTACGGCGCGCTGATATGGTGGTTCGTGCCGCGCCTGCGGCACATCTCGGAGCGTCAGGCCGATGCCCGTTCCGACATGACGGGCCGCGTCGTCGACAGCTACACCAACATCTCCACCGTCAAGCTTTTCTCCCATGCCGGCCGCGAGGCTGGCTATGCGCGCGAGGGCATGGACAAGTTCCTCAACACCGTGCACGGCCAGATGCGGCTGGTCACGCTGTTCCAGTCGCTTACCTTCTTCAACAATTGCCTCGTTGTCTTCCTGATTGCTGCCACGTCGATCTGGCTGTGGCTGGGCGATGCGGTGACCGTCGGATCGATCGCGGTCGCAATCGCGCTCGCGCTGCGCATCAACGGCATGTCGCAATGGATTATGTGGGAGGTTTCCGCGCTGTTCGAGAATATCGGCGTGGTCTTCGACGGCATGGCGATGATGACCATTCCGCATTCCGTCAATGACAGCGATGACGCGAAGGTCCTGAAGGTGCCGGAGGGCGGCATCGCATTCGACAAGATCCGCTTCCATTATGGCAAGGAAGGCGGGGTCATCGAGAATTTGTCGCTCGACATCGCGCCGGGCGAGAAGATCGGACTGGTCGGGCGTTCGGGCGCGGGCAAGACGACGCTGACCAATCTGCTGCTGCGCTTCTACGATCTTGAAGGCGGTTCGATCCGCATCGACGGCCAGGACATTGCGGCCGTCACGCAGGATTCTCTGCGCGCCAATGTCGGCGTCGTCACGCAGGACACTTCGCTGCTGCATCGCTCGATCCGCGACAATATCGGCTACGGGCGCGAGAACGTCTCCGACGACCAGATCATCGAGGCGGCGAAGCGCGCCAAGGCATGGGAATTCATCCCTGAGCTGGAAGACAACAAGGGCCGCACCGGGCTGGACGCGCATGTCGGCGAGCGCGGCGTGAAACTGTCCGGTGGTCAGCGCCAGCGTATCGCGATCGCCCGTGTCTTCCTCAAGGACGCACCGATCCTCGTGCTCGACGAGGCGACCTCTGCGCTCGATTCCGAAGTTGAGGCGGTCATCCAGGAAAACCTGCTCGACCTGATGCAGGGCAAGACGGTGATTGCCATCGCGCACCGGCTGTCGACCATCGCGCAGCTCGACCGCCTCGTGATCATGGATCACGGGCGCATCGCCGAGACCGGCACGCATGACGAACTGGTCGAGAAGGGCGGGCTCTATGCCGATCTTTGGGCGCGCCAGTCGGGCGGGTTCATCGGTCTGCCGGACGACGAGGCGGAGACGAACTGGCAGAAGGGCGCGGCCGAGTGAGCCTGTTCGACCCAGTGGTGGGGCAGGTCTATCGCCTGTTCGAGAACTGGGTGGATCCGTTTCGTCCGCGCGACGACTACGAGCCGCCCAACCGTTTGCTCGGCTTCGTCTGGCACTATGTGCGCCAGGCAAAATGGGCCTTCGCCGCACTGCTGGTCTACGGCTTCCTCAACGCCATCGTCGAGGCCTCGCTGTTCACATTCGTCGGCTGGACCGTCGACATCCTCGCGGCCTCCGAAAGCGCCGGTACGCGCGCCGGCGGCTGGTCGAGCCTGATCGCCGAGCACGGCACGACCCTGCTGTTCATGGCGGCGGTCGTGGCGATCGGGCGCGTTGTCGTCATCGCCTTCGGTGCCCTGATCGAGGAGCAGGTCATCGTGCCGGGCTTCTTCACGCTGATGCGCTGGCAGAGCCACAAGCATGTCGTCGCCCAGTCGCTGACCTTCTTCCAGAACGATCTCGCCGGGCGCATGGCGCAGAAGGTGCTGCAGGGCGGACAGGCCGCCGGGGACATGATGATCTCGCTGTTGCAGATCATCTGGTTCATCGCCGTCTTCGCGGCGACGACGTTCGGCCTGCTGGCCGCGCTCGACATCAGGCTCGGTGCCATGGTGGCGGTCTGGGTGGCGCTGTTCGTCCTGATCGCCTGGCGCTTCATTCCGCAGATCCGCAGCCGGGGAAAACAGGTCGCGGAGGCTGGCTCGGTGCTGTCGGGCCGCATGGTCGATGGTTACGCCAACATTTCCGTGGTCAAGTTGCACGGGCGCGAGGCCGGCGAGGAAGATTTCGTGCGTGGCGCGATGGAGGGCATGTTTGCCGACCTCAAGCGCTTCACCCGGGCGCTGACCGGGGTGCGTGTGTCGCTTTCCTTGGTTTCGGGCCTGATCATCACGCTGATCGGCTGGCTGTCCGTCGATCTGTGGCTCGGCGGCGAAATCACCTCGGGACAGGTCGCCTTCACGCTGGCGCTGACGCTCAGGCTCAACATGCTGCTCGGCCGGCTGATGGGCAATCTGAACGGCTTCTTCCGTTCGATCGGCACGGTGCAGAACACGATGGAACTCGTCGCCCGTCCGCTCGACCTGACCGATGCGCCCGGCGCGAAGGATCTCGTCTTCTCGCAGGGCCATATCGAACTGCGTGACGTCGCCTTCGGCTATGGAAGGGAGGACGAGGTCATTCGCGGGCTGTCGCTCGACATCAGGCCCGGCGAGCGCGTCGGGATGGTCGGTCCGTCGGGCGCCGGCAAGTCGACCCTGGTCAATCTGCTATTGCGCTTCTACGATCTGGAAGGCGGGCAGATCCTGTTCGACGGCCAGGACATCTCGAAGGTGACGCAGGAAAGCCTGCGCGCTCAATTTTCCATGGTGCAGCAGGATACCGGCCTGTTCCATCGCTCGGTGCGCGACAACATCGCCCACGGCAAGGCCGGCTCGGATTTCGACGCCATCGTCGCAGCGGCGAAGAAGGCGCACGCGCACGGCTTCATCGAGACGCTGGAGGATGCGCGAGGACGCACGGGCTATGATGCGCGTGTCGGCGAGCGCGGGGTGAAACTCTCCGGCGGGCAACGCCAGCGCATCGCGATTGCCCGGGTTTTCCTGCGCGACGCGCCAATCCTTGTGCTCGACGAGGCGACCTCACAGCTCGATTCGGAGATCGAGGCGGCCATTCAGGAAAATCTGTTCGAGCTGATGGAGGGCAAGACGGTCATCGCCATCGCGCACCGGCTGTCGACCATCGCGGCGATGGACCGGCTCGTCGTCATCGATGATGGGCGGATCGTCGAAGAGGGCACGCATGGCGAATTGCTGGCGCGAAAGGGGCTTTATGCCGGTTTGTGGGAGCGGCAATCGGGCGGGTTCATCGGCGAGAGTCTCATCTCCTGAAACCGGCGCTTCGGACGGGTCGTCGCATCGCGTCTGACGCATTCAGCCAAATCCTTGTCGAAAAGGTCGTTTTCTCGCTACCCGCTTGCCGGCAAACGGGTTTATGAGGCGGCAAAGAACAAGAAACATCCTGGGCGTATCCGGTGGCCTTTCACGTCCGCCATCCTGTCTGGATATCGACGACGCCGGGGCAGGCCGCCTGGGCGTTCGCGACGCTATTCTTCGTCGAATCGATCGCGCGCGCTTCCGTTGCCACTGTCTTTCCGCTGCATGCCTACGATCTGTTCGGTTCCAAGGAATCGGTGAGTCTCGCCTATACGAGCGTCGCGCTCGGTGCGCTGGTGATCTCGTTTGCGATTCCGACGATGATCCGGATGTTCTCGCGGCGCTGGAGCTACACGATCGGCTGCCTCAGCGTCGCGGCCTGCGGCCTGTTCCTCGCGACCGACACCGGCTCGGGGCAGATCGCGGCGATGTTCGCGCGTACCTTCGGTGCGGCGACACTCAACATCACGCTCAACCTCTACATCATGGACTATATCCGCAAGTCGGACCTCGTCCATTCCGAGCCGCTGCGCTACGCGGTGTCGACGCTCGCCTGGATGCTGACGCCTTTGGCCGGCGTCTGGCTCTACCAGCATTACGGCGTTTGGGCGGTGGGGCTGGTGCCGCCGGTCTTTGCCGCGCTTCTGCTCGCGCTGTTCTGGTATCTGCGGCTCACGGAAAAGGGTCCGATCCGGCCGGCGAAATCCCTGCCGCCATCGCCGTTCGCCTCGGTCGGGCGCTTCGTCAGCCAGCCGCGGCTGCGCCTTGCCTGGATGATCGCGTTTGCGCGTTCGGCCTTCTGGGTGTCGTTCTTCGTCTATGTGCCGATCCTGATGGTGGAGGGCAATCTCGGGCCGCTCGCCGGCGGCATCGCGATCGCGGCGGGCAATGCCATGCTGTTCAACAATCTGCTGGTGACCGGCTGGGCGCGGCGCCATTCGCTGCGCTTCATGATCACGCTCGCCTTCATCGGCGCTTCCGTGCTGGTGGTGGCGACGGGCATTGCCGGCACGGCCCATGCGCTTGCCGCCGGTATCCTGATCGTCGCGGCGTCCTTCTTCGTCGCCATGCTGGACGGGCTCGGGCCCATCCCGTTCCTGCGCGCGGTTCATGCGCATGAGCGCCCGCAGATGACGACGATCTACCGGACCTATCTCGATGCCTCGGAGTTGATCCCGCCCTTTGTCTACATCTTCGCCTTCAAGGCGTTCGGCTTTTCGGGCGCGTTCTGGGTGCTGGCGGCGCTGCTGGCCGCCACGGGCGTGCTGACCTGGCTGTTCCTGCCGAAGCGGCTTTAGGAGAGAACGCATGCCAATCCATGAACTGGCGGCGGTCCTGGCCGCTGCCTGCTGGGCTCTCTCGGGCATCCTGTCGACGGGACCGGTCGCGCATCTGGGACCCGTCGCGTTTACGCGGATACGCATGGCGATGGTGTTCGTTATGCTCGTCGTCTGGGTGGCGGCGACCGGAAGCTGGCAGACGATCCGGCCGGAACATGCCGGGGTCATCATCCTGTCCGGCGTGATCGGCGTCTTCATCGGAGACACGATGCTGTTCATGACGATGAGCAGGCTGGGGCCGAGGCGGACCTCGATCCTGTTCTCGATGCATGCGCCGATCTCGGCGGTGCTGGGATGGCTGTTCCTGGACGAGACGCTCAGCGCGCGCGAGATTGCCGGCATCTGCATCGTCATCGCCGGCGTCTTGCTTGCCATCGTGTTCGGCAAGCGGCGCTCGCAGCTTCATCATTGGGAATCGGTGAAGGGCAGGCTCTGGGTCGGCGCGCTCGTCGGTCTGGGTGCGGCGGCTTCACAGGCCATCAGTTCCCTGATCGCCAGGCCGGTCATGGAAACCGGCGTCGATCCGGTCGCCGTTTCGGCGCTCAGGGTGGGTGCCTCCGTCGTCTGCTTCTATGTGGCGCTCGGCTTGACGGGCAGCCGCTTCCTCCCGGCAAATCCGCTGACGCCTTCCGTCGCCGCGGTCACCGCGCTGTCCGGCCTGATCGCCATGGCGGTCGGCATGACGCTGGTGCTGTTTGCCCTGTCCGGCGGTTCGGTCGGCATCATCTCGACCCTGTCGGCCATGTCTCCGGTGCTCATCCTCCCGCTGATCTGGTGGCGAACCGGGGAGATGCCGGCGCCGATGGCGTGGCTGGGGGCGCTGCTTGCCGTGTTCGGCATGTCGCAGCTCTTCATGACCTGACTGCCGGCTGGAACCAGGTCAGCCGCGTGCCCGCATGTCGAGGCCGTCCTGCGTGGTCATCGGCTTGCCGGCATAGCCCCAGGCGCCGCTGCGGATCTCGTGGATCCGGACCGATGTCGCCCCGGCCATGGTCTGCCCCGCGACTTCGCCGAAGGCCGAGGTGACCTTCTCGATAATCTGCGCCTTTTCCTCGTCGGAATAGACGCCTTCGAGCACCTGAATATCGATCAATGGCATGGGCTGCCTCCCGCGTTTCGGCCTGTGGGAGGCTAAGTTTCGAGCTCCTCGCGCAGGATTTCAAGCTCCAGCCATTCCTCTTCCTTCGTGGCGAGGGAATTCTCGCGCTCGGCGAGCGCGGTGGCATAGGTCTCGAACTTCTTCGGCTCACGCTCGTAGAGGCCGGGATCGGCCAGTGCCTTTTTCAGCTTGCCGATCTCGCCGCGCAGCTTGTCCATCTCGCCCGGCAGGGTATCGAGCGCGTGCTTCTGCTTAAAGGAAAGCTTGCCTTTGGCGGATTTAGCCGGGGCTGCCCTTTCGACCCGCTCGGGCTTGTCGCGCGGTGCCTGCGTCTGCTTGCGCGCGGTAACACCCGAGCCCTTCTGCGCGACCATGTCGGAATAGCCGCCGGCATATTCCTTCCACACGCCATCGCCATCCGATGCGATGACGGAGGTGCAGACACGGTCGAGGAAGTCGCGGTCATGGCTGACGAGCAGCACGGTGCCGGGATAGCCGGCGAGGAACTCCTGCAGCAGGTCGAGCGTCTCGAGGTCGAGATCGTTGGTCGGTTCGTCGAGGACGAGCAGGTTGGAGGGCTTCTTCAGGCCGCGCGCCAGCATCAGCCTGCCGCGCTCGCCGCCGGACAGCACGCCGACCGGGGTGCCGGCCTGAAGCGGGTCGAACAGGAAGTCCTTCATGTAGCTCATGACGTGCTTGCGCGCGCCGCCAACATCGAGGAAGTCGCCGCCGCCTTCGGTCAGCGCCTCCTTCAGGGGCGTTTCGGAGGCGAGCGACTCGCGTTTCTGGTCGATGGCCAGAATGTCGAGATTGGCGCCGAGGCGGATGTCGCCGGAATCGGGTTTCAGATCGCCGGTGATCAGCTTGACCAGCGTGGTCTTGCCCGCGCCGTTCGGCCCGACGATGCCGACGCGGTCGCCGCGATGGACGATGGTGGAGAAGTCGCGTACCACGACCCGCTCGCCAAAGGCCTTGGAGACATGCTCCAGCTTCGCCACCAGCTTGCCGGAGGTTTCGGCGCCGGCGGCGCCGAACTCGACCGTGCCGGTTGCCTTCAGCGCCTCGGCGCGGGTGCGGCGCAGCTCGGCCAGTTCGTGGACGCGGCGCATGTTGCGCTTGCGCCGGCCGGACACGCCGTGGACGATCCAGTCTTCCTCGCGGGCGATCTTGCGGTCGAGCTTGTGGGCCTCCGCCTCCTCATTGGCCAGCACGTCGTCGCGCCACGCCTCGAAATCGGCAAAGCCCCTGTCGAGCATGCGAGACGTACCCCGGTCGAGCCAGACGGTCCGCCGGGACAGGGCCGACAGGAAGCGCCGGTCGTGGCTGATTAGCACGATGGCCGAACGTGTGGCGCGCAATTCACTCTCCAGCCATTCGATGACCGGCAGGTCGAGATGGTTGGTCGGCTCGTCGAGCAGCAGGATGTCGGGTTCGGGCGCCAGCACCCCGGCAAGCGCTGCGCGACGCGCCTCGCCGCCCGAAAGCGTCGCCGGGTCTTCCTCGCCGGTCAGCCCCAGATGTTCGAGCAGATAGCGGGCGCGGTGGGCGTCGTCGCCGGGGGCGAGAAAGGACTGGACGTAGTCGAGCGATGTGTCGAAGCCGGAAAGGTCCGGTTCCTGTGGCAGATAGCGCAGCGTGACGCCCGGCTGGACGAAGCGCTCACCCGAATCGGCCTCGACCAGGCCGGCGGCGATCTTGAGCAGGGTGGACTTGCCCGAGCCGTTGCGTCCGACGAGGCACAGGCGGTCGCCGGCCTGCACCTGGAAGGACACGCCGTCGAGCAGTGGCCTGCCGCCGAAGGTCAGGCGGATGTCGTCGAGATAGAGGATCGGGGCGGCCATGGGCTGAATGCCGGCGTGTTCTGCGAAAAGCGGTTGCGGAGACCGCGTCATAGCGCTCGTTGGCGGTGGCGCGCAATGGCGGTCGGGACAGTGTTTTTCGAGGCTGCCGGCCAGAACAGAAAAACAGGACTGAAATAGTCGACAAATTCAGGACAGGTGCTTCCTGCCAAAAGCCAGTCGTGGAAAGACCGCGACATTGTGCCCGCAGGTTCCGGCCGCGCTGGACAAGACCTGTTGTCATGAATAAGAAAACCCGAAATCCTGCCGAAACCTCGTCGTATTCGGCAGCCGGCGCTTGGCGTCGGCACGGGGGAAGAATCGGGCGAATCGCGAATAGCCTGCAAAGAGAAGGATTGGGAATCGTGAGCGCAGACAAGACGGCAGATGCGGTGGATCCGGAACGCCGCGACTTTCTGTATCTGGCGACCGGTGCCGTGGGCGCGGTCGGGGTCGTGGGCCTTGCATGGCCGTTTATCGACCAGATGAACCCCGATGCCTCGACGCGGGCGCTTGCCTCCATCGATGTCGACGTCTCCTCGCTCGAGCCGGGACAGGCGATCACGGTGAAATGGCGCGGCAAGCCGGTCTTCATCCGCTACCGCACCGACAAGGAAGTCGAGGAAGCCCGTGCGGTGCCGCTCGACGAGCTCAAGGACCCGACGGCGGAAAACGAGAACGTACCCGCCGGCTCACCCGCCACCGACGAAAACCGTTCGGCGGGCGAGGGCAAGGAGAACTGGATCGTGATGATCGGTTCGTGCACGCATCTGGGCTGCGTGCCGGTCGGCCTCGCCGGTGATTTCGGCGGCTGGTTCTGCCCGTGCCACGGTTCGCACTACGATACGGCCGGACGCATCCGCAAGGGTCCCGCGCCGCGTAATCTGGAGGTGCCGGTCTACGCGTTCACCTCCGACACGACCATCAAGATCGGCTGAGGGGAGAGCGACCGATGAGTGGCGGACATTCCACCTACGCGCCGACAAACGGCTTCATGAAATGGCTGGACGACCGGCTGCCGCTGCCGCGGCTGGTCTATGACAGCTTCGTCGCCTATCCGGTGCCGCGCAACATCAATGGCTGGTACACCTTCGGTGCCATCCTGTCGCTGATGCTGATCGCGCAGATCCTGACCGGCGTGGTCCTGGCGATGCATTACGTCGCCAATTCGGCGCTCGCCTTCGACAGCGTCGAGCACATCATGCGCGACGTGAACTATGGCTGGCTGGTGCGGCGCATGCACGCGACCGGCGCGTCGATGTTCTTCATCGCCGTCTACATCCACATGTTCCGCGGCATGTATTACGGTTCCTACAAGAACCCGCGCGAAGTGCTTTGGATCATCGGCGTGCTGATCTTTGTGGCGATGATGGCCACGGCCTTCATGGGCTACGTGCTGCCCTGGGGCCAGATGAGCTTCTGGGGCGCGACCGTGATCACCGGTTTCTTCTCGGCGATCCCGTGGATCGGCGACAGCATCCAGCAATGGCTGCTGGGCGGCTTCGCGGTGGACAACCCCACGCTCAACCGCTTCTTCTCGCTGCACTATCTGCTGCCCTTCGTCATCGCGGGCCTCGTGGCGCTGCATGTGTGGGCACTGCATGTGACCGGCCAGACCAACCCGACGGGCGTCGAGGTCAAGAACATGCGCAAGGAAACGGTGCCGTTCACGCCCTATGCGACGATCAAGGACGGCTTCGCGCTGGCGCTGTTCTTCATCCTGTTCGCCTGGTTCGTCTTCTACCTGCCGGATTATCTCGGTCATGCGGACAACTATATCGAGGCCGATCCGCTGAAGACGCCCGCGCACATCGTGCCGGAATGGTACTTCCTGCCGTTCTACGCGATCCTGCGCGCGATCACCTTCAACATCTCGATCCCGTTCACGGACGTGGTGCTGATCGACTCCAAGCTCGGCGGCGTCATCGCCATGTTCGGTGCGATCGTGATCCTGCTGTTCCTGCCCTGGCTGGATACGTCGAAGGTGCGCTCGGCGCGCTATCGGCCGCTCTACAAGCAGTTCTTCTGGATCTTCGTCGTGGTCTGCGTCCTGCTGGGCTGGCTGGGTTCCAGGCCGGCGGAAGGCATCTATCCGACCCTCGCGCTGATCGGCACGATCTACTATTTCGCGCACTTCATCATCATCCTGCCGGTGCTCGGCTGGGTGGAGAAGACGAAGCCCGTGCCGCCGAGCATCGCCGACGCGGTGCTCAACGAGAAACATTGAAGCCTGTTTTCGGGGAAATAATCACATGACGATCAAAGCCATGATTTCCGGAATCGGACGGGCGGCGACCATCGCCGTCCTGGCTTCTGGTTTCGCGAGCGCGGCCCTTGCCGCCGAAGAGGAAGGCGGCACGCCGCACTATCCCATCGAGCATCCCAAGCATGTCCACTGGAGCTTTGCCGGCCCGTTTGGCCACTGGGATGTCGGCCAGCTCCAGCGCGGGCTGAAGATCTACAAGGAAGTCTGCTCGGCCTGTCACGGGCTGCGTCTGGTTCCCTTCCGCAGCCTCGAGGCGCTCGGCTATTCCGAGGAGCAGGTCAAGGCGTTTGCCGCCGAATACGACATCACCGACGGCCCCAATGCCGATGGCGAGATGTTCGACCGGCCGGGCATTCCGGCGGACCGCTTCCCGTCGCCGTTCGAGAACGTAGAAGCCGCGGCAGCAGCCAACAATGGTGCTGCGCCGCCGGACATGTCGGTACTCGCCAAGGCGCGCGCGCCCGAGCGCGGATTCCCGTGGTTCATCTTCGACATCTTCACGCTGTATGCGGAGAACGGCCCGGACTACATCTACTCGCTGCTGACGGGTTACGAGGAAGCACCGGCCGATTTCGACGTGCCGGAAGGCTCGCACTACAATCCGTATTTCGCGGGTGCTGCCGTGCTGGCCATGGCGCCGCCGCTTTCCGACGGCCTGGTCACCTATGAGGACGGTTCGCCGGAAACGGTCGACCAGTACTCGAAGGACATCTCCGCCTTCCTGATGTGGACCGCAGAGCCCCATCTGGTCGAGCGCAAGGCGATGGGCTTCAAGGTGATGATCTTCCTGGTGATCCTTTCCATCCTGCTCTACCTGACCAAGAAATCGGTCTGGGCGGGTCTGAAGGAAAAGGAAGCCTGATCGGGAGGTTCCCATCGGACAGACCGCCCATGGCGGTGGAAGAATGACAAAAGGACCTTGCTAGCCAAGGTCCTTTTTGTTTGGCTCGGCGGGTCGAAATTGCGGGAAAGCCGATGGACAGCGATCTGCGTCAGGAACTGGAAGCGGCGATCCGCACGATCCCCGACTATCCCAAGCCCGGGATCATGTTTCGCGACATCACCACGCTGCTGAACCGGCCGAAGGCCTTTCGTCGCGCCGTCGACGAACTGGTCCACCCCTATGCCGGCACCGGCATCGAGCAGGTGGCGGGGATCGAGGCGCGGGGCTTCATTCTGGGCGGGGCAGTGGCGCACCAGCTTTCGGCCGGCTTCGTGCCGATCCGCAAGAAGGGCAAGCTGCCCTGGAAGACCGTTTCCATGGACTATGAGCTGGAATACGGCACCGACACGATCGAGATGCATGAAGACGCGATACGGCCGGGCCAGAAGACCATTCTGGTCGACGATCTCATCGCCACCGGCGGCACGGCGGAGGGGGCGGTCAAGCTGATGCGCGATCTGGGTGCCGACATCGTCGCGGCCTGTTTCGTCATCGACCTGCCGGATCTCGGCGGCGCGGCAAAGATCGAGGCGATGGGCGTGCCGGTCAGGACGCTCGTCGCGTTCGGAGGGCACTGAAGATGCGGCGCCTCGTTCGCGGCCTGATCATCCTGCTCGTCGGCGCCGTGCTGGGCACCGGTTTCGGCGTCGCGCTCGGTTTCTTCCTGTTCCCTTACGTCTTCCCGCCGCCGCCCGCCAATGAGACGCCGCAGCTCGCGATTGCGGACAGGCTGGCCTCGGGCCGGTTCATTCATGCCAATCCGACCGACCCGATCCATTACGGCAGCGGCGAGGTCTCCGTCTTTGCCGACAAGGTCTATCTGCACGAGGATTTCGAGGTCGGGCCCGGTCCGAAATATCATGTCTATCTTGTACCGAAAGCCAATATCAGGGCGTCCGGCGATCTGGCGGGCGAGATGTTCATCGATCTTGGGCGGCTCAGGGCGTTCAAGGGCGGGCAGAACTATTCGATCCCGGCCGGAGTCGATATCGCTGACTATGCGAGCGTCGTCATCTGGTGCGAGCAATTCTCGGTGCTGATCTCGCCGGCCGATCTGAAAGCCGCCTCCGCGAACTGAGCGAACAGACGGTTAGACTGCCGCCGGTCGGTTGGCGTAGAGCGCACCTTCAGACTTGATCGCGATCAAGCTGGCGGCGCGGAGATGGGTGTATGAGAAACTCCTGATATAAACGGGAGTAGCTCATCATGTTCACCACCAATGAAGGCGGTCTCGACCGGGCGCTGCGTGTCATCGTCGGCCTCGGCCTGGTTGCGCTTTTCTTTCTCTATCCGGATGCCTCGTGGCGCACCTGGACGCTGATCGGCGTCATTCCGCTGCTCACCGGGCTTGTCGGCTGGTGCCCGCTCTATTCTATGCTCGGCATGTCGACCTGCCCGGCCAAACGTTGAGGCGCTGGTTACGCGAGGGCTCAGTGATGGCTGGCAAACGCGCCGGCCCATAGCTGGAACACGGGAATGACGGCGCAGAGGATCGCGCCGGCCAGTCCCCACCAGCGCCATGGCCGCAATTGCGGGTAGTCGCCGCTGCCGCCCAGCCGGAACAACGACAGGTTCACCAGCGCGAAGACGGCGAGCACGATCAGGCTTGTGGCCTGCGCCAACCCGACGAGCGGGAAGGCGAGGGCGAGCAGGATGATGAGCGCGGCCACGGCGAGCGTGGCGCGACGGGGTGTGCGTCGCGCGGGATCGACAGCGCCGAACCAGCCCGGCAGCAGGCCCTCATTGGCCATGCCGTAGAGCGTGCGAGAGGCCATCAGGATCTGCACCAGAATGCCGTTGATCATTGCGATGGCGGCCATGGCGGCAAGCGGCGCGCGGCCGATGCCTGTCAATTGTTCGAAGAGGATGGCGAGCGGTGCCGTCGAGCCGGCAATTGTCTCGCGGCCGGGCGCGGAAACGGCGACCAGCGCCAGCGCCACATAGAGCACGACGGTGACGCCCAGCGTCCACAGGATCGCGCGGGGGGCGGTGTACTCCGGTGCGACCGTTTCCTCGGCCATGTTCTCGATGTCTTCGAAGCCGACAAAGGCGAAGAAGGCGATGAAGGCGCCGGCGATGACCGGGGCGAAGCCCGCCAGCATGCCTGCTTCGCTGCTGAACCCGATCAGCGCTGCCGGTGGCGGCAAATTGGCGAGCGCGGGCAGACCTGCAACGATGACGACGAGCAGGGTGCCGACTTCCAGGATGGTTATTGCTGCGGCGAGCAGCACGCTCTCGCGTACGCCCCGGATCGCGACGCCGGCGAGAAGCACCACGATCACGGTGACCAGTACGGGCGAGGAGAAAGCCTCCGGAAAGGGCAGCAGCGTGCCGGCATAGCCGGCGAAGGCGAGCGCGATGACCGCGCTGGAAACGATGCCGACGACCGACACCGCGATGCCGCTGATGCGGCCGAGTGCCGGGCCGAGGCCGCGCGAGACGAAGACGGCGTCGCCGCCGGCGAGCGGCAAGACACCGACCAGCACCGCGTAGGAGACGCCCGTCGCGCCGGCGATCAGGCCGGCGAGCAGGAAGGCCATGGGCGCGGCATCGCCCGCCAGCGCCAGAATCTCGCCGATCAGCGCGAAAATGCCGGCGCCGACCGTGACGCCCACGCCGTAGAAGACGAGCAGGGGCAGGGTGAGCGTGCGGCGAAGCTTTTGCTGGGAGGTGGGAGGCGCAGGGCGGGTCATGCAGTCAGGATCGCAGGATTGAGGTTCGCCGCCATGATCGCGATCAAGGTGGCGTCTGGCAAGCGGGTCAGGAACGCCTTGATGCGGACGCATGCCAATGCGAAATTCGAGTCAGGGGCAGATGCCGGCAGCGCTGCAATTCAACACTGCATCGGCAGCAATCGGGTGGGGTAAGCATGCACGACATCGAACAGATACTCGGCTCTGCGGTGGATGACGGGGTCATCTCCGCCGAACAACGCGACCGGCTGGCAGGCCGGTTCGCCGAAAAAGGATTGATCCCGCGGCCGACCGACAATGGCGGCACGGGGGTTTTTGGCGATTTGTCGGCGCCACGCGACGCCGAGCCGGTGTCGCCGGTCGAGGAGAGCGAGGCGCCGCGTTTCGTGCGCGGCTTCCACGACGTTCTGATCACCATCGGCATCATCGCCGCGCTTGGCGGACTGGCGGCGCTCGCCACCGTCTTCGCCCTGTTTCCGGCGATCATCGTGTTGGCCGAGATTCTCGTCAGGCGCCAGCGCCTCGCGCTGCCGGCCTTCGCGCTGACGCTCGCCCTGTCGAGCGCGATCACCACCACTGTGCTGATCATTCTCGACGGCATGGTGGACAAGTCCGGCCCGGTCGTGGCCGGCACAATGCTATTCTTCGCGCAGCCCCTGCTGCTGCTTCCCTTTTACTGGCGCTATCGCGTGCCGGTGGCGCTGGCGATGATGATCATGGGCGCGTTCGGCCTGGCGGTAATGCTCGTCATCGCGGTGCTGCAGGGCCTGGTCGGCTCCAGCAACATCTTCGAGACGCATGTGCTGCTGGTCGGCTTCGTGGCGCTGGCCGCCGCGCTCACACTGTTTGCCACCGCCATGGCGTTCGATTTGCGCGATCCGGCACGCGTGACACGGCGCTCCGACGTTGCCTTCTGGCTGCATCTGGGCGCGGCGCCGGCGCTGCTGTGGTCCGTCTTCGCCGTCGCCATGGGTTCGTCCGGCGGCGTCGGCTGGTGGGGCAACGATCCGGGGCCCTACGAGGCGAGCGTGGCTGTGATCGCCGTCGCAGTAATGATGTTCATCGGCATCGTGATCGACCGGCGCGCCTTCGTCACCTCCGGGCTGATCTCGCTCGGCGTGGCGATCGTCGTGCTGGCGCGCGCCGCCGACATCGAGTTCTCCGAGCTCGGCGCGGCTGCGATCCTGCTGGTTGGCCTGATCGTGCTGACGCTGGGCGTTGGCTGGCTGGCGCTGAGACGGCGTGTGCTCGCCGCCCTGCCGCAGGGCTGGCGCGACCGGCTGCCGCCGGTCGCCGCGTAGCTCGCCGCCTTACTGCCGGGTGCAGATGTCCTCAGTACCGTTGATCGTGATGATCGCGGTATCGCCCTTGGTGTGCAGTTCGTAGCCATCGCCGACATAGCGTGCGCCCGAGCCCGAAGGCGCGATGACGAGCCGGACTTCCGGGAAGCTGTCATGGCTGACAAAGGCGAAGCTCTCGGTGGCGGTGTTGACGAAGCGCACGACCAGCGGAATGCCCTCATTGCAGGTGAAGGTCACGGTCTGGCTTAGCGGCTGAGCCTGCGGTTGCGGCGTCCCTTCCATGCCGGTGATGCGGTAGAGGTCCCGGAACGGTTCGTTGTCCTGCGAGTACTGGATCATGCCGCGTGACACGTCGAGCGCGATCTGGACGTTGCGCGACCGGTCGATCAGGTAGAGCGCCGATTCATCGGGGCCGAGCACCTCGAAATCGAACCGGGCGCCGTCGTCGCCCTGTTCCTGCCATTGGTTGGGGCCGACCTTCACGAAGCGGCCGCCATCATAGGTAACGGCGGTGACATTGGCGCTGTTGACCTGTGCCTGTGCCATGGACAGCGTGACAAACAGGGCGAACAGGGCAAGCGCGAAGGCGATTGCGGCGGGGCGGGAACGAAACAATGTCATGTCGAACTCCGGTTGGCGCCGGTCTTTCGCGGCGCGGATCGGCGTTACTGGGTTGCGCGAGGCATGGGGCTGTGGCTGTGGCTGTCGGCGTCAGCGGCAGGCGTTTTCATCGTCGTTGCGCATGGCGCACAGGATGAGGTTGCCGCGCGCCTTGCCGTATTTGGCGACGACAGCGCCGGCGAAATAGCGCCATTTGTTGCGCGTGTCGGCGATGGCCGCCTCCACGGCGCGCTTGAAATTGCCGTTGATCGCGCCGCGCGGGCTGGTGCCGTTGCCGATGGCGCCGGTGCGCACATCGATCAGGCCGGCATCCTTGTTGAGGAATTTGTGGCGCACGCGATGGCCGTCCGAGCCGTAGCGGCAGAGCACCCGTTCCGGCTTGCCCTGGAAGCAGCCGGTGATCAGGCCGGCAACCGCTCCGCCGCCGCTGCGCGGGTCGAGCCACGGGGCGGGGCCGCTCTGGCCGAGTCCGGGCGGGTTTTCCGGACCAATGGGACCGCTGGCCGGTATGTCTACCCAGTTGGAGTGGGAATAGAAATCCTGCGCGGCATGGAAGGCGAGGCCGAGTGCGCCCATGACGTCGCATTTGGCGCGGCCGCGCTGGCCATTATAGGTGCAGGGCACGAAGCTCGGGATTTGCGCGGTATCGACCCTTCCCCCGGCATCCACGATGCGTCCGGCCGCCTCGATGGCGGTGCGCAGCTGGCCGAAGATGAACTGCCGGCAGGAATCGAGCAGGCGATGGGCATCCGGTTCGCTCACCGGATAGCCCGCCACGGCGAGATGGTCGGCGTTGTCGCAATGGGCGGAGGATTTGTCCATCATGCCGCGCTCGGGACTGTCCGGCGCGCCGACGGCGCCCATGCGGCCATTGGTGCCGGACAGTTCCTCCAGCGTCTTGGGGCCGATCCCCTCGGTGCGCAGCGCTAGCTGTGTGATGCGTTCGTGCTCGGCGGCCTGGCCGAGGCCGCCAATGCTGCCGAACGCGGAAGCCTGCGTGACGGGCAACAGGAAAAGGGCCGTGAAAACGGCAATCGATCTGGCAATCATGAATTGTCCCCAGCCGGTCTCCAGAGCCCCTGCCGTCAGTGTCGGTCAGGCGCCGGTGGATGTAAACCGCCCGAACCCCCCTGATTGGCGGCTGCGGCAAAGAAAATGCCCCGCCTGCACGAAACAGGGCGGGGCATCTTTGGAGAAACAGGGCTGACAAGACCCTACTCCACATAGCTGGTGGGCAGATGTGTGCATTTCAACCTCGTCGATGCACACCACGCGCATCCGGCCGGGCCGGTGTGACTTTTGTCACAGTGTGCATTTGAAGCGCGAAAATGCACACCTGTCCGGCAATCGCCTCCCCATCTTCAGGTCACGACGGCGGCAATGGTGCCGAAGTCGAAAAGGCCCACGGAACTGACAGTCCGGAACAAGGGCCACCAATCTGGAGAAACGAACATGACCAACCTTCGCAACAAGGCACTCGCAGTCCTCACCGCCGTCGCCGTTCTTTCCGGCTCGGCCTTTGCAACCTCGACGGCCGCGCAGGCCGGTTCCAAGACCGATCTCGCCAAGGCCATTGTCGGCGGCCTCGTCGCCGGCGCGATCATCGGCGCCAATGCCACCCAGCCGGCCCCGGTCGTCGTGCAGCAGCCGCGTCGTCATAACGGCTTCGGCGGTCCGCGCTTCGGCCAGCGTCGTCACCATAACGGCTTCGGTCATCAGCAGGCAGGCTTCCGCGATGGCGGTTTTCGGCAGGGCGGCTGCTTCACCAAGGAAGTCGTGACGATCGACCAGTGGGGTAACCGCGCCTCGTCGTTCCGCCAGATCTGCAACTAAGCAGTACTCGATCCACCAACCCGCCATCCTGCAGAAAGCCCCGCGACCGGTCACCCGGTGCGGGGCTTTCTGATTCAGCGATGCGTTCCGGCCTAGACGTTGAACTTGAACAGCATGACGTCGCCATCCTCGACGACATATTCCTTGCCCTCGTCCCGGGCCTTGCCGGCGTCGCGCGCCCTGGTTTCGCCGCCGAGCGAGACATAGTCGTCATAGGCGATGGTCTGGGCGCGGATGAAGCCGCGCTCGAAATCGGTATGGATGACGCCGGCTGCCTGGGGCGCCTTCGAACCCTTGCGAACGGTCCAGGCGCGGGTCTCCTTCGGGCCGGCGGTGAAGAAGGTGATCAGGTCGAGCAGGCGGTAGCCCTCGCGGATCAGCCGGTCGAGCCCGGCTTCCTCCAGCCCCATCGCCTCGAGATATTCGCCTGCCTCGTCGTCGGGCAGTTGCGAGACTTCCGCCTCGATCGCGGCCGAAATGACCACCGTGCCGGCGCCCTCGGCGCTTGCATGCGCCTCGACGGCCTTGGTGAAGGTATTGCCTTCGGCCGCGTCTTCCTCGGCGACATTGCAGACATAGAGGACCGGCTTGGAGGTGAGCAGGTTCAGGCCCTTGAGGATGCGCAGTTCCTCGGCGATCGCCGTCTTCAGCAGGTGGCGGGCCGGCTTGCCGTCGCGCAGCAGGGCGAGGGCGTCTTCCATGACGGGCAGGAGGCTCATCGCCTCCTTGTCCTTGCCGGTTGCCTTCTTGCGGGTCTGGTCGGTGCGGCGCTCGAGCGAATCGAGATCGGCCAGCATGAGTTCGGTGTCGATGGTCTCTATGTCGGCGACCGGGTCGATACGGCCCTCGACATGGGTGATGTCGTCGTTCTCGAAGCAGCGCACGACATGGACGATGGCGTCGACCTCGCGGATGTTGGCGAGGAACTGGTTGCCAAGGCCTTCACCCTTCGACGCGCCACGCACGAGGCCGGCGATGTCGACGAAGGAGATGCGGGTCGGGATGATTTCCTTCGAACCGGCGACGGCGGCGATCTTCGAAAGCCGTTCGTCGGGCACGGCGACCTCGCCGGTGTTCGGCTCGATCGTGCAGAAGGGATAGTTCGCCGCCTGCGCGGCGGCGGTGCGCGTGAGCGCGTTGAACAGCGTGGACTTGCCGACATTGGGCAGGCCGACAATGCCGCATCTGAAACCCATGATGTGAAACGTCCTGTCGGGAGGGGGAAACGATCTTGGGGGCTAATTGACGCCTGTGCGGCGGCGCGTCAAGCCTCTGACGTGACCTCGACGCCCGCAAAGCGGGCAAATGCGCCCGATTGCGTCAGGACGCCGCCATCGTCCAGATCGCCGCGCCACCGCCCAGGGTGAGCGTCAGGGCCGCGAGCATCATCAGCCCGTCGCCCGTGACGAGCGCCAGCGAAAGGATGGCGATGGCCGCGCCGGCCGTGGACGCCGAGAACGGCACGAATTCGAGGATCGGCGTGGTCATCGCGATCATCAGGCAGATCATCGCGGCGACGTGGGAAAACGGCCGTGTCGTCAGGAGCGACAGGCGCCTGGACGATATCGAATCGAGAAATCGCCCGATGAAGGACAGATGGCCAACCGTCTTGTCGAGCTGCGCGCGCGTGACGGTGATGCGTCGCACCCATTGCGGCAGCCAGAAGCTCTGCCGGCAAGCGATCATCTGGATGGCGGCCAGCGCGATGATCGCGCCCATGGTCATGGACAGGCCGGGAATCCCGCTCAGCGGTGACACCATGATGAGGGCAGGCAGCAACATTAGCGCTGGAAAGGCGTCGCCGTCGATCTCGTCGACGATCTCGCCGACCGAAACCTTCAGCGGATGCGTGCCCGCGTGATCGACCGTGTCGAGGATTTCCTCGACCGTTTCGATCACATGATGGGGTTCGGCGTGCTGAAGCACCGGGCTCTCCTTGCATTCGTGCTCCACAACAACGCGCGAACAACGAAAAGGTGCCGTAAGGTCAGCTAAGCCGGTGACGTTTACTTGTCGCCGGTCTTGCCGAACAGCTTCTTTAGCATGTCGGCCATGGGGCCGGATTCCGGAATATTGGGAGCGGATTTGCCACGCGCCTTGTGGATGTGGCTTTGCGCCTTGCCTTGTTTGGTGCCGCCGCCCGGTTTGTCGCCCTTCTGGCCCTTTGCGCTGGAGCTGCCATTGCCGCCCGAACCGCCAGTTACCAGTGCAACGCGGTTCATGAAGCTGGAATCCTCGCCCTTCGCCAGCATGCCGGCATTGTCTGCGATGGCCTCGATGAACGGGTCGAGCCATTCGCTGTCCGCCTTGGCGAAATCGCCCAGCACATGGCCGTGCACGCGCGTCTTGTCGCCCGGATGGCCGATGCCGAGGCGCAGGCGGCGATAATCCTTGCCGCAATGGGAATCGATGGAGCGGATGCCGTTATGGCCGCCGGCGCCGCCACCCTTCTTGATCCGGGCCTTGCCGGCCGGCAGGTCGAGCTCGTCATGAATGACGATGAGGTCGTCGAGGCCGAGCTTGTAGAAGCGCAGCGCCTCGCCAACGGCCTCGCCGGACAGGTTCATGAAGGTCTGGGGCTTGATGAGCAGCGTCTTGACGCCGTCGAGTTCGCCGTCGGCGATCTCGGCCCTGAACTTCTTGCGCCAGGGCGAAAAGCCATGGCGGCGGGCAATCGCGTCCGCCGCCATGAAGCCGATATTGTGCCGGTTGCGTTCGTATCCGGTGCCGGGATTGCCCAGTCCTGCGATGACGAACATGGTAGAGGTCCCCTGTTGCGGGTCCTGAAGCAAATGGCGGCGGGATTACTCCTCGCCTTCGCCCTCGCCCTCTTCCTCGGCTTCTTCTTCGGCGCCTTCCTCGTCGTCGGCCTCGCCTTCCTCCGACTTCATCGCCGAAGAACCGGCAATGGTCGCGATGGTGAAATCGCGGTCGGTGATGGTCGGGGTGACGCCGTCAGGCAGCTTCACATGCGAGATGTGGATGGAGTCGCCGATATCGAGGCCGGCAATGTCGATCTCGAAGGCATCGGGAATGGCCGTTGCCGGGCATTCGACCTCGACTTCGTGGCGCACGACGTTGAGTACGCCGCCGCGCTTGAGGCCGGGGCAGTCTTCCTCGTTGAGGAAGTGAACCGGGATCTCGACCACGACCCTCGTACCCTTGCCGATGCGAAGAAAATCGACATGGGTGATGAAGTCGCGGACCGGGTCGGCCTGGTAATCCTTGGGGAGCACCTGGTGCTTCTGACCATCGACTTCGATGGTGGCGAGCGTCGTCATGAAGCCGCCGCCATGCAGACGCAGCGTGACTTCCTTGCGCGACAGCGCGATGGGCAGGGGATCCTTCTTGTCGCCGTAGATGACGGCGGGTACGAGACCATTGCGGCGAAGTTCACGGGCGGCCCCCTTGCCGACCTTCTCGCGCCGCTCGGCCTTCAGCTCATAGCTTTGATGGCTCATTGCGGTTCCTTCCGAATGTAGAGAGGGCATCCGGCGGGGCACTCAAGCGGCCTGGCCGGAATTGCGGCGCTTCAGGAAAACCTTCCCTAAAAAACGCAACAAGCCCGCGTTGCCTCCAAGGGTGTCTGCGCGGGCAGGCGGGTTATAGGGAAAAGGCTCGCCTAGCGCAAGACGATTGCCGGTCGCCGAATTGCCGGACCGGGACGGGGCTAGCGCCCGGGGGCGCGGCATCATCGCAGGCCAACTGATCGTGCGCCGGTCACAAGTGCCTATAGCGGTCTTTACGAATGAAACATGGCGAGAAGGTGCAGATTTCGCTCACGCTTACTTGTTGATATCAAATCCGTTTTTTTGAAACCCGGACGGGCCGGGCGCCGTTTCTTCCATGAGTGCCGGGCGAGGCAAAGCGGCTTCGTCACGGCGTTCGCCAATAAACAAAGAAGGGAGAAATCGAGATGAAACGGATATTTGCAGGACTGCTCGCCGGTGGCGTCATGGTTACAACCCCGGCCGCGGCGCTGGCCCAGGGCCTCACCATCGATACCGCGAATGCGAAGATCGAGGGCAACCGCATCACCAATGTCGGTGCCGAGATCGACCGCCCCGGCTATATCGTCATCCATGACGACTGCAAGGGTGCGGCGCCCGCCTCGCTCGGCCATCTGCGCCTCGACGACGGCAAGCGCTACGACAATCTGTCGATTGCTTCCGACATGGGCCCGATCGATCCGAGCTGCAATCCGACGCTGATGCTGCACTACGAGACCAACGACAACCAGTCTTATGATTTCGGTCCGGGCAGCACGGATGCCGATACGCCGGTCATGAATTCCGGCAATGTGGTGGTCGAGGCCGTCAAGGCCGCGATGTAAGCGCGCAAACCGCTCCGGCTTCTGCCGGACAAGACAAACGAAACGGGCGCCCCGAAAGGAGCGCCCGTTTTTTCTCGTCATGCATGCGGGTTCAAAGCTGCCATGGAGTCTTGATGGCAAGCCAGTCGCGCCAGAACGATCGCTCCGGGCCGAGGATTTCCTCGCGCGTCAGGCCGATGTCGCGGATCAGGCGGTCGTCATGCTTTTCCAGAATGCCGGCATGGCCGGCCGGATCCGGCTTGCGCCGGTCCGGCCGGTCTTCGCCCGTGCCGACAAAGGGAGCGGCAAGGCGAAGGCTGGTGCCATTGGCGGGCATTGCGGATTGCGTGATGTCGCTGGCGAAGGAAATCGCGTTCATCGTCGTTCTCGGTTGTTCGATTGCGTCGGAGCTTGACCGGAAGATAGGGAGCGGTTTGACATTCGCAAAACGAATTGTGATGATGTCAGTCATCAGAATTCATGATGGTAGAGCCGATGATCAATCCGCTCGAAAGCGAATTGCTGCGCACGTTTCTGGCGGTCGCGGAAACCGGCAATCTGACACGCGCCGGCGAAAGGGTGCATCGCACGCAGTCGGCCGTCTCGATGCAGATCAAGCGGCTGGAAGACGGGCTCGGCGAGGCGCTGTTCACGCGCGGTTCGCGCGGTGTGGAACTCACCGCCAAGGGCGAGCAGCTTCTCGGCAATGCACGACGCATCGTCGCGCTGATCGACGAGACGGCGGCCTCCATGGCGGCGCCGCCGCTGGAAGGCAGTGTCCGTCTCGGCATTCCCGAGGAATATGGCGACACGATCCTGGTGCGGGCAATCTCGACCTTTGCCAAGGTTCATCCCGACGTGGAAATCCACGCGCGCTACGACAGTTCGGCCGGCAATCTGGCGCTTCTGTCGAACGACCAGCTTGATCTCGCGGTGGTGTTCGAATGGCAGCATTATTCGCGCGGCGAGATGCTGATGAGCGACCCGACGGTCTGGGTTACGTCGGACGCGCATGCACCGCATCATCAAACGCCGCTTCCCATCGCGCTCTATCAGGCCAGCGGCTGGTGCACCGAATTCGCCCTGCAGCTTCTGGACAGCCGTGGCCATGCGTACCGGACGGCCTATCGCAGCCGGACAAGCGGCGGGCTCAAGGTGGCGGTGAAGTCCGGGCTCGCGATTGCGCCGATCTCGCGGTCCAACATTCCGGCGGGATGCCGCGAACTCACCGAAGAGGACGGTTTCGGCGAGATCGATCATTCAAGGGTGGTGATGCACCGCAATCCGCGCTCGCTCGGCCCGGCGGTGGACGCCATGGCGCGCGCCATCCGCGATGCGTTCGCGGCGCCGGCGGCGGCCTGAACCAGGCTCAGTCGAAGAGGCTGGAAACGGATTTCTCGAGCGAGGTGCGGTTGATCGCCTCGCCGACCAGTTCGGCGACGGATAGCACGCGGCTATTGTGCGCGGTCTCGATCGCCGAGGTCGGCTGGATGGAATCGGTGATGACCAGTTCCTTGAGCCGCGATGCCGTGATGCGTGCCACCGCGCCGCCCGACAGGACGCCATGGGTAATGTAGGCGGTCACGGAATTGGCGCCGATGTTCATCAGCGCGTCGGCGGCGTTGCACAGCGTGCCGCCTGAATCGATGATGTCGTCGATCAGGATGCAGTCGCGGCCGACGACGTTGCCGATGACGTTCATGACCTCGGATTCGCCCGGACGCTCGCGGCGCTTGTCGACGATCGCAAGTCCCGCGTCGATGCGCTTGGCGAGCGCGCGGGCGCGGACCACGCCGCCGACGTCCGGCGACACGACGACTGTGTTTTCCAGGTCGTAATTGTCCTTCACGTCGCGCGCGAGGACGGGCACGGCGAAGAGGTTGTCGGTCGGAATGTCGAAGAAGCCCTGGATCTGGGCGGCGTGCAGGTCAAGCGTCAGCACGCGATCGGCACCGGCGGTGGTGATCATGTTGGCGACCAGCTTGGCCGAGATCGGTGTGCGCGCCGACGGTTTCCGATCCTGCCGGGCATAGCCGAAATAGGGCAGCACCGCCGTGATGCGCCGGGCCGAGGCGCGCTTCAGCGCATCGGTCATGATCAGCAGTTCCATCAGATGGTCGTTGGCCGGATAGGAGGTGGACTGCAGGATGAAGCAGTCCTCGCCGCGAACATTCTCGAGTATCTCGACAAAAATTTCCTGGTCGGCGAAGCGGCGAACATTCGCCCTGCCGAGCGGGAGCTCGAGATATTTGACGATCTGTTCGGCCAGGACGCGGTTGGAATTGCCTGCGAAAAGTTTCATCGAGTGGGCGCCGCCGGTGTTCCATCAAGACCTGACGCTCGCCAAGCCCTTGGCCGGGTGTATAGGCGATGGCTCCCGCGCTATCAATGGGCTGAATCGCGATATGACCGGATTATCAACGCATTGGTTGCCCGACGGCTAACGCCCGGCGCCGGCAACAAGGTGCCGGCGCACGCGTCTTCGAAAAATGAAACGGAAATCAGCCGGCCCGGCGGCTGGAAACCCATCCGCGCAGCGAGGCCATGGTGGACTCGGCGACGCGCTGCATCATGGAATCTTTGATCCCGGCCCACGGATCGCCGGCAGACGAGCCGCCGCGTTCCTGGCCCGAAATGCGATGGATGCGCACGCCGTTGCGGTCGAGCACGTCCCAGACATAGACCAGCACGCTGCCCGAACCGTCGTTGAGGGCCGAGAAATAACCCTTCAACTGGTACTGGGCGCCGCGCTCGACGGAGACGACGACCGGCACGCCGGAACTGCGCGCGGCGTTGCGCATGGCGCCGGCAAGCTGGGACACGGCCGATTGCGGCGCGCCGGTCACCGGCAGGAAGGCAACCGGCGGTACACGCGGAAGCGCGGCTACCTGGATTCCGCCCTGTGGCGAACCGCCCTGCAGCGCGGTGGCGGCCTGTGGGGCGGTCGGCGCGGGCTGCGGCGCCAGCGCGGTCTCCGAGCCGCTGCCGACCGAAGCCGGGGGCAGGGGCGCGCCGCTGCGCTGCGTCGAGGCAGTGCCTATGCCGTCGGTGAAGGAGGTGGAGTTGCAGGCGGCGAGCGCAAGGGTCAGCGCTACGGCCGCCACTGCGCGCGTCGGGCGTGCAAGGCATTTCGAAAGCGGTGTCGTGGAGATGAGAATAGGGGTCACTGGCTGTTCCTGCTTGCCGTGGCTCTCGGGCAGTCTCGCCTGGCATATCGATCGATCAAAAGGCGTCTCATGGGCAAAGTGTGCACCAAGAGGGTTTACAATTCGGAAACCACGCCACGATCCTGTCGTTTGCCATGTCATCGTCCCGGGTCATCGTGACCGGGCGAGGCGGGCATGGCTGTGCCGATCGTCGATTCACCATTCCGGACTCTGTTTATCCGCTAGCGGACAATCAGGTCAATTTCGTGTCGCGACAGGCTTTCAGGACCGGATGGCGTGACCAGATAGGCCTGCCCGAGCGTCATGGCCGTGTCGGTGTCGGAATCGGCGATGATCGCATGCAGGAAGAAGACCATGTTCTTCTCCAGCTCGATCGGATTGGCGTCCTGGATCATCGGTCGGTCCATCCAGCACGGCGCGAAGGACGCGCCCATGGAATAGCCGCAGACATTGAGCCTGTGCCGCACCAGGCCGGCATCGTCGAGCGTGCGGGCATGGGCGGCGAACATGTCGGAAAGCGTGTTGCCGACGCTCATGACGTCTTTGACGGCGGTCATCGCGGCGCTGGTCGCCTCATAGAGTTCGAGATGGCGCGCGGTGGGCTTGCCGATGATGATCGTCCGCATCATCGCCGCATGGTAATGCGCCCATGCGCCGGCCCATTCCAGGGTGAGTTGGTCGTTCTTCGAGAGCTTGCGGCGGCCGGACTTGTAGCGGCACAGCAGCGCGTCCTTGCCGGAGCCGATGATGAAGGGGTTGCCGGAATAGTCGCCGCCCTTCGACAGCACGGCACTTTGCATCGCCGAGAGGATGTCGGCCTCGTCTGCGCCGGGGCCGGCCAGTTCGATGGCCGCGTCGAGCGCGTCGTCGGCCAGTTCGGCCGCCTTGCGGATATGGGTCAGTTCGGCGCTCGACTTGACCATTCTGAGCCGTTCGACGAGATCGGAGGCGTCCTGCGTGTCGGCGAAGGCCTTCAGCCGCGTGTCGAGCGCGCGGGTGTGGCGGCCGTTGAGGCCGACGGTGTCGTATTCGATGCCGATCTGCGCGCCGACGAGGTCGAGTTCGCCGAGCAGCTTGTGCAGGTCGACGGTCGGGTCGGCGCCCTCCCGGTCGGTCCACACGACGATGTTCTCGACGATGGAGGTGTGGCGTGCCTGGCGCAGATCCGGCGCGCGCGCGAGCAGCACCATCTCGCCGTCGCGCTTGACGACGAGACACTGGAAATAGCAGTAGCCGAAGGAATCGTAGCCGGTCAGCCAGTACATGCTTTCCGGCGCGAACATCAGCATGCAGTCGAGCTTGCGTTCGTCCATTGCCGCCTGGAGGCGCTCCATGCGCTTGGCGAATTCCTTTGCGGTGAAGTGGAGAGCCATCGTCCTAGCTCCTGATCATGATAGCTGAAATCTGGCGGCCATAGTCCGGCTCGCCGCGATGCGTCTTGCGTCGGTAGGAATAGAATCGCGCCTCGTCGCGATAGGTGCAATGGCCTGTCCACGCCCCCTTCACGCCTGCCCCGTTCAGACGGGAAAGGATATAGGCCGGCAAATCGAAGAGAACATGACCCTTTTTGGGGGAGGGGCGCAACAGACGTTCGTTGTGCGGATCGGCGGCGATGAGCCGTTCGGCGAATTCCGGACCGACCTCGTAGTTTTCCTGGCTGATGGTGGGGCCGAGCGTGGCGATGATGCGCTCGCGGGCCGAGCCCAGTCGCTCCATGGCGTCGACGGTGTTTTCGAGCACGCCTTCCATGGCGCCGCGCCAGCCGGCATGGGCGGCGCCGACAATACCGGCCTGCGGATCGGCGAAGAGCACGGGGCCGCAATCGGCCGTCAGCACGCCGATGGCGATGCCGGGTCGGTCGGTCACCACGGCATCGGCTTTCGGCCTGTCTTCGTGGGGCCACGCCTCGGTGGCGATCACGACATCGGGCGTATGGGTCTGGTGCGGTGTGGCAAGCGGGCGGTGCGGCGCGCCCATCCAGGTGGCGACGCGGCGGCGGTTTTCCTCGACCGATTCGCGCGAATCGGTCGAGCCGAGACCGACATTGAGGGCTGCGAACACGCCGTCGGACACGCCGCCCTGACGGGTGAAGTAGCCATGCACGACCCTTGGCGAAAGGGCGTCCAACCGCTCGCACAGGATGGGCGCCGGCGTGGTCATCGTCGTTTTCGGTAATGGCCGCAATGCATCGCGGCAGACAGTGCGTGGCGGGAGGGGGCTTGTCAACTTCACTTTGCATCGCCCCCGAACGGTGCCGAAAAGGGCGGAAAATCCGCGCCTGACCTTACAGGATTCATGCCGTAAAGCGCGAGAACCTTGAACAGGCGGCCCATTTCGTCGGGTCCGGCAAGGCGCTCGACCTCGCCGCGCAGGCGTTCGCGGGTTGTCTCGTCGGCATCGGCGCCGAGCGCGCCGGCGCGCTCCAGCAGGCCCATGGCGAGCAGGAATTCGCCCTGTTCGACGATGGCCGAGGCGTGGGCGCCGGCCGCCGTCGCTGCGCGGGCGAGCGCGGCGAAATCGACATGGGAGGTCAGGTCGGCAAGGCCGGGGCCTTCGAGCGGATCGGCATGAGCGTGGCCGCGCATCGCCTGAAACGTGTCGCCAAATCCGGCCTGCGCATGGCCGTAGTCGATCAGGAGCGCCATGCCGCCGGCCTGCGACAGGCGTTCGGCGAGCGTGGCGACCCAGGCTTCGCGGGCGGGCGCGATCTCGAAGACCGCGCCGTCCGGTTCGCCTTCGGCGCCCGGCGGCAGCAGGGAAGGGTCGATCAGGGTCGGGGCGAGCTTCCAGGTGAGCGCACCGTTCTCGTCGATACCGATGGAGCGTTCATACCAGGCCTTGCCCTTCTTGACGTATTGGCGGAACGGCAGGACATCGAGGAATTCGTTGGCGATGAGGATCGCCGGGGCGGCATCTTTTCCCGCCGGCAGTTCGTGCAGCGCGGCGTGCCAATGCGCGCGGTCGGCAAAGCCGGCTTCGGTCAGGACCTCGCGCTGGCGGGCGATCATCGTCGCGCTCGCCTCTATCAGGTGGAGGTCGATGGCGTCGGCAAAGCCGGGAAACCGCTTCACGGTGCGCAGGAGATCGGCCAGCAGCGTGCCCTTGCCGGGGCCGGCCTCGACCAGCATCACACGCCCGGGGCTAGCCATCGCCTGCCATGCGGAATAGCACCAGACGCCGATCAGTTCGCCGAACATCTGGCTCACCTCGGGCGCGGTGATGAAATCCCCCTTCACGCCGATGGTCTCCGCCCGGGCATAGTAGCCGTCGACGGGATCGTTCATGCACAGCGCCATGTATTCGGCGACGCTGAGCGGACCGGTGGCGGCGATCTGGCGGGCGATCTTCTCGCCCAACGGCGTGGCGGGCGGGGTCATTCTTCGTTCGGAGGCGTTGTCCGGGCCCGGGCCTCGATCGGCGCGCGGCGCACTGCGCGCGCCATCGCCCAGATGCCGGCGGCGAGCATGGGCAGCGACAGCACCATGCCCATGGTGAGCCAGCCCCCTGCCAGATAGCCGAGCTGGGTGTCGGGCAGGCGCACGAATTCGATGAGGATGCGGCAGCAGGCATACCAGGCGACGAAGGCGCCGGCGACGAAGCCAGGTTGTTTCAGCTTGCCGAAGCCATGCGTCAGCAAGCGCAGCAGGATGAACAGCATCAGCCCTTCCAACACGGCCTCGTAGAGCTGGCTCGGATGGCGCGGCTCGGGGCCGGCGGCGGGAAAGATGACGCCCCAGGGTAGGTCCGTTGGCTTGCCCCACAGTTCCTGGTTGATGAAATTGGCGATGCGGCCGAGGAACACGCCGAGGCCGATGCTGGATGCAATGACGTCGAACAGCGAGAAGGCCGCAAAGCCGCGCGCGCGGGCAAACAGGATCATCGCGACGATGGTGCCGGCGAGCCCGCCATGGAAGCTCATGCCGCCGGTCCAAAGCATGGCGATGCGCAGCGGATTATCGAGATAGGCGGCAAGATCGTAGAACAGCACGTAGCCCAGCCGCCCACCGACGATGATGCCGATCACTGCCCACATCAGGAAATCGTCGATGTCGCGGACGGAAATCGGGGAGGGGCCGCCCCACAGGCGATCGTTCGATACCAGGCGGCGCGCATACCACCAGCCGAAGGAGATGCCGACGACATAGGCGACGCCATACCAGTGGATGGCAAGCGGGCCCAACTGGACCATCACCGGGTCGATCATCGGAAAGGGAATGGCGAGAAGCGGCATCGCTACCACGAAGCGGATTCGGATGGCCGCTTCATGGCACGGGGACCCGGAGGGGTAAAGGCGGGAGAGGGGGTGGACGCCCTACGCCCCTGCGTAAGCACGCAGGGCGCGCTTTGTTCCCGGACCCAGATCCCCATCAATCGGACCGGAATAATAGCCCAGCTGCGAAAGTCTTTTCTGGACGGCACGGCGGAATTCGCGATCGAAAGCCCGGCCGGAATTGTCGACCAGGTTTCGTTTGGAGTACTCGTCATTGCCGCTCTTGTACGCCTCGAGCATCAGGTCTGCGGCCTTGTCGTAGTCCCGCGTGGTACCCTCGCCATTGACGTAAAGGGTGGCCAGATTGTTTTTGGCGGTGGCATTTCCGGCACGGGCGGCATCGGACCAAAGCCGGAACGACTCCTGGAAATTTTTCGGTACACCGTCGCCCTTGTAGTAGGCATGTCCGAGGGAGGTTTTGGCTCTCGCATTGCCGGCTTCCGATCCCTTGCGGTACCATTCGATCGCCTGCTTGCGGCTCTTTCTTACACCCTTTCCCTCGTCATACATGCCGGCGAGGTAGAACATCGCGGCGCTGTCCCCGGCGGTCGCAGCCTTCTCGAAGAGGCTGGCGGCCCTGGAATATTCCCTCCTGACACCGGTTCCGTCACGATAGACGATGCCGAGGCGGCGTGTGGCATCGGAGCTTCCCTTCGCCTGCGCCTTTTCAAGCCATTCCACGCCTTCCTTCTGCTCCTGCGTTCCCTTCGCGTTGAGCTTGGTAACCGCGGCGCCGATCATGCCGACCGTATCGCCTTCCCGGGCCGCCTTGAGAAACCATCTGCCACCTTCCGCAACGTCCGTGGCAACGCCGCGCCCGTAGGAATAGGCGATGGCGAGATTGGTCATGGCCCCGGGATGCCCGGCCTGCGCGAGACGATGGAATATCCCGAATGCCTCTTCGTATCGCTTGCCTTTCGAATAGGCGCGGGCCAGCTGGAATTCGAAGCGTTCCGTGCCGGGCCATTCGTCAAGCGCTTCGCGGCAGGCCTTGATCGCCGCGTCGGAGTCTATTTGGTCAAAACTCTTGGTTCCGGTCACACCGGTTGCCGCATAGTCGGGATGGGCGGCCTGATTGTCACATGCGTGGACGGGTGGCGGTCCCTTCGGTTCAGGCTTTTTCGGCGGATCGGGCCGCACGATGGCAACGCGGCTTTCCTTCAACTCCTCAAGTCGCGCCCGTGCGAAGTCGGCGAAAATGCTGTCCGGGTAGTTTTTCAGGAATGTCTCCAGAACCGCCTTGCTCTCGGTTTTCTGAATTGCCGTCCATGCACGTTCGGCAGGATCTTCCGGGGTCCGAGGTTTTGCAGCTTGTTGTTCGCCTTCACCGGCAAAGAAGAAATCACCGGTCACTTCGTCATAATAGGCCGGACGTTGCTCGTGGCTGACGGTTGAAGCGAGTTTCTGGACATCGCGACGGACTTGCCGTGCCGTGCGCGTCAAGGACAGGCCAGGCGTTTTCAGCAGCGGGATCAGCGAGCGGGTGAAAATCGAGTTCGGGCTCGGGTCGGCATCGCTCAGCCTGTCGAGTGCGGTCTGGCCGACACCGGCCGAATACATGATGAAAGTGCCTTCCGGTGCGGCGGTGCGGGCGAGGCCCCTGGTCGAGCCCAGGCTGCGGGTGCCGGCCTTGGGGAAGGGGTTGTCGCGACAGGCGTCGAGCACGAGGATGGATACCCTGGTGCCGCGCGCGCGAATCCGGTCGAGTACCCTGTCGACAGCGATCGCCTCGGTGGTGACGAAATCCTCCTGGCCCGGCTTTGCACTGGGGATGTCGGTTGGCAGGAGATAGTTGCGGCCGGCGATCTCGACACCATGGCCGGCAAAGAAGAAAAGCGCCTCGTCGCCGACGTCAAGCTGTGAGGCGAAGTGCTGAAGCTGTCGGTTCATCTCGCGGCGCGTGACGTTTTCGGCGACGATCACCTCATAGCCGACCGAGCCGAGCGTCGCGCCAATGGCGCGTGCGTCGCTGACGGCCTTTTTCAGATCTGTAACCTGGACGTAATCATCATTGCCGATGACCAGCGCGACCCGTTTGGCGGCGATTGCGCCTTGCGTTCCTGCCACCAGGAAAAGCAGTGAAACGACCATCCCGGTAAGCAGCGGCGATATTCTTTGCATATCGGTCCCTCCGGTGCTTATCGGTGGCAAGCTTACATCAATTTAACCCGTAATAAAGTGACAGACCGCACAGGCCGACGTTTAGAACTATGCCGCAAGGTGCGGTTCTAGAACTTCACGTTGAAATTCCTTACCGGCGATTTCGTGCCATCATACCAGGTTACGACGACCTGCATCGTTTTCGTGTCGCCGGGAATGTTGCGGTAGATCTCGGCGGTGTCCGGCACGGAGCCGGGATTGGCCGGGTCGCATTCGGGCATCGGCCAGGTCTGGAAATCGCCGGACTCGTCGTAGGCGATCTCGACCTTGTCGAGTGCGCAACGAAACGAGATCAGCTGGGTGACGTAGACCTTCAGCCCCTGATATTCGCGAAAGGCGATCCATGACGTCCAGAGCTGGTCGAGAATCTGCTTCTGGCCGGATTTGAGCTGGTCGTCGGGGTCGAAGCGGATCGGGAAGACGCCGGCCTCCTCGCCTCGCTTGTCGCGCCATGTCACGTAAAGTTCGCCTGCGGGCTGGTCGCCGGGCAGAGAGAACCAGGTGACCGGCATTGGGCGTCCTGTTTCCCGGTCAATGTTGCTGGTCAGGCCGGTGTCGACGAACTCGCCATCCTTGCCGATGCGATAGCCGAACTGGATCGCCGGCTCGGGCAGCGAGATCGTGACCTGCCAGCCGGCGTTGGAGCGCGAGAAATTGGCGAGCGGCGTCGCCTTGCCTTCCTTCGGCAGCGGATCGACGCGGGGCAGCATGGCGACGGTCGCGCCTTCCTCGAATTTCTGCGTTTCGCCGCTTGTGCCTGCGGGCTCGTCGGACGGGTTGAGCACGACATTGCCGAGGATCTGGTCGTAATAGGAGGGAAGCTGGACATGGCCGATGCTGGACGCCATGTCGCGGACGGCGACCTGCGTCGCCTTGGCGATGTCGATGATCGAGGCGTTGGGCCGCTCAAGCTGCTTCAGGAAGGCGCGGGTGAAGACCGAATTGTTGTTCGGGTCGCCGGGGCCGAGCGAATCGAGTGCCGACTGGTACTGGCCGGCCGAATAGAGAACGAAGATGCCTTCGCCGAGCGGCTGGTTGGCAAGGCCTGAATCGCCGCCGAGCGAACGCTTGCCCGGCTGGGCGAAGGGATTGTCGCGGCAGGCGTCGAGGATGAGGATCGCGGTCGCCGCGCCGGCGCGCAGGAAGCGGTCGGCGAGATCGTTGGTCAGGAAAGCCTCGTCGCGCACCAGCGATTCATCGCCCGGCCCGGCCTCGGGAATGTCGACCGGCAGCAGGAAGTCCTGGCCGGAAATCGAGAAACCGTGGCCGGCATAGTAGAAAAGCGCGACGTCGCCTTCCTGCAGCGTCTTTTCGAATTCGAGCACGGCGCGGCTCATGGCGCGGCGGCCGATATCCCGGGCAAGCGTCACGTTGAAGCCGATGCCGGTCAGGTGCTCGGCGATCGCCTCGGCGTCGTTGACGGCCTTTTCTAGTCTTGCCACGCTCTCATAGTCGTCATTGCCGATGACGAGCGCCATGCGGCGCTGGGACTCCGCCGCTTCGGCCGTTCCCCCGGCCAACGGCGCGGCGCATATCGCCAGGGCGACGAGGATGCCGGCGAACAGGGCGGTCAGGCGAAGTCTCGAGAGATGCGGCAGCACGGTTTCCCTCCATTGCAGGCGCTGCGTCGGTGCCGGCCTGCGTGGTGCGATCCTTCCCTAGGGAAAGGCGCCGGCAGTTTAGGATGCGGCGTACAGAAGGCAAGTCGCACCGTCGCGCACTGTGTCGACCGTCACACGCGATTGCGCATTGAATCGCGGCGGGCCGATCGCTAAGTCTGTGTCCAAGCACGGGAGTATATCCAGATGAACCAGGGTCCGAACCGCCTGTTCGACGAATTCGCCAAGCTCATGACCGACGCGGCCGGCGCCGCGCAGGGGCTCCGGCGCGAGGCAGAGACCGCGTTTCGCGCGCAGGCCGAGCGCTTCATGGCCGATATGGATCTCGTGAAACGCGACGAATTCGATGCCGTCAAGGAGATGGCGGCCAATGCCCGCGCCGAGAACGAATCGCTCAAATCGAAGGTCGAATCGCTGGAAGCGCGGATCGCAGCGCTTGAGGGCAAAAAATCCGCCTGAAGGCGGAAAAATTTTTCCACAAACCGGACCGGCGAAAACGCGAGTCGGCAGAATCGCTTAGCGACCCGGAGCGTTGATCGCAACGCCTCCTTCTCCACAGATTCACGGTTCGGGCACCCCGGCGGGGGTAGCCAATCAAACGCATGAATATACACTGAAATTGCAGATTGATTCGCGGCGGACCTGGCCTCCGATGCGGTGCGAAAACCGTGCGGAGGAGCACTCCAAATGCGGCCGCGACCGGTGAAAATCCGGCGCGGCCGACCTTCTGCAAGGGCCGGGTGAACTCGGCCCAGGGACAAAAAGCGGGCGCCTTTGCCAGGGACGGCGAGGCAAGGCAAGTGAGGGAAGCATGCGGCTGGCGGAAATCGAACCGGATCGGGACATCAACCCAGTCGACATGATCGAGCAGGTTGCTTCCTTCAATGACTGGGCGTTCGAGCGCGCCGGCGACGACGAGATCAACATCACCGTTGCCGGGATGTGGTCGGACTACAATGTCTCCTTCTCCTGGATGGAGGATTTCGAGGCGCTGCATCTGGCCTGCGCCTTCGACCTCAAGGTGCCGCAGCCGCGCATCGCGGAGACAACGAAGCTGCTGTCGCTGATCAACGAGCAATTGCTGATCGGCCATTTCGACCTGTGGACCGGCGAAGGCGTGGTCATGTACCGCCAGGCACTGCTGCTCAATGGCGGCGCGGAGCCGACCGGCGAACAGCTCGAATGCCTGCTCGCCAGCGCGATCGAGGCCTGCGAGCGCTATTTCCAGGCCTTCCATTTCGTCGTCTGGTCCGGCCATGGCGCCAAGCATGCGCTCGAATGCGCGCTGTTCGAGACCGAAGGCACAGCTTGATTTTTCCCAGTCGGGCCTGCGGCCCTCCTCGCCTCCTGGTTATCGCTCACGGCCGAGCGCGGCTTCGCCGCTGGCCTGCGCGGGCGCGGCCTGACCGGCCGGCTCGCTCTTCGCTCGCTGGGCGCCATGACACAAAGCCGGCAGGATATCTGTCTCCCTGCCCGTGAACGCTCACTCTCGCGGAGCGGGAGCGAAGGCTGGCTTCCCTGCGTGGCAGGGCAAGCATCCGCGGCAGGAGGCGAGGAGCATAGCGACCGGGAACAGACGAGCGGATGCGCCAGCCCGTGAACGCTCGCTCGCGCGGAGCGGGAGCGAAGGCTGGAAAATGCCTCGCTTGAGCTTGCCCGACTTCCGTGGCAATCAGGCGTCATGAGCGACACATTCACCCTTGCCCTGGTCGGTGCCGGCAATATGGGCGGCGCCATGCTTGGCGGCTGGCTGGCCGAAGGCATGGCAGGCGAGCGCATCACGGTGATCGATCCCGCGCCGCCGCCGGCCATGGCCGAGACGATCGCCAAGGCCGGCATCCGCCATGCGACACAGGCGGTCGAGGGCTTCCATCCCGACGTCATGGTACTGGCCGTCAAGCCGCAGATCATGGCCGACGTGCTGCCCGGCGTTGCGCCGATGGCAGGGCCGGACACCGTCAGCGTGTCAGTCGCCGCCGGCACGACCCTTGCGGCGCTGGAGGCGGGTCTTGGTGGCGGTGATCACGCCATCATCCGTGCCATGCCGAACACGCCGGCGCTGGTCCGGCGCGGCATCACCGTGGCCTGTCCCAACCGGTTCGTCACGAACGAACAACGCGGGCGGGTCGACAGCCTGCTCAAGGCGGTGGGCGCGGTCGAATGGGTCGAGGACGAGATGCTGATCGATGCCGTGACCGCCGTTTCGGGCAGCGGACCGGCCTATGTGTTCCACCTCGCCGAATGCATGGCGCAGGCGGGTGTCGCGGCGGGCCTGCCTGCCGACCTCGCCATGAAGCTGGCGCGGGAAACGGTTTCGGGCGCGGGCGAACTGATCGCGCAATCGGCCGAGACGCCGGCGAAGCTGCGCGAGAACGTTACCTCGCCGAACGGGACGACGGCGGCCGCGCTCGCCGTGCTGATGGGCGACGAGGCGATGGCGAAACTCTTCACCAGCGCGATCGCGGCGGCAAAGAAGCGTTCGGAAGAACTCTCGGGGTGACCTCATGGCGGATGACAACATGCCCAGCAAGGGCGACACGATCACCATCGACGATTTCCTGAAGGTCGACATTCGGGTCGGCACGATCGTCGAGGCCGAGCCCTTTCCCGAGGCGCACAAGCCGGCGATCAAGCTTAAGATCGATTTCGGCGAGAAGATCGGCATCAAGAAATCCTCGGCGCAGATCACGGTGCATTACACGCCGGAAGAACTTGTCGGCCGTCAGGTGATGGCGGTGGTCAATTTCCCGCCGCGCCAGATCGGGCCGGTGATGTCGGAGGTGTTGACGCTGGGCTTCCCTGACGAGAATGGCGAAGTGGTACTTGCCAATGTCGACCTGAAGGTACCGAATGGCGGAAGGCTGCATTGATGGGGATCGGGAAGTAGGGATTGGGGATTGGTGATGATGCCGCGTTCGCAACCAACTGACCTTCGTCTTGTCGCGCGCGATGCGGCAAGCATCCTTCCCGTCGTCGCCATGGCGATCGTCATCGTCTTTGTCGGGGCGAGGGAAGTCCCTGCACAGCATCCCGAACAGGTCGTCACTGGCGATCCGACCGTCAGCGTCGAAGGCAATTCGGCGGCGACGGCAGGCGATGCCACCAGCGGTGGCAAGACCATCGTCGAGGGTTCCTCCAACGTCTTCATCAACGGCAAGCCGGCGGCGGTCGTGGGCGGCACGACCGATTGCGGCGGGATCGTCGTTGGCGGCAGCTCCTCCGTGTTCATCAACGGCAAGCCGATGGCGACCTCCGGCAGCGTGGTGACGGGGTGTCCGGGGCAGTGAGCTTAAGACAATGGTAGCTTCGGTAACCACGCGTCCGGCAAAGAGTCTTAGATCGACTCTCCAGAGGTCTTCTATTCTTCTATTTTTGGTATTTTTGTCGGGATGTGTCCCGCCGTCCACGCTTTCTGCGCAATACGCACTCGCTTCTTTCTTCCTAACATCTATAATTGCTGGAGTAATGTTTCGTACATTTAATGCTGACTCACTTGTCCAAAAACTTTGGATATCTAGTTTATATTACCTCTCTCTATTTTTTATATTTATTTCCCCTTACGTATCATTTTACCTGTCTGAATTAAAAAGGACGCCACTAGCACTACCGCATTCAGCTTTAATTGGTGCTATTTTTTGTTCTGCTTCGGTATATATTTTTTCTTATTTGAATGGTTACTTTTTTAAAGCTCCTTTCAGTTTATTCTACGTTGCAATTTCATTTCTGTATTCTTTTGTTCTTTTGTTTGGATTTGGCATAGTACTGATCGCAAATTATAGTAGATTCACCAAACAAAAAGCGGATGTTAGATCCGAGTTGGTCAATTACTATGAATCGATAAGAGATGACGCTGCTTATAAAAAATTTGAAATATATATTATGCAGTATAAATTATATTATGTCTATTTGATATTTCCGCCTCTATTAATAGGTGCAGATTATTTTGGGATGTTTAAATTTCCTAGTGAAATATATGGGATATACATTTTTTCAATAACTACGTTTGGAATAATATGCCTTGTCTATTTGTTTGTTGATGGCCAATATGAATTTCCAACCAAAATTAGATTATCTCAAAACCAAATAGAGTGGGAAGATTTCCGGGTTGCCTTTAGATATGCGTATCAAGCTCGAGAAGTAATTATTATGGATAGAATACACACTTCTATTGTTGCAATAATGTCGTTAACGCCGGCAGTTTTGTATCTTTTTCCAAACAGCAACTGGCTAGCTGTTTGGGTGTTGACGGTTGGTGTTATTATATATTTTTTGTTATTTTGTGTTACTCCCTTTATGATTTCCTACTATCATCATATGGATGAAATAAGAGATTTAATGATATTATCCAATCCAAATATATCCCACGATGATATTGAGGTTGAATTGGCTTCAATAAAAAGTGACAATCCTTCATTTCCAATTAGAATGATGGGTCAATTTTGTATGAGTTCTATATTCTATGGAATATTTGTATCGCTCTTAAAATCCAAAATTATTCTTTAGATAAGGCCGTGGCACTGATATACTTTTCTTTTATTACCGGTAATTGTTTACAGCGGCATGCGCACGACGGCCCTGAGGCCGCCGAACGGGCTTTCGTGCAGATTGATGTCGCCGTCGATACCTTCGGAATGGCACGCGGCGAACTGGAGCGCTATCGCGCCGCTGAATTGGGCTTGGGTAGCGCGGTCCAGACCAAGGCAGCGGCATTGGGCAA
>JBHIWX010000020.1:0-52207 GCA_041987205.1 Rhizobiaceae bacterium | reverse complement strand
TGCGGGAAATGTGAAATCGTCGAAACGGATTTTCGCAGCGCCGTCGCCCTTCACGGCGAAGGGGTGCACCGCCTTGCGCTCGAGCAGGCGCAGCACGTAGCGATCGCCCATGGCGGCGGCGACCGCGATCCTGTCATTGCCGCAGCGGAAGAACGCCGCCTTGCCGTCGCCCGACACAATGCCCTCGCCGAGCGTCGCGTCAGGGAATTCCTCCGTCACAAGACGGCGCGCATGGTCCTCGTCGTCGAACCGCGCAGTGTGCGACAGGCCGGAAAAGGCGACGACGGCGACGATCAGCGAAACGCCGGCCACGACCATGATGACGAGTATCTCGAGCGGCATGACGCGCCTCTTACCTTTACGTCAAAGGAATGGCAAGCAGAACGAAATAGAGGCATCGAAACACGGCACTTCCTCCCCCGGTCGCAATGCGGATCGTCCGGTCGATCCCCCGACCATGGCGTCCCTGCCCGGCCGATTGCCAAACGCGCCGATAGAAGCCATGCTGGCCCATGGCTGGTAACACCATCGAAATCTACCGGAAAAAGGCGCGGGGCAATACGTCCTGTCCGCCCGTACTGTTCGTACATGGCGCATGGCATGGTGCGTGGTGCTGGCAGGAGCATTTCTTCGACCACTTCACGCAAGCTGGCATCGATGTAGCGGCGCTCGACCTGCGCGGACATGGCAAGAGCGCTGCCGTCAAATCGATGCGCTTCAACCGCATAACCGATTATGTCGAGGATGTGCTGTCCGTGGTCGCGACCATGGAACGGAAACCCGTGCTGATCGGGCATTCCATGGGCGGGCTGGTCACCCAGCACTGCATGAAGCGCGCGCCCGAACGGCTCGCCGGCGCGGGTCTGCTCGCCACCGTGCCGTGGAACGGGGTCTGGCCGGCAACACTGAAAGTGGCGCTGCGCCATCCACTGATCTTCGCCGAAGCCAATTTGCGCTGGACGCTCTATCCGATCGTGCGCACAGGGGACCGGGCGCGGGAACTTTTCCTCGAACCCGACGTGCCGGACGAGGACGCGGAGGCCTTCGCCGCAAAACTCGGCGACGAATCCTATCTCGGCTATCTCGACATGCTGGGGCTCGGCCTTGCCTGGCGGTTCGATCCCGGCATTCCGGTCATGGTGGTCGGCGCGGAGAAGGATTTCCTGTTCTCGCCGGCCTCGCAGCGGGCGACCGCGCAGGCCTATGGCGGCGTGTGTCACATCATTGACGGCGCACCGCACGATCTGATGCTGGCAAGCCAGTGGCAGCAGGCCGCCGATCTTTTCATCGACTGGCTGAAGGGGTTGGGGTGAAGCAATAGGCATGGCGACACTTGGAAAATTCAAGATAATCAATAACAAGGCCATTCGGGAACGCGCAGTAAGGCTCCATGATCCTCGTCATGTATTCTACAAGGCCATGTTAAGGTGTGACACGTATGAGCAATACGAACGCAGTGTCGGCCACGTCAAAGTTCAGCCAGCGACAACTTCTTATGCCGTCACCGGCAGCATGGAAATGAAGTACGTTCGAGACAGACTTCACTGGATTGCCGACGCGTAGAATTTCTTACGGAAGGCCTCACAGCCCCGTCAGCGCGGCCCTCGCCGTGGCCCATTGCCGGCGCAGGGGCGAGATCGAAAGCGGCTGATCGAACAGGTCCGGTCCGGCGCGGCGCGCAGCCCGCAGCCAAGCATCCACCGTGGCGAGCGGCAGGAACACCGCCCGGTGCTCGCTGTCGATCCTGTCGATGGCGGCGCGCGCCTTAGCCAGATGTTCATGGCCCCAATCGACCATCGCATGCACGACGGCCAAATGGCGCGCACCAGGGTCTTCGCCAAGCCATGCACCGACTTCCAGACCGGCATTTGCGAGCATGTCTGCCGGTACATGGCAGCGTTTTTGATGGCGATGCAGCGCGGTGGCGCGCAACGTGGCGGCAATCGTCCGCGCTACGCCACCATGGCCGCAGGCGTCGGCGGGATCGGCGCCGCGCGACAGGCCTGCGCATTGAGCAGCCAAGGTCAGCAGCATGGATTCCGTCTCGCCCGCATAGCCCTCGAAACTCGCCCTGTCGGGCATCGGATCGTGATACAGATCGAAGATGCGCGCCTCCAGACAGGTATCGAAGGCGGCAACCGGCAGGTCGTGGCGCGTGATGGCGTCCAGCAGCGCCGTGGCCACGGGGTGGTCGCCTGATTCCCGCGTACCTAAAACGATCTCGCGCCACCATTGCAGGCGGATCTCGCCCGGCATCGGCTCGGAGACCAGCGTCGGAATGCGCGCGATCTCTACATCGAAGGCGTAGAGCGCGGCGATGGCACCGCGCCATTCCTCGCGCAGCCAGAGACAGGCGAGATAGCGGTCGGGATCGGCCTCGCGCAGCAGTTCCAAACAGGTATGGGCGGGATCGGGCATCGCCGGTCAGTCGACCGCGACGAGCGCGGCAGCGACCGCCCTGCCCTCGGCCAAAAGTACATTGTAGGTGCGCACCGCTGCGCCGGTCGACATGGAGTCTGCCGAAATCGCCGCTTCCCGGAAAGTCGCGCGCCATGCCTCGGGCAAGGGTCTTAGTTCTAGTCCCGTGCCGACCAGCAGGATCTCGACATTGTCGGCCTCGTCGAGCACGCGCGACAGGCTCTCCATCGACAGATCGGCGGATGATGCCAGGTTCCAGGCGTAGATGCCGCTCGGCAGCATCAGTACGCTGCCGCGATGGCTCATGTCGGCGAACCGGAACCCGCCATTGCCATAGGCGTCGATGGGCGCGCGGCCGGGATAATGGGCAGGACGCAATTCGAAACCGGGCGAACCTGTCGCCCGCTCGCCGTCGCCCTGGTTTTCGTTATCCGCCATGCTCCGTCGATCCGGAACTGAGCTGCGCGCCTTGCGCGCCGGCAGCATCGTCGATCTTGTCCAGTTCGTCGCTGTTCGCGCCGACCTGGCCCGGCCGCAGATTGAACAGGATCAGCACCGGCGCAGCGACGAAGATAGAGGAGAAGGTACCGACGAAAATGCCGAAGATCATCGCGAAGGTGAAGGACGCCAGAACCTCGCCGCCGAGGAAATAAAGCGCGAACAGCGCGACCAGCGTCGTTACCGAAGTCAGAATGGTACGCGACAGCATCTGGTTGATCGAGAGATCGATCAGCTGTGGGATCGGCATCTTCTTGTATTTGCGCAAATTCTCGCGAATTCGGTCATAGACGACGACGGTATCGTTGAGCGAATAGCCGACAATGGTCAGGATCGCCGCGATCGACGACAGTGAAAATTCCAGCCTCAACACCGCAAACATGCCGATGGTGAGGATAACGTCGTGCAGCGTCGCGATGACGGCGCCCATCGAGAACTGCCATTCGAAGCGCAGCCAGATATAGACCATGATCGCGAGCAGCGAGGCGATGACGGCGATCAGGCCGTCGCGCGCCAGTTCCCCGGAGACCGTCGGCCCGACGACCTCGACCTTCTGAAAGTCGTAGTCGTCCTGCAGCGTGCCGCGGATGCGGGCTTCTACCTCCTGCTCGGCCTCGCCGCCGACATTCTGGCTTTCGACGCGGATCAGTACATCCTGTGGCGAGCCGTATTCCTGGACCTGGACCTCGCCGATATTTAGTTCGCCAAGGCGGCCGCGAATGTCGGAGACATCGGCGACTTCCGCCTTCGATTTCACCTCGATCAGCGTGCCGCCCTTGAAGTCGATGCCGTAGTTCAGGCTGACGGCAAAGAACAGCACGATCGAGGCGATCGCGGCCACGCCGCTGAGCGGGAAAGCAAAGCGGCGATAGAGCATGAAGCGCAGCTTGGTGTCTTCCGGGATGATGCCGAAGAGACGCGCCGGCAATTCGGTCGGCCGGCGGAACCGCACCCACAGCGCCACCATCAGGCGGGTGAAGGTATAGGCGGTGAAGACCGTGGTGACGACACCGATGGCGAGCGTGACCGCAAAGCCCTGAATGGGGCCGGAGCCCTGGAAAAACAGGATAACGGCCGCGATCAGAGTCGTGATGTTCGCGTCCAAGATGGTGGTCAGCGCGTGCCGGAAGCCGGCGTCGATCGACTGGATCAGACTTCGCCCGAGACGGCGTTCCTCGCGTATGCGCTCATAGATGAGGACGTTGGAGTCGACCGCCATGCCCATGGTGAGCACGATGCCGGCGATGCCGGGCAGCGTCAGGGTGGCGCCCAGCACAGACAGGATGGCGACGATCATCGCGATGTTGGCGACCAGCGCCAGATTGGCGACAATGCCGAGGAAACCGTAGGCTACGATCATGAAGATCATGACCGCGAGCGCGCCGACGATGGAAGCGAGTTCGCCGGCCTCGATGGAATCGGCGCCGAGGCCCGGTCCGACGGTACGCTCTTCCTCGATGGTCAACTTCGCGGGCAGCGCGCCGGCGCGCAGCAGCACCGCGAGGTCGTTGGCGCTCTGGGCGGTGAAGTTGCCCGAGATCTGGCCCGAGCCACCGCAGATCTTGTCACGGATAACGGGTGCCGAAATGATCTGGTTGTCGAGCACGATGGCGAAGGGCCGGCCGACATTGGCCGAAGTCACCTGACAGAAGCGTGTGCCGCCCTTGTTGTTCAGTTCGAAGGTGACGACCCAGGAATTGGTGTTCTGCTGGTCGAAATAGGGCTGCGCGTCGGTCAGATCCTCGCCGCTGACGAGAATTCGCGTCTGCACGAGATAGCCGAACCGGCTGTCGTTCTCGAGACCACCCTCGGGCACTTCCTCCAGGAACACGGTGCCGGCGGGCGGGCGGATCGCCTCCGGCGAGGTGCCGGAGATCTGACCGGATTCGACAAGCTGGAAGGACAGTTTGGCGGTCTGGCCGAGCAGGTCCTTCAGGCGCTGCGGATCATCAAGACCCGGAACCTGGACCAGCACGCGGTTGTTGCCCTGACGCTGGACCAGCGGCTCGGTGGTGCCCAGTTCGTCGACACGCCTGCGAATGACCTCCTGCGACTGGGAAACGGCATGCGAGATTGAGTTCTCGATGCCCTCCTCGGTCAGCGTCATGCGGATCACGCTCGACGAAGGCTCGCTCATGGCGATTTCGCGAATCTGGCCCTGGCCGAACAGCCCGCCCGAGACGGGACGGGTCAGCTCTTCCAGCTTCTCTCGAGCCGTCGCGACCTCGCCTGCATCGCGGATGGTGACGTTGATCGCGTCATCGCCGGATTTGGAAAACCGGTAGCCGATCCGCTCGTCGCGAAGGATGCGCCGGATATTGTCTTCCAGCGTGTTGAGCTTCTCGACCTGAAGCGATTCCCGGTCGACCTCGAGCAGGATGTGCGACCCGCCCTGAAGGTCGAGGCCCAGCGTCATGGGCTGGTTGGGGAACCAGCTGCCCACACTCTCGCGCAGCAGGGTCTGCGTTTCCTTCGGCATGATGTTGGGCGCCGCATAGGCGAAGCCCAGGAAGATGACGAAGAGGATGGAAATGATTTTCCAGCGCGAGAAATAGAGCATGTGTGGTTGTCCAGAACCTTTGGTTGCGCGTACCGGTGCTTACTTTGCCGCCTTGGCGGGCTTGGCCGGTTCGCCCTTCACCCTGACGTCGGCGACCATGGAACGCATCACGCGCACCTTGGTGTCGGGCGCGATCTCGACTTCGAGTTCGGCATCGTCGATCACCTTGGTGACCTTGCCCACAACGCCGCCGCCCGTGACGATGGTGTCGTTGCGGCGGATCGCGGCCAACATGGCCTCGCGCGTCTTCGCCTGTTGGCGCTGCGGACGGATGATCAGGAAATACATGATCACGAAGATGAGCACGAACGGAAGGATGCTCATCATGATTTCACCGCCGCCGCCGGCGGTCTGTGCATAGGCCGGGGTCACAAACATGCGCCGCGTCTCCCAATTCTCTGACTAGTTTACCGTGGTCGCGACCCGTCCGAAATGCCTTCGGGAGCGCCCGCGCCGATGTGGCGCGGAATATAGCTATCCGCCCGGCAATTGCAAACGCGCATAACGGTTTGCCGGCGTGGCGTTTCGACCGACCCGTCGCCGGACCGCGCCGCTTTTCGCCCGACGGCCTACATGCTAGAGCGAGCCGGCAAAAAAGTGACAGGATGATGGAGAAAGACGTGTCCGACGAGGCAATACGGGAACTGGGCAAGGCGCTGGGCGACAGGCTGGACCATCTGGCGAAACTGATCGAGCGCGCGGTGCCACCGGAGACCCCGGAACCCGATTTCGACGCGGCCGATGCCTTCGTGTGGCATGCCGAGGGGCATTGGCTGCAGCCCGTCCCGAAGGTCAATCGCGTCGCCCTGCCCCTGCTCAAGGGTATCGACCGCATGCGCGACATCCTTGAAGAGAACACCGAACGTTTCGCCTCCGGTCACGCCGCCAACAACGCGCTGTTGTGGGGCGCACGCGGCATGGGCAAATCGTCGCTGGTCAAGGCCGTGCATGAATCGGTCAATGCAAGACGCGGCGGCGACGGGCTCAGGCTGGTCGAAATCCATCGCGAGGACATCCATTCCCTGCCGGCGCTGCTGACGATCCTCGGCGGCCGGGACCTTTCCTTCGACACCGACGACACCTCCTACAAATCGCTGAAGGCGGCGCTGGAAGGCGGTATCGAGGGAAGGCCGGAAAACGTTATCTTCTACGCCACGTCGAACCGGCGGCATCTCCTGCCACGCGACATGATCGAGAACGAGCGCTCGACCGCGATCAACCCGCACGAAGCCGTCGAGGAGAAGGTGTCGCTCTCGGACCGGTTCGGCCTGTGGCTGGGCTTCCACAAGTGCAGCCAGGACGATTATCTGGCGATGATCGACGGCTATGTCGACCATTTCGGGCTCGACATCGCGCCCGAAAAACTGCGTGCGGAAGCGCTGGAATGGGCCACGACACGCGGCAGCCGTTCGGGCCGCGTCGCCTGGCAGTTCATCCAGGATTTGGCGGGCCGGCTCGGCAAGTCATTGAACTAGATAGAGAAAAGAAAAGGCCCGCGCGGTTGACGAGCGGGCCAGTCGACTGAAGGTCTTTTCTTATCACCCCCTGGGCTTAAGCCCCACCCAGATACTTGATCGGATCGAGCGGCACGGAGTTGCGCCGCAATTCAAAATGCAGCTTCGGCAGTTCGGTGTTGCCGGTGCGTCCGGAGCGGGCGATGATCTGGCCGCGGCGAACCTCGTCGCCACGCGATGCCTGCAAGGTCTTGTTGTGGGCATAGGCCGAGACCCAGCCATCGGCATGGCGGATCAGGATCAGATTGCCGAAGCCTTCCAGTTCGCTACCCGAATAGACCACCACGCCGTTTTCGACCGCCTTGACGGCGGTGCCTTCCGGCACGGAGATGTCGATGCCGTCATTGCGGCCGGAGGCGACCTTCTCGCCGAAGCCGGAGATGACCTTGCCGCGAACCGGCCAGCGGAACTGGTCGATGCCGGTGCGCGCCGGTGCCGGCTGCGAGGTGGCGGCGACGCGGTCATCACGTTCGGTCTTGCGGGCTTCCGTCTGCGGCTTGACATAGGGTTTGGGCGCCTGTGTCGAACTGGTGACGACGCGGTCGACGGCGGGACCGCCCGTGTTCATGCGCGACGCCATGTTGGTCGGCGCGGGCTGCTGCAGCGCGCGGTCACGACGCGAGGCAACGTGGCGCGGGCGGCGCTCGGGCACCGGAATGGCGGCGATGTCCGGCGCGTAGAGTTCGCCGCGCGAGGCGCTGGCAAGCCGGGTCTGCGGATTGTTGTCCGGCGCGGAAACCGGAACGTCGCGACCATAGACATAGGTCGGCACGACGATCTGCTGGCCCGCCTGGACGCGGCCCGGATCGGAAATGCCGTTGGCCTTCATCAGCGCGGAGACCGGCACGCCGTAGCGCTTGGAAAGATTGTAGAGCGTCTCGCCGCTTCTAAGCGTGACGGTGGTGCCGCCGGTCGCACTCCAGCCGCGCACGCCATTGCCCGGATTCGCAGTTGCCTGCTGCTGCGGGGCCTGCTGCGCTGGCGCGACCGAGGCTGTCGTGAAGGAATCGGTGCCCGCCGCGGGCAGATCGCCACGCGCGACGGTCTGCTGCTGCGGCCGGTAATTGGGATCGTAGGTGCCTGGATTGCCCGGCGCCGTATTGCCGTTCGACCACTGCATCGCGGTGGACTGGCTGGTTGTCGCGCCTGGACGATAGCCCGCATGATCGGGCGCGCCTCCGACATTCGACACCGGATGCGGCGCCGAAAGGCCGCCATTCGTACCGACCGAAGAGGTGGTGGTGGTGTCGAGGTCACCCGGATAGGGATTGGACGAACTCACCGGCTGCTGCGCGGTCGAGGCATACAGATCCGAATTGAAACGGGTAAAATCTGAACTGCAACCCGCGACGGTGACTGCAAGGGCGCCGATCGCCGCCAGGTGGCGAAAAAATTGTGTGCGGCTACGCAAGACCAGCATTGTCATACTCGCGATACTCAAGGACTCCACGAGCATTAAAGGCCGTTAATCTTACCGTCGGGTTAAATGTCTCGAATTTTGTTCAAATTGGAGATTTTGGCCGGGCGGGCCTGTGTTTTTCGCCGAAGCGACGGTCGCGCAGCCACTTCGCCGAGCCAAATTGGCGGCCCGGACGTCAGATCGCCCTGGACACGCCTTCCATGAAGGGCTGGACGCGAACCTCGAACAGATCGACCACCTCGAAGCGCGAGCCGGTCTTTGTGAACCTGCGCAGGGTCTGCACGCCGCCGGCCGGCCCGATCGGCGCGATCAGCACGCCTTCGGAGGCGAGCTGCTCAAGGAAGAAGCGCGGCGCTTCCTCATAGGCGCAATTGGCGACGATCCGGTCGAAGGTCTGGCCGGGCACACCCTCGCGGCCATCGGCCAGGCGCAGTTCGACATTCTCGATGCCGAGCGCGGACAGGCGCTGGCCGGCCTTGTCGACCAGAGTGCGATAGCGTTCGAGACTCACCACCTTGGCAGCCAGCGTGGCGAGCAGGCCGGTCTGGTAGCCGCTGCCGGTACCGATCTCCAGGACACGATGGTTCTCGCGCACGTCAAACTCGCGAAGCGTGCGCGCAATCTGGTCGGGGCCGGGCATGGTCTGGCCGCACTCGATCGGGAGTTGGCCGCGATCGTAGGATTCATCGAGATGCATGACCGGTACGAAGTTCTGGCGCGGCACGGCTTCGAGCGCCTTCATCAGGCGATGCGGCAGACCCATGGCCCTAAGCCGCAACAGCATGCCGGCCACCGCCTCGCGCCGGCTTTTCATCGGGAGGTTCCGTAAGACATGAGACCCCCACCGGCTCTTCTTCGCCTTGCAGTTTCGCGCAAGGCTTGAATTCGCCCGCCTCCGCACAAGGAGGAGGCATCGCGGCAAAAGCTAGCGCGTCCCCCGCCCCGTTGTGGGGATGGATCAGGGAGCGGTGTCAGTTCCATACGACCCACAAACTCAGAAAAGCGTGCGCAGTTCTTCGGCGAAGGCTTCATGCGTCAGATCGAGCTTTAGCGGGGTGACCGAGATGTAGTGCTCGCGGATGGCGAGGATGTCGGCGCCCTCGCGCTGTTCCGGCTCGTCGCGGCCGAAACGCAGCCAGTAATAGGGAAAGCCGCGCCCGTCGCGGCGCATTTCCATGAACAGGCCATGGGTGAACGCGCCCTGCGAGGTGATGCGGATGCCCTCGACGGCCTCGGGCTCGCAATTGGGGAAGTTCACATTGATCAGCGTCTTGTGCGGGAACGGCTTTTCGATCAGCTTCTCGACGATCGCGGGCGCATGGCGCTCGGTCGTCTCCCAGTGCAGCGTGCGCTGCCCGTCCATGAAATTGTAGGCCTGCGACAGGGCGATCGACGGAATGCCGAGCAGCGCGCCTTCCATGGCACCGGCCACCGTGCCGGAATAGGTGATGTCGTCGCCGACATTCTGGCCGGAATTCACGCCCGACAGGACGAGGTCGGGCGGGCTGTCCATCAGTTCGCGCACGCCCATGATCACGCAATCGGTCGGCGTGCCCTTCAGGGCGAAGCGCTTCTGGTCGATCTTGCGCAGGCGCAGCGGCTCGCTCAGCGTCAGCGAATGCGCGAAGCCGGACTGGTCGGTCTCGGGCGCGACGACCCAGACATCGTCGGTGAAGGTGCGCGCGATGCGCTCCAGCACGGCAAGTCCGTCGGCGTGGATGCCGTCGTCATTGGTCAGCAGAATGCGCATGTCAGCCCTTCATTTCGATTTTTTCGAGCCCGTTCATATAGGGAACGAGCGCATCGGGTATGACGACCGAGCCGTCTTCCTGTTGATAGTTCTCGAGTACCGCGATCAGCGCGCGGCCGACGGCGACGCCGGAACCGTTGAGCGTGTGCACGTGTCGGATTTCCTTGCCTTCGCCGGTGCGGTAGCGCGCGTTCATGCGCCGTGCCTGAAAATCGCCGCACACCGAGCAGGACGAAATCTCGCGATAGGCGTTCTGCCCCGGCAGCCAGACCTCGATGTCGTAGGTCTTTTTCGCACCGAAGCCCATGTCGCCCGTGCACAGCGTCATGACGCGGTAATGCAGGCCGAGGCGCTTAAGCACTTCCTCGGCGCAGCCGAGCATGCGCTCGAGTTCGGCAAGCGAAGAATCGGCATCGGTCACGGAGACCAATTCGACCTTGTTGAACTGGTGCTGGCGCAGCATGCCCTTGGTGTCGCGACCGGCCGAACCGGCCTCGGAGCGGAAGCATGGGGTGAGCGCCGTCATGCGCAGCGGCAGGTCGGACGCGTCGAGGATTTCACCCGATACAAGGTTGGTCAGCGGGACTTCGGCAGTAGGGATTAGCCAGTAATTTGTCGATTGCACATCTTTCGCCAAGTCAGTGGCAAAAATATTCTGAAGAACCCTTGGAGCTACAATTTCTGCCCATTTTTCGTCATCGATCCCAGAAATCGGACCATGCTCTTGGCTAAGTTCTCGCCTAGTGTTTATAAGCCAAGTTCTGATGTCTTCTAAGTCAGTTTGCTTGGAAGTTCGAAACAGATCATCCGCAAACTTCGGCAACTGCCCGGTGCCGTACATGGTCCTGTCGTTGACCAGCAGCGGCGGCTGGACCTCCATGTAGCCATGGTTCTCGGTGTGCAGATCGAGCATGAACTGCCCGATGGCGCGTTCGAGCCGGGCGATCTCCTTGCGCAGCACCACGAAGCGCGCGCCGGAGAGCTTGGCGGCAGCCTCGAAATCCATGCCGCCGAGCTTTTCGCCGATCTCGTAATGCTCCTTCGGCTCGAAGTCCAAGGCGGGCTTTTCGCCATGACGGCGATATTCGACATTGCCTTCCTCGTCGACGCCGACCGGCACGTCGTCGAGCGGCAGGTTGGGGATCACTTCCAGCGCCTTCGTCAGCGCCTCGTTCAGTTCGCGCTCCCTCGCCTCGCCCATCTGGACGAATTCCTTCAGCTCGGCGACTTCGGCCTTCAGCTTCTCGGCGGTCTGCGTATCGCCGGCGCCCATCGCCTTGCCGATTTCCTTCGAAGCGGCGTTGCGGCGCGCCTGCGCGTCCTGCAGCTTCGCGACATGGGTGCGGCGCGCCTCGTCGAGCGCGACCAGTTCGGCGGCCAGCGGCTCGACGCCGCGCCGTTTCAAACCCTCGTCGAAGGCTTCGGGGTTTTCGCGAATCATCTTGATGTCGAACATGAAGAACCGTTCCGTTGCGGAGCGTTTAAGCCTGCCAGCGCTGCGTAAGGCCGAAAGGTCAGGAAGCGGCGGTGTCCGAGGTCTCCGCCTCGCTATCCTCGTCCTCGCTCGCCGCTTCAGCCTCCCTGCGCTTCTTCTCGATGCGCTTGGCCGAAAGAATGGAGATTTCGTAGAGGAGGAGAGTCGGAACCGCAAGGCCGATCTGGCTTACCGGATCGGGCGGGGTGAGGACGGCGGCGGCGATGAAGGCGAGCACGACCGCATATTTGCGCTTCGAGGACAGCGTAGCGGCGCTGATCAGATCGGCCTTGGACAGCAGGGTGATGATCACCGGAAGCTGGAACATGATGCCGAACGCGAAGATCAGCGTCATGATCAGGCCAAGATATTCGCTAACGCGCGGCAGCAATTCGATCGCCGCCTTGCCCTCGCCGCCCGTCTGCTGCATCGACAGGAAGAAGTTCATCGCCAGCGGCATGATCAGGAAATAGACCAGGCAGGCGCCGAGGAAGAACAGGATCGGCGTGGCGATCAGGAACGGCAGGAAGGCCTGGCGCTCGTTGCGGTAGAGCCCCGGCGCCACGAAACGGTAAACCTGCGTCGCGATCACCGGGAAGGCGATGAACAGCGCGCCGAAAAAGGCGATCTTGATCTGGACGAAGAAATATTCCTGCGGCGCGGTGAAGATCAGGCGCAGATTGGCGTTCTCGCCGGCGGCGCGCTCATAGGGCACGACCAGCAGGTTGAAGATCTGGTCGGCGAAGATGAAGCTTCCGATGAAGAAGACGAAGACGGCGAGCACCGCGTAGAACAGACGCTGGCGCAGTTCGATCAGATGTTCGATGAGCGGCGCGCTCGATGCGTCGATATCGTCCTTGCTCATCGCCTCACCCCTTCGCGCCGGCTTTCGGGCCGCCGGTCTTCTTCTCGGCCGCCTTCGTCGTCACCGTCTTTTTCGCAGCGGGTTTGGCGGCGGGCTTCGCAGCAGGCTTCGACGCAGCTTTGGGCGCGGGCCTGGCAGCAGCCTTGGGTGCAGCTTTCGCCGGTGCCTTTGCAGCCGGCTTCTTCGCTGCGGCCGGCTTCGACGCAGATTGCTTCGCTGAAGTCTGCTTGGTCGACGTCTGGCTGGATTGGGTCTTCTTCACCGGACCGGTCTTGGCCGGCGGCATCGCTACCGCCTCGGCGGATTCGGCGGGCGCAGGGTCGCTCGTTGGGTTGAGGTCGTTTTCCAGTTCGCCGACGGATTTCTTCACCGAATTCTGGAAGGATTCGGCGGATTTGCGGGCGTCTTCAAGCGGCTTGAAGGACGTCGCCTTCTTGACCTCATCCAGTCCGGCGCTCTGCTCGGCGTCCTTCAGCGCATCGTTGAACTGGCGCTGGAAATCGCCGGCCATGCGCCGCAGACTGCCAACGGTCTTGCCGAAGGTGCGCAGCATGCCGGGAAGGTCCTTGGGGCCAACCACAAGGATCGCCACGCAGGCAACCACCACCAATTCTGTCCAGCCAATGTCGAACACCGGGCCTCGGCCTCACAAATGGAACCGGCCGCAGGCTCAGGGCGCGGCCGGAAGGAACGCGAACGGCGCGACCCGCGCCGAAAGCAGGGTTCAGCCGGTGGTCGACTGGTCCTTGGTCTGGGAAACCGTCTCGGAGGGCTTCTGGTCGATGGTCTTGGCGGTCTTGGTGTCGTCGTCGTTCAGGCCCTTCTTGAACGAATTGATGCCTTTGGCGACATCGCCCATCAGTTCGGAAATCTTGCCGCGTCCGAACAGCAGAACGACGACCACTGCGACGATCACGATCTGCCAGATACCTATCTGTCCCATGTCAAACTCCTGGGGGTCTTAAACCTTTGGGGATTTGCCCGACGGCCATTCCCCGGCCGTCTCCCGTTTCGGCGGCACCTTAGACCGGCACAGGTGCCGACCGCAAGAATTGCCTTACCTTACTTCGGTTTATTGTTACGCGGACATATAGGGCGCCCATGCCGGCATTTCACCCGGGGCATGTCAGTCTGCCCCGTCAATCCTGCACGTCACGCATGATCCGGAAACACCATCTCGGCGCCCTCGCCGACGCGCACACGCACCTCGGTAAGGCCCTCGGGCAACGTTCCGGCGCGGGCGCGGGCGCGGATCGGCTCCTCATAGCCCTCGACATAGAGTTCCAGCAGCTCGGCGATGCCGACGAAGCGGCGCGCGACGATGCGCCCGGCAAGCCCCTTGCTCGTTCCACCTGCATTGGTCGAATTGGCCGAATTCGGCTCGACCACGACGTCCGGCAGGCGCACGCACACGGTCACCGAGGTGCCGTCGGCAAGGCCGGGCGCCGCGAACTTTCCGAGCGGGGTTTCGACCGTGCCGGCACGGACGCGCGCGGCGAACTGGTTGAGCTCGGTGAAGAAGGCGGCGGTGAACAGGTCGGCCGGCTTGTAGAACAGTTCCTCGCCGGTGCCGTGCTGGACGAGACGGCCGTCGCGCACCAGCGCGATACGGTCGCCGACGCGCAGCGCCTCTTCCGGATCATGGGTCACGATGATGGTGGTGGCGCGGGTCTCGCGCAGCAGGCCGAGCGTGCCCTCGCGCACGGAATCGCGCAGGCGGGAATCGAGGCCCGAGAACGGCTCGTCCATCAGCAGGATGCCGGGTCGCGGCGCGAGCGCGCGGGCGAGCGCCACGCGCTGCTGCTCGCCGCCGGAAAGCTGATGGGGATAGTTCGCCGCGTAATCCTCCATGCCGACGCGCGACAGCATGCGGAGGGCCTGTTCGCCGGCCTGGCTGCGCTCTACGCCGGTCAGGCCAAAACGCACATTCTGCTCGATGGTCAGATGGGGAAACAGCGCGTAGTCCTGAAAGACCAGCCCGACACCACGCTTTTCGGGCGGGACGAAGACGCCATTGCCGGCGACGACCTTGCCGTCGATCCAGACCGTGCCGGAAACCGGCCGGTCGATGCCGGCGGCGATCCTAAGCAGGGTCGTCTTGCCGGAGCCCGACGGACCGAGCAGGCACAGCACCTGCCCAGGTTCGACCGCGACCGTGACGTCGTCGAGCACCGGCCCCTTGCCGTAATCGTGGCTTACCCGCTCGATCAGCATGGACGAGGCGATGGCGACGCCCGCCGTGTTGCGGGTGCCCCAGTCGCGCCGCTGCCGGCGCCGTTCGGCCTGCCCGGCCGGCGGTGCCTGATCGGGCTGCAACACGGGTTGCGCCTCGGGCCGCTGCCCGGCCTGAGGCTCGGACGCGTTTTCGTGTTTCGGGGACGGATCCGCCTTGAAGTTCATGGCCCGTCTTTAGGCAATAAAAAGGAGAATGTCAGTCCCCTTCCCCGCGCAGGCTTAATCGTCCCGGTCGGCGTCCTCGCTGTCGCGCGGCGGCAGCAGGCCCAGTTCCTCCAGATCGTCGGGCGAAAACGGGTCCTCATCGGCGGTCAGTTCGGCGGCATCGTCGGGCATCGGCACGCGGAAGCCGGGCGGAAGCTGCGACTGCAGCAGGCCGGCACCCTTCAGTTCGTCGAGGCCCGGCAGGTCCTTCAGTTCCTCCAGACCGAACTGGTCGAGAAACGCATCCGTCGTGCCATAGGTGACCGGCCGGCCCGGCGTGCGGCGGCGGCCGCGCATGCGCACCCAGCCGGTTTCCAGCAGCACGTCGAGCGTGCCCTTGGAGGTCGCCACGCCGCGGATTTCCTCGACCTCGGCGCGCGTGACGGGCTGGTGATAGGCGATGGTCGCCATCACCTCGAGCGCGGCGCGGCTGAGCCGCCTCGGCTCGATCGCCTCCTTGTGCAGCAGGAAGCCAAGGTCGTCGGCAGTACGGAAGGCCCAGTTGTTGCCGATCCGGACCAGGTTGACGCCGCGCCCGGCATAGAGTTTCCCCAGTTCCTCCATCAGCGGGGCGATCTCGACGTTCTCGCCCAGCCTTTCGGCCAGCACCTTTTCGGGCACGGGCTCGGCCGTGGCGAACAGGATCGCCTCGACCATGCGCAATTCCTGGCGCATTTGCGCGGGCGTCTCGCCGGCATGCTCCTCGCCTGCGCCGGCAATCGCTTCCGGCGCGGGCGCGTCCTCGTCCCTGCCCTGCGGGTTGAACGGCAAAATCTGGGCGTTTCCTGTTTCGGCCATGGCTCCTGTCCCGGTTTTGCTCATTGCTGACTGATGTGCGGTGCGTTCGCGCGCGGCGCGGCGGACTTGCCGCCCGCACGGACATAGATCGGCGCGAACGCTTTTTCCTGACGGATGGATACGAGCCCCTCGCGCGCCATTTCAAGGCTCGCGGCAAAGGAACTGGCGAGTGCGGTAACGCGCATTTTCGGGTCTGGCAGATAGTCGAGCAGGAAGGTGTCGAGCGGCGTCCAGTCCTTCAGCCCGCCGATGAAGCGGGTGAGGATGTCGCGCGCTTCCTGCAGCGACCAGACCTGCCGCCGTGCAATCGTGACCTGGCTGACGGCATTGCGCTGACGAAGCGAGGCATAGGCGGTCAGGAGATCGTACATGTCGGCTGAATATTCCGGCCGGACCTCGACATTCATCGGCTCGGTCATGCCGCGCGGGAAGAAGTCGCGACCGAGGCGATTGCGGTTGATCAGCCGCAGCCCGGCCTCGCGCATGGCCTCGAGGCGCTGCAGGCGGAAGGCGAGCAGCGCGGCCATTTCCTCGCCGCTCGGCTCCTCGCCGGCCTCGTCGACGACTGGCAGCAGCAGGCGCGATTTGAGGTAGGCGAGCCAGGCTGCCATCACCAGATAGTCGGCGGCAACCTCGATGCGCAGCTTGCGCACTTCCTCGATGAATTCGAGATACTGGTTGGCGAGCGCAAGAATGGAGATCTTCGCCAGATCGACCTTCTGGCGGCGCGCCAGCTCGAGCAACAGGTCGAGCGGCCCCTCGAACCCGTCGACATCGACGGTGAGCGTCGGATCGGTCACCGCGCGTTCGGTGGCGCCCTCCAGCAGGCTACCCTGAACCGGAACATTGCCAAGCGTACGCTCGGACACGGCTTCCCAGGCGGCATCCTGCGCCGCCTCCGCCGGGGCGCCGTTTTCGGGCTCTTCGCCCTTCTGTCCAGCCTTGCCTGTGTTCACGCTGTCCCGCTCGTGGTGTTCGCATGCCGGCCAAAAAGGGATTGCATCGCGCCATCCCGTCGACCGGCGGTTGTTCATCCTAACCGATTCGCGTCACGCGACCGCTTCGCGGCCCTGCCGCCTCACGCCATGACGGCTGCGGTCAGCGCCTCGAATTCGGCCAGAGCCGCGTCTTCGTCGCTTGCGTCGGGAGGAGACAGGCGTTCGAGCGCCAGGCGAGCGCGGCGCGCCGCATCGCCGTCGAGCATGGGGCTGGCCGCCGCGACCGCCTCCATCTCCGCCATCGATCCATTGCAATGAAGCACGACATCGCAGCCGGCTGCAAAGGCAGATTCGGTACGCCGGGAGAAATCCCCAGAAAGCGCCTGCATGGACAGATCATCGCTCATCAGCAATCCGTCGAATCCGAGCCAGCCGCGCATGATCTCACCGATCATTCTGGGCGAAAGCGTGGCCGGATTATCGGGATCGAAGCCGGAATAGACGACATGGGCGGTCATCGCCATCGGCATGTCGGCAAGCTGCATGAAGGGATAGAAATCAGTGCAGCCGAGCACGGCGGGATGGGTGTCGACGACCGGCAGTTCCTTGTGGCTGTCGGCAAAGGCGCGACCATGGCCGGGAATATGCTTGATGACAGGCAGGACACCACCGGCCATCAGCCCCTCGCAGGCGGCGCGTCCCATCAGCGACACTTCATAAGGGTGGAAGGAATAGGCTCGGTCGCCGATCACGTCGTGCGCGTCCGGGATCGGGACGTCGAGCACCGGCAGGCAATCGACATCGATGCCGAGCGCGGCGAGTTCGAAGGCGATCAGGCGCGATTGCAGCCATGTTGCACGCAGGCCCTTTTCAGGGTCGCGCGCATGAATGTCGCCGAGCAGCCGGCCGGGCGGGTAGCTGCGCCAGTGCGGCGGTCGCAGGCGCTGGACACGCCCGCCCTCCTGATCGATCAGGATCGGCGCGTGCCGACCGACCGCGTCACGCAGTCCCTGCGTCAGCGCGCGGACCTGTTCGGGATGGTCGATGTTGCGGGCAAAGAGGATGAAGCCCCAGGGCTGCTGCTCGCGGAAGAACGCGATCTCGTCCTGCGACAGTGACAGGCCCGAACAGCCCGCGATGAATGCCTTGATTCCCATGCGGGAAGCTTAGCACATCATTGGGAATTCGTTCGGACTTCCGTCCGAACGAGCGTTCGCGCACTGGCGCATTCGCTGGCGAATGCTTGTGCTGCCACGCAGGGAAGTCCTGAAGAAAATACGCTCGCGCAAGGCGCGAGCGTAAGCTGTACAGACGGAGTACCGACGCTCCGGGAGCGGAGCTAGTTACCTGGTGACGAAGCAGGCGCCACCGGCCGACTGGAGATTCTGACAGAAGCCTGCCGCGTCCTCCTTCGACTCCGCGCCGATGCGCACCCGGTAGAACACGCCCTTGTCGGGAATGTCGGCCTTCTGCACCGCCATCGGGCGGCCTTCGAGCAGGCTCGGGAAGCGGTTGACCAGGTTCTGGTACGACGCCTGGGCTTCCTCCGGCGAACGCTGCGAGGAAATCTGGACGACCCACTCGCTCAGTTCGGCCTGGCTGGCGATGGCCTGCGTGGCCGGCGTCGGCTGTTCGGTCGGCGCGAGTGCCACCGGGGTGGCCGCTTCGTTCACGGCGACGACGCTCTGCGTGGTGACCGGGTCGGTTCCCGGCACGGGCACGACCGGGACGACGCTCTGACCAACACTCTGGCCGACGCTGACGCCCGGCAGGCTACCCTGATCGGAAGAAGCCGTGGCGGTGGGCTGTGCAGCAGGCTGGCGTGGCGCGGCCGAGCTTTCGGAACGCTCGGGACGCGGCGACGGAACGGGAATGCCGCCTGTCGTGCTCGCGCCATCGAGCGGAATGGCGCCTTCGGCATTGGTTCCGGCGTCGGTCGTTTCCGGCGCGGCGGGCTCAGTCGGCGTGATGATGGTGCCGTCGCGACGTACGGTCAGCGTGCGCACGCGGCGCGGCTGGAGCGTGGTCGGGGAGACAAGCGCCTGCTGCTCGCCCGGCGACAGGCGTTCGTCGCCCTTGCCGGAAAGTCCCGGTTCGGTCAGACCCGAAGCGGCCGGCGGTGCGGAAGACACCAGATTTACCGGCTCCTCGACATCGCTGACGAGCTTTTCCTGCTTGGCTTCTTCGCCGAACTTGCCGGCAACGCGTTCGTAGGCGGCCTTGTCCTGATTGGCGACCGTCGTGCCGCCCGGATCCTCGGGGCGGGTTTTTACGGGATCGGGATCGGCCCTGACGATGGCCGGCTCGCCCGGCGTGCTGTCTCCGCGGAAGAAGCCGTAGCTCACCGCGCCGAGGCCGATCACCAGCGCCAGACCCAGCGCGATGCCGGCAAGGCGGAAACCGCGTGCGCCTGAACGGCCGCGCGGCTCCTCGTACTGGTCGTCGCGCGATGCCTGGAAGTCACCCTCATCCTCATAGGTGTTGTATTCCTCATAGCCGTCGCCATAGGCGTCCTGCGCAACTTCATCCTGCGCATAGCCGTCGGAGGGATCGTATTCGTCGGCATAGACTTCGCGATCGTCATAATCATGCCCGGCGAGTTCCCTCTGGGCGGGAACAGCAGCCCGCGAAACCGGAGCCTGCGGGATCGCGACCGACTGACGACCGGACGGAATCTGCGCTCTTGCCTGTTGAGGGGCCTGCTGAGAAACCTGCTGCGGCACGCGTGCGGGCGCCTTCGGCTGTACCGGCTCGTCGAAGCCAAGCTCCTCGGCAAAGACGGCGGCGAAATGATCGTCGATTTCGCGCTCGCTGTTGAACATCGAGGGCGGCGTAGTGGGCGGCGCGGCGCGCACGACCTGCCGGCTCTGCGTGTCGGCGGCTTGCGCCCGCGCTTCCACCGGAGCTCTCTGGGCCTGACGGGGAGCCTGCGGCGGCTGCGCTGGCGGCTGCCTCGTGTTTTCGGCCCTGGGCGCCACGTCCATCGATGCCATTTCAGCTTCGAAGGCAGAATCGAAATTCAGGGGCGCTTCTTCCTGTGCGGGTTTCGCGGCTGGCTTCGCAGCAGGCTGGAGCTGCTGAGCCCTGGGCGCGGGTGCCGCTGCCGGCTGATCCCAGATAGAGGGGTCGAAGCCGAGGGCGGCGAGATCATCATCGTCGCTATCCGCTTCATTGGTGCGCGGACGCATGCTGAGCGATTGCGCAGCCCGGCTGATTGCCAGTTCGGACTCGAACTTGTCCTTGAAATCGCTGACCTGGTTGAGGCTCTGGCGATTGCCATGACGTTGCGGCGCCGCGTTCTGCGCGACCGCCTGGAGTTCCTGCGCCAGTTCGAGATCCTCTTCGGTGAAATCTTCTTGCGCGGAATATTCGCCCATCAGGTCGACATCATCTTCCGCATCGGCCTCTTCGGGCTGCTCCTGCTGCGGGGCAGATGCCTTTTGAGGCGCCTGCGCGGGAGCATCGAATTCGACGTCGTCCTCAAAGCCGGTCAGGAACTCGCCGGTATCCTGCTCCGAAAGACCAAGCTCGACCATGAGCTGGTCCTCGAGCGAGGCGTCATTCTCTTCTTCTTCCGCCGCTCCGGCGATATCGTCCACGATGGCGTCGAACTGGTCGAATGCCGTCGTGTCTTCGGAAAATTCGGCCGCCCGGGCTTCTTCCTGCCCTGCCTGAGTGTCATCGAGCTCGTGCATCAGCTGGTTTTCGAAATCGACATCGGGATCGTCAGCGTCCTGCGCCATGGACTGCCCGTCCATGTCGCTTTCGGTATTCCCGTAGGAAGGCGCCGCATCCGGGTAATCGGGCTCGGCATAATCCTGTTCGGCCTGATAGGCAGGCGCGGAGCGCTCGAACACGGGCCGTTCGACCGGCCGGATCTGGGGTTTGGGCGCAGGCTTCTTCTCACCCGAAACGATACGGGCCAGTTCCTCCAGCGGATCCTCTTGACGGCTGTCGAAAGAGTATTCGCGGGCCAGGCTGTTTTGTTCGGTCATCACGCAGTAACCCGTTCTAGCTTCTGTCGCCCCATCGCCGAACACGGTCGGCGCCAGTTCATGGCGCCCGAGTTCCCCGAAGAGGCGTTTTGCGCGCTGAATCGGTCAGGAATTTGACCGAAAAGCGCCTTTTGCCTTAGCGCATCTCGTCGGGCGCATCGGCCCCGACGATTGCCAGACCAGAAGACAGAACCGATGAAAGTCCCTTCAGCATCGCCAGTCTAGCTAGGGTCAGATTGGCATTATCTTGGTTAACAAAGCGTAATTCCGGTTTCTCCTTGCCCCTGGCCCAATGCTGGTGAAGCTCAGAAGCGAGCTCGTAAAGGTAGAAGGCGACCCGATGCGGTTCGTCGGCCCGCGCGGCCTGTTCAACCATGCGCGGGAACTCTGCCATCTTGGCTATCAGGGCGATTTCGCCATCGTCTGAGAGCAGCGTCAAGTCCGCCTGTGCAAGGGCTGTGTCGGAAAGGTCGTGTCCGGCCATCTCCTCGCCGGCCTGGCGGAACACCGACTGGGTGCGGGCATGGGCGTATTGCACGTAGAAAACAGGGTTGTCGCGCGACTGTTCGGTCACCTTGGCGAAGTCGAAATCGAGCGGCGCCTCGGGCTTGCGGTAGAGCATCATGAAGCGCACGGCGTCACGGCCGACCTCGTCGACGACATCGCGCAGGGTGACGAAATCGCCCGAGCGCTTGGACATGCGCACCGGTTCGCCGCCGCGATAGAGCTTGACCAGCTGGCACAGCAGGACGTCGAGCACGTTTTCATCGCCCGCGATGGCGCGCGCGACGGCCTTCAGCCGCTTTACGTAGCCGCCATGGTCGGCGCCCAGCACGTAGACCATGCGCGAGAAACCGCGATCATGCTTGTTCTTGAAGTAGGCTACGTCGGCGGCGAAATAGGTGTAGCTGCCATCCGACTTGATCAGCGGCCGGTCCATGTCGTCGCCGACCTCGGTCGACCGGAAGAGGGTCTGCTCGCGGTCTTCCCAGTCGTCCGGCAGTTCGCCCTTGGGCGGCGGCAGACGCCCTTCGTAGACGAAGCCCCTCGCCCGCATTTCGTCGAGCATGCGGTCGATCTCGGACACCCCATTTTGCTTTTCGTGCAGTGTGCGCTCGGAGAAGAAGACCTCGTGGTGGACATTTAGCGCCGCAAGATCCTGCTTGATCAGCACCATCATGGCGGCGACGGAGCGATCGCGCAGGATTGCCATGCGCTCGGCCTCGTCCATCGTCTTCAGGCTCTCGCCGAATTCCTCCACCAGCGCCTCGCCGACCGGCTTGAGATAGTCGCCCGGGTAAAGCCCGGCGGGTATCTCGCCGATCGTCTCGCCCAGCGCCGCGCGGTAGCGCAGCTCGACGGAGCGGGCCAGCACGTCGATCTGCACGCCGGCATCGTTGATGACGTATTCGCGGGTCACGTCGAAACCGGCGAATTCGAGCAGATTGGCCAACGCGTCGCCGACGACGGCGCCACGGCAATGGCCGACATGCATCGGGCCCGTCGGATTGGCCGAGACATATTCGACGTTGATGTGCTTGCCGGTGCCCATGCCCGTGCGCCCGTATTGGGCGCCGGCGGCGAGGATGACGCCCAGATGGCCGGCCCAGAAGGCGCGCGACAGGCGCAGATTGATGAAGCCGGGACCGGCGATGTCGGCGCTCTCGACGGCTTCGTCGGCGGACAGCGCCTCGGCGATGCGGCCGGCCAGTTCGCGCGGGTTCAGGCGGGCCGGCTTTGCCAGCACCAATGCGGCATTGGTCGCCAGATCGCCATGGGCGGGATCGCGCGGCGGTTCGACGACGACGCGGTCGAGCGCCAGCGGCGCCTCGGACTGGAGGTCGAGCGCGGCGACGATCGCCCTGATCTTTTCTTCGAATTCGGCAAACAGGTTCATCATTCGCTTGGCCTTGCGGCCGCCTTGTCTTTTTCAGGAAATCCATCCCGCCGGGGACGGGGTCGCCTAACGCAAGTCCGGTGTGGCGTCAAACAGTCGTTTGTGCTCGGTGATGGCATAGCGGTCCGTCATGCCGGCGAGGAAATCGGCGACAAGCCGCGCCCGCTTCTGTTCCTCCAGCTCGTGCAGCGCGCTGCGCCAGTCCGTACCCCATTCGTCGGGCATCTGCTCGCGGCCGGAGAAATAGGCCTCGAACAGGTCGCGCACCACCTGCTTGGCGTCCTCGCGGATGCGCATGACGCCGGGTGCGCGATAGACCCTTGCGTAGAGGAAATCCTTGATCGCGCGCTCGGCCTTCGCCATCGGCGCGGCAAAGCCGACAAGGGTGCGCCCGGCGGCACGCACATCCTCGTCGCTGGCCGGTGCCAATTCCTCGATGTTACGCATCGCTTCTGCCAGCACGTCCTCGACCATGGCGGTGATCTGGCGCCGGACAATCTCATGCGTGGTGCGGACCTCGTCGAGCCCCGGATAACGTTCACGTACCAAGGCGAGCAATTCGCCGGCCAGCGGCAGTTCTTTGAGCGCGTCGAGATCGAACATGCCGGCGCGCAGCGCGTCGTCAAGATCATGGGCATTGTAGGCGATGTCGTCGGCGATGGCGGCGCATTGCGCTTCGAGCGAGGAGTGCCGGGCGAGATCGAGGTCGAACAGCGCATTGAATTCGAGAATCGGCAGCGGGATCGGCCCGCCAATGCCCTGCCCATCCGGACCGACCACCGGTCCATTGTGCTTGACGAGGCCCTCCAGCGTCTCCCAGCTCAGATTGAGGCCGTCGAACTCGGCATAGCGGCGCTCCAGCCGGGTGACCAGCCGCAGCGACTGGGCATTGTGGTCGAAGCCGCCCCAGGGCCGCATCAGTTCGTCGAGCACTTCCTCGCCGGTATGGCCGAAGGGCGTGTGTCCGAAATCATGGGCGAGCGCCAGCGCCTCGGCCAGGTCCTCGTCAACGCGCAGCGCGCGGGCGAGCGCGCGCGCGATCTGGGCGACCTCAATGGAGTGGGTCAGCCGGGTGCGGAAATGATCACCCTCGTGATGGATGAAGACCTGTGTCTTGTGCTTGAGCCTGCGGAAGGCAGTGGAGTGGATGATCCGGTCGCGGTCGCGCTGGAAGGGCGAGCGCGTCGGACTGGCCGGCTCGGGATGGAGTCGGCCACGGCTCTGCCGCCATTGGCAGGCATAGGGCGCGAGGTTCTCGCGCCCGAATGTGATGTCCTCGAACAAGGCATGTCCCGTATTTCGCCGATTCAAGGCTTAGCGCATGGCGAGGCCTTATTGAAGGCGGTGTTTCGGGTGCTTGAACTCGGCGGCGACGCGGCCTAGATTCGAGGGTGCAAGATGAGGGTATGACGATGGACGCCGAAACACTCGAAAAGCCGCATGTCACCGTGACCGACGCCGCGCTCAAGCGCGTCGCGAAGATTCTCGCCGACGATGCCGAGAAAGACGCGCTGAGGATTTCGGTGGAAGGCGGCGGCTGCTCGGGCTTTTCCTACCAGTACGACCTCGTCTCAAACGACCGCGAGGCGGACGACACCGTCATCGAGGGCCATGGCGCCACGGTGCTGATCGACTCGATGTCGCTGCAATACATGGCGGGGTCCGAGGTCGATTTCGTCTCCGACCTGATGGGTCAGTCTTTCCAGATCCGCAATCCGAACGCGGTGGCAAGCTGCGGCTGCGGCGTCAGCTTCTCGGTCTGACGAGCCTTTAGTTCCTGACGGAACATTTCGAATTCGCCCGAAATTCGTGCGTGCGGCACAATCCTGCCACGCGCGCCTGCCATTCGAGGCAACCAAATTGTCTTTTGAACATTGCGTTCATGCCCGGTTCAGTCGCAGTCGCGTAGAACCGTCGCCGTACAACGCAGATTACCGGACAAGGGCGCGCACCCGAATAGGGCAAAAGGCGCGCCGGGAGAATGACAGATGAATACGCAAAGGCTTGCATCCACCCTGCTGACGGCCACCCTCGCCGGCGCCGCCTTCGTCGCGGCAAGTTTCGCCGCCCCCACGGAAGCCGCGGCGCAGAATACCGCCGTCGTCGTCACCGATCTCAACGTGCGCACCGGCCCGGGCGCCGGATTTCCGCGCATCACGACACTTCCGGGCGGGACCAGCGTTCAGGTCGAAGGCTGCACGCCCGACAATTGGTGCGAGATCGTCGCCTACCGGCTGCGAGGATGGGTCTCGGGCAATTACCTTGAGGGATATGGCCAGCCTCGCTACCGCGCTGCGCCTCCGGCCATCATCATCCAGCCCTATCCGGAATATCGTCGCGACTGGCGCCATGATCGGCGCTACGACAGGCGTCATGATCGGCGCCGGGATTGGCGCAAGGACTGGCGCAGGCATTCCAAGGATCACGACAGGGATCGCAAACGGCGACGCCGGAACGCCGACGATGGCCAGAGCAAATACAATCAGTATGCGCCCTGCCCTCCGGGCATGTCCTGCGAAACCAAGCAGCAGTGACGCCTGCCAGCATTCAACCGACAAAAAAGGCCCGGATCGCTCCGGGCCTTTTCACTGTTTGCAGGAGTTATCCGATCAGGCCGGATCGACAGCTTCGCTGACATCGTCCATGACCGGCTCGCCGAAGGACTCGGGAATGACCAGCGACAGGATGATCGCGGACAGGCCCGACAGCGTGATCGGGGTCGCGAACACGTTCTTGATGATGTCCGGGAGTTTGCCGACCGCTTCGGGCACCAGCGTCACGCCAAGCCCGAGACCGAACGACACCGCCATGATGTAGATCTTGCGGCGATCGATCTCCTGGGAGGCCAGGATACGGATGCCCGCCACGGCGATGGAGCCGAACAGGACCAGTGTCGCACCGCCCAGAACCGGGTTCGGAATCAACCGGAACACTCCGCCGATGATCGGGAAGAAGCCGAGGATCAACAGGATGCCGGCGATGTACATGCCGACATGACGGCTCGCGACGCCGGTCATCTGAATGACACCGTTGTTCTGGCTAAAGGTCGTGTTCGGGAAGGTGTTGAAGATCGCAGCGATACCCGAATTGATACCGTCGGCCATCACGCCGCCCTTGATGCGCTTGAGATAGGTTTCACCCGTCACCGGTTCACCCGAAATGACCGAGTTCGCGGTCAGGTCTCCCGTCGTCTCGATCGCGGTGATCAGGTAGATGAAGGCGACGGGAAGAAAGAGACCGATATCGAAGTTGAAGCCGTATTTGAACGGGATCGGGATCGCGAAATAGTCCGGCGATCCGAATGAAGCGAAGTTCACCTTTCCGAGGATCGCTGCGACGATGAAGCCGGCGATCAGGCCGATCATGATCGCGGAAATGCGGATCATCGGGCTCTTCTGGAAGGTCATGATCAGAATGACCACGACGACCAGCGCGCCGAGCGCGAGATTGACCGGATCGCCGAAGGCCTCCGGCACGTTCTGCTTGACATAGGCGCCGCCGGCGAAGTCGGTAAAACCGACCTTGACCAGGCTGAGACCGATCACGGTGATGACGATGCCGGTCACCGTCGGCGTGATAATCTTGCCCATCTTGTGAATGAACTGGCTGAGCACGATCTCGACGACGCAGCCGACAAGGCACAGGCCGAAGATCATCGCCAGGATGTCTTCCGGCGTGCCGCCCCTGCCCTTGACCGCAAAGCCGGCGGCGAGGATCGCGCCCAGGAACGCGAAGCTGGTGCCCTGCACGCTGAGCAGTCCGGAACCTACCGGACCGATCGTGCGGCACTGGATGAAGGTCGCCACGCCCGACACGAAAAGCGACATCGCGATCAGATAAGGAATGTGCTCGCCCAGTCCCAGAACGCCGCCGATGACCAGCGACGGGGTCACGATGCCGACGATGCTCGCAAGGATGTGCTGTGCGGCGGCAAGGAAAGCCGGCCCAGGCGCCGGCTTGTCCGTGAGTTTGTAGATCAGCCCGCTACCGGCTGCTGCCTGTTGTTTAGTCATATTCCCACCTTTGCCCAAATTTGATGCCCGAATGGCCTGGTTTCCCCAAACCAGACGCACATGGTGCATGATTCGTGCCAGTATCGAAGGCGGGCTGTGGATGGCTTTACCTTGCCGGTTATCGCGGCTACGAGTTCAGCCATCCCTTTCGACCAATCGGAGAGCCATTCCGTGAAGATCGCCACCTGGAACATCAACGGCATCAAGGCACGCATCGACGGCCTTACCGGTTGGCTGGAACGCGCCGCGCCCGACATCGCCTGCCTCCAGGAGATCAAGAGCGTCGACGAGAATTTTCCGCGCGAGGCGATCGAGGCGCTCGGCTACAATGTCGAGACCCACGGCCAGAAGGGCTTCAACGGTGTGGCGATCTTGTCGAAACTGCCTTTCGACGAGGTCAATCGCGGCCTGCCGGGCGACGATGCCGACGAGCAGGCGCGCTTCATCGAGGGCGTGTTCTCGGTCGACGGCGGCGTGCTCCGCGTCGTTTCGCTCTACCTGCCGAACGGCAACCCCGTCGATTCGGACAAATACCCATACAAGCTTGCCTGGATGGCACGGCTGGAAGCCTGGGCGCGCGAACGGCTCGAACTGGAGGAGCCGTTCATCCTGGCCGGCGACTACAATGTCATTCCGCAGCCCGAGGACTGCCACGACCCGAAAGTCTGGGAGGGCGATGCGCTGTTCCTCCCGCAGACACGGGAGGCCTTCCGACGGATCGAGAATCTCGGCCTGACCGAGGCGGTGCGCGCCGTCAGCGATTCGCCCGACATCTACACGTTCTGGGACTATCAGGGCGGCGCCTGGCAGAAGAACAACGGCATCCGCATCGACCATCTCCTGATGTCGCCGGAGGCGACGCTTCGCCTGAAGAGCGCCGAGGTCGACCGCTTCACCCGCGAATGGGAAAAGCCGTCCGACCACGTGCCGGTATGGATCGACTACGCGGCCTGATCCGCCGGACACGCAGGATTCTGTGCGCGCCGATGTACCCGCTCATTTGACAGGCGGACGATTCGGGCGTCTGATACGCGTCATGCGACGCGCTCTCGCCATATCGGGCATGCTTCTACTGGCTTCCGTATCGTCGGCAGCGGCCGATTGCACGTGCCGGTTCAAGGGCGGCGAAACGCCCGAGGGCCAGACGGCGTGCATTGCCACGTCGAGCGGGTCGACACTGGCGCGCTGCGAGAAGTTCCTGAACAATACGAGCTGGAAAATGCTCGGTCAGCCCTGTCCCAGCGCGTCGCTCTCCGTTCCCGACGGCACGGCCGGCCTGTCGTTCAGCACCTCGGGGTCCGGCCTGCTTTGAACGATTTTGACGATGAATTCTTCGGCGACGACCGGCAAGTCCAGCTCGCGAAACGAAGTGCCAATCTCTACACCCTTTTGAAAAACGATCCGCGCTTCGCCTATTACGGGCGCGTGGTGGCCGTCAGCGATCCCGGCGAGGAAACCGCCGAATTGCTGATGACGCTTGCGCGGCTGCAGGGCGCGGGTGTTTCCTACTACTACCCCAAGCGCGACACGGACGCGCTTTACGAGGGGTTCCGCGCGGCAGGCTTCGGGACCGACCGCCACGAGCATTACCGGGGCGGCGAGAACACCTACCGGGCGAGCCTCAAACTGCTGGAGACGGTGAAGCTTCCCCCGGACATCACCATTGCGAGGCTGGACCGCGACACGCCGACGGGCCTGATCCGGCAGATCGCACAGCTCAGCTTCGATTGTGGCGTGCTGCCCGTTTCCGGCGCCACCATGCGCGGCCTGCGCCGACCGGGCATCGATTACGTGGCGCTCGATTCCAATGGCGAGCCGGTCGCAAACGGCGCATCCATCCTGACCATGCATCCGGATTCGGCCCATGGCGGCGACGTCTTCTGGGGCATGCTGGCAACGCGGGAAGACCGGCGCGGCCAGGGCCTCGCCCTTGTGCTCGGCGCGATGGCGATCAAGCACATGTGGGAGGAAAAAGGCGCGCGCGGTTTCATCACCGGGGTTCGCGAGGGCAATCTTTCCTCGCACCGGCTGTGCGACAAGCTGGGGGTGGAGGACACCGAATGGTGTTACGCGACCTGCATCGACCCCGAGACTCTGGGGCGCGGTTCTGTCACCAAATAGGCCGGCACCAAATAGGCCCGCACCAAATAGACGGGCATCAAATTAACCGGCACATGACAGGCAGGCGCGCGACAGGTGAAACGGCCGGGACTATTGCCCGGCCTGCTGGACCTGTGTGGAGGCGATGGCGGCGCGGCGTTCGTCCTCGCTGGCAAGCGCAAAGGCCTCTTCCTGAAGGCCGTCGATCCATTTGCGGTCGGGGCCCGTGGCTCGGCGCTGGGCGTTCATCATCATCCTGAGACCACGCACCGGATCGCGGCGCAGGAACTCGCCTTCATAGATCAGATGCCCGAGCAGCGCCTCGGCGCCGACATGGCCGGCATCCGTCGCCGATTTGAGCATGCGGGCGGCCTGCAGCACTTCCATGCGCTGGTTGTCGCCTTCCAGATACATGCGGGCGAGTTCGAACTGGCCGTCGGGATGGTCGAAATAGGTCGCCGCCGTGGTGAACATCACCTGCGCTTCGGCCGGATTGGCGCGAATGCCTGCTTCCGGCACGCCGTCGCGGTAATAGCGGCCGAGCGCCACCATGGCGTTGGCGGTGAACTGCCAGTCCGGCGTTCCCGGGCGCGCATCGGCATAGCTGTCGGCGACCTGCTTGTAGAATTCGAAGGCGGCCTTGGGATTCTTCTCCACGCCGTCGCCGGTCTGATACATGCGGCCGAGCTTCCACTGCGCGGCATGGCTGCCCTGCTCGGCGGCATAACGCAACGCACCGACAGCCTCTTCCTCATTGCCTTCCCTGCGGGCGGACTTGAAGAAGGAGAACACCTTTCTCAGGCTGAGCTTTTCACCTTCGAAAACCTTGGCCGGATCGAAGGCGTGCGCCGGCGCGACCATGACCGGCGCCACCGAAAGCGGCGCCAGAAGGCCGGTACAAACAAGAACTGCCGCTAACTGCCTAGATATCCGCATAACAGTGCGTTTCTTCCTTCCCGCCCGGATGGGTGACGGCGCCGTAACGGGCGCTGCCCACCGTCTGGGCATATTTCCAGATCGCGCCCGACTGGTAGTCCGTCTCTCGCGGCTTCCAGTCCTTGCGGCGCGCTACCAGTTCTTCGTCGGAAAGCTGGACTTCCAGCGTTCCCTCAACCGCGTCGATGGCGATGATGTCGCCATCCTTCAACAGCCCGATCGGCCCGCCAACGGCGGCCTCCGGTCCGACATGGCCGATGCAGAACCCGCGCGTGGCGCCCGAAAAGCGCCCGTCGGTGATCAGCGCGACCTTGTCGCCCATGCCCTGGCCGTAGAGCGCGGCAGTCGTTGCCAGCATCTCTCGCATGCCGGGGCCACCCTTCGGTCCCTCGTAGCGGATGACCAGAACCTCACCTTCCTTGTAGGTTCGGCCGGTCACGGCCGCGAAGCATTCTTCCTCGGAATCGAAGCAGCGTGCGGGGCCGGTGAATTTCTGGTTCTTCATGCCGGCGACCTTTACGATCGCTCCTTCGGGCGCGAGGTTGCCCTTCAGCCCGACGACGCCACCGGTCACCGTGATCGGCCTGTCGGCCGGATAGACCACGTCCTGCGCGTCGTTCCACGCAATCTTCTCCATGTTTTCGGCCAAAGTACGGCCGGTGACCGTCATGCAGTCGCCATGGAGGTAGCCGTGGTCGAGCAGGGTCTTCATCAGGAGGGGGATGCCGCCGGCTTCGAACATGTCCTTGGCGACATATTTGCCGCCAGGTTTCAGGTCGGCGATATACGGCGTTTTCCTGAAGATTTCGGCAACGTCGAACAGGTCGAACTCGATTCCCGCCTCGTGCGCCATCGCCGGCAGGTGCAGCGCGCCATTGGTCGAGCCGCCCGAGGCAGCGACGACGGCAGCGGCGTTTTCCAGCGATTTGCGGGTAACGATGTCGCGCGGGCGGATCTGTTCGGCGATCAGGTCCATCACCTTTTCGCCGGCGGCGTAGCAGAAGCGGTCGCGAATCTCGTAGGGCGCCGGTGCGCCGCAGGAATAGGGCAGCGCGAGGCCGATGGCCTCGGCGACGGTCGCCATGGTGTTGGCTGTGAATTGGGCGCCGCAGGAGCCGGCGGACGGACAGGCGGCCTGTTCGATCTCGGTCAGTTCCTCGTCGCTCATCGCGCCGACGGAGTGCTGGCCGACAGCCTCGAACATGTCCTGCACGGTGATCTGTCTGCCGCGCCAGGTGCCGGGCAGGATCGAGCCGCCATAGATGAAGATCGAAGGAACGTTGAGGCGGATCATCGCCATCATCATGCCGGGCAGCGACTTGTCGCAGCCGGCCAGGCCGACGATCGCGTCATAGCAATGGCCACGCATGGTCAGTTCGACGGAATCGGCGATGACGTCGCGCGAGACCAGCGAGGCCTTCATGCCCTGATGGCCCATGGCGATGCCGTCGGTGACGGTGATGGTGCAGAATTCGCGCGGCGTGCCATGTCCGGCCGCGACGCCCTTCTTGACCACCTGGGCCTGGCGCATCAGCGAAATGTTGCAGGGTGCCGCCTCGTTCCAGCATGACGCCACACCGACCAGCGGCTGCGCGATCTCCTCCTGCGAGAGGCCCATCGCGTAAAGGTAGGAACGATGCGGCGCGCGCGCCGGCCCGACCGTCGTATGACGGCTGGGAAGCTTCGACTTGTCGAAGACCGGTTTGTCGACCTTGGCGTCCATACTCAATTCCCCCGGGCGCAGTCCCTATTGGCCGTTGCAACCTTCCAGGAAAGCCGTCCCGCCTGATGGCGGAACCTTGCCGGAAGCCCCCGGCCCTTCCCTCACCATGGCCAATTGGGCCCATGGGTCTTGGTTGCTCGTGTCCGAACCCGAACTGCCGCGCCCGGCACCAGATACAGGTAGCCTTAGAACGGGCGAAGGTTCAGGTGGTCCGGTTTTGTGGCTGAAAATGGGCAGCCCTTGCCACCGCGGACAGCAGGGCCTTATACCCAACAACTCCAAGGGGAAGTGTTGCATTTCCGTCACGATTTGGTGGAAGATTGGTGACACGAGGAGACAGGCCATGACCAAGCAACGGTTCCTGGACAGTGCCTACGAGGATCGCAACGCGCAGGAAACGCGAGATTTCTACGATCGCTGGGCGGCGGTCTATGACGAGGAACTCGCCGAAAACGAATACCAGCAGCCGAGGCGCTGCGCGCAGGCGCTGGCGCAACATCTGGACGACCGGGATGCGCGCGTCCTCGATGTCGGCTGCGGCACCGGGCTTTCGGGCATTGCGCTGGAAGAGGCCGGCTATGCCCATGTCGACGGTTGCGACTTCTCAACCGGCATGCTGGAAAAAGCTTTCAAGACAGGCGTCTATTCCAAACTCTTTCGTGCCGACCTGAACGCGCCACCACTCGATGCAAAGGATGGCGAATACGGCGCGATCACCGCCGTGGGCGTGTTCTCCTTCAGCCACATCATGCCCGACGCACTCGACGAATTGCTGCGGATCGCGGCTCCCGGCGCGCCGATCGTCATCGGCCTGAACAACCATTTCCACAGTGAAGGCACGTTGAGCACCAAACTCGATGCGCTGGCCGAGGCCGGCGCCATCGAGCGCGTTTCTGAAGAGCATGGCGACCATATCCGCGGCACCGGGCTGACCGGCTGGGTCATCGTGATCAGGAAGCTTTAGCGCCTGAGATACGGCCGATTGCCGCCTTTCCACCGACACGCGCGGGTTGCGCGTCTCCCGAATTGATCGGGATCAAGGTGCTCTGTTCCCTCTGTCACACAATCCTCGCGTGTGGGGCGTGACGGGCAAAGAGGGGATGGTATCTTGGCACAGGAAATCCGGAAAAACGGACACGATCAGGGCGGGCACGATAACGGTGAGGCGTTGCAGGGCATTGCAGTAGATGCCCCTGACGCGGGGAATGGCGCCACTGAGCCTGTCGTACGGGCAGGCACGCCGGTAACGCGTGTCACCACGTTCGAGCAATCGATCTATCCCTACAAGACGCGCATTCGTCGGCCGGCCTATGAGACGCACAAGGCGAAATTGCAGGTCGAACTCCTGAAGGTGCAGCGCTGGGTCGAGGAAACCGGGCAACGGATCGTGATCCTGTTCGAGGGCCGCGACGCTGCCGGCAAGGGCGGCACGATCAAGCGCTTCATGGAGCACATGAACCCACGCACCGCACGGGTGATCGCGCTGTCCAAGCCGACCGAGCGCGAACAGACGCAATGGTATTTCCAGCGCTATCTCGAACATCTGCCGGCGGCCGGAGAGATCGTGATGTTCGACCGCTCATGGTACAACCGGGCCGGCGTCGAGCGGGTGATGGGTTTCTGCAAGCCCAACGACTATCTGGAATTCATGCGCGAGACGCCCGAACTGGAGCGCATGCTGACGCGCTCGGGCATCAGGCTGTTCAAATACTGGTTCTCGGTCAGCCAGGCCGAGCAGCGCCGCCGCTTCAAGGCACGCCAGACCGATCCGCTGAAGCAGTGGAAGCTGTCACCGATCGACCGGGCCTCGCTCGACAAGTGGGACGACTACACGGAAGCCAAGGAAGCGATGTTCTTCTACACCGACACGGCCGATGCGCCCTGGACGGTGATCAAGTCGGACGACAAGAAGCGGGCCCGGCTCAATTGCATGCTGCACTTCCTGGGATCGCTCCCCTACCCGGACCGCGATTTGCGGGTGGCCCATGCGCCCGATCCGCTGCTGGTCGGCCACGCCGGCCATGTGATCGGCACGGACGAGCACATTCTGGGCAAGAGCCTGCATCCCGATCTGCGGCGCCAGCAGGACTGATCGCGCAACCATCGCATCGAAACGCGCGCCGCCGGTTCCGGAGGCGCGCATTCCGGCGCTTGGACTACCCTATTCGTAGGCTTCGGCCTTTTCCCTCAGATCGGCGCATTCGGGCGTCGGGTTCTCGTCGCCTTCGCTGAGCTGCTCGCAGGTCAGCGCCTCCATGGAGACGAGGCAGGCCGTGGCCGGCTTGTAGAGCGGATGCACGCTAGCGGCGAAGCCGTTGTACTGCGCCTTGATGCCATCGCACATGGCGTCGAGCTGTGTCTCGATCATCGCCTTCATCTGCTTCGACATGCCTTCGGCGCCTTCCATCTGCGCCAGCGCGCAGCCGCGCATCTTCTGGCAGACGCCATCGAGCGCCACGCTCATATCTTCGCCATGCGCGGGAAGCACCGCAGGGAAGGCCAGCAGGCAGGAAAGGGTAACGGCACGAACAAAAGGTCTCACGATCTTGTCTCCAATCGCGTCAAAAGCCCCTGAAATCGAAAAGTCCGCCGGGCAGTCCTACCCGGCGGAGATGCGCCCGGCAGCAAGCTTCGTGCGCTCGAGCTGGTCCTGGTAGCCGGCGAGCTTCTCACGCTCTTCGGCGACCACTTCCTCGGGCGCGTTGGCGACGAACCGCTCATTGCCGAGCCTGCCTTCCAGCCGCTTGATCTCGCCTTCCAGGCGCTTGACCTCCTTGGCGAGGCGGGCGCGTTCGGCGTCGATATCGATGATGCCCTCGAGCGGCAGGCAGGCCGTGGCCTCGCCGATGACGATCTGGGCCGACATTTCTGGCGCCGTTGCCGCCATTTCGACCGGATCGACGCGGGCGAGCGTGCGGATCGCCGGCGTGTGCAGGCCGAGGCGCATGCGCGTCGTCTCGTCGGCGCCGACCATGACCAGCGGCACGATGTCGGACGGCTTGACGTTCATCTCGGCACGCACCGAGCGGATCTCGGAGACGAGCGTTACCAGCCAGTTGATCTCGGCGGCGGCCTTGCCATCGTCGAGATCGGGTTCCGGCCAATTTGCGTGGCAGATCAGGCCGTCGCGCGCGCCGTTGCCGGTGCGCTCCCACAATTCCTCCGTCAGGAAGGGCATGAACGGGTGAAGCAGCTTGCAGATCTCGCCCAGCACATGGGCGGCACAGGCCTGCGCCTCGGTCTTGGCCTTCTCGTCGCCGCCGGAGAAGACGGGCTTGAGGAGTTCCAGATACCAGTCGCAGAAATCATGCCAGACGAAGCGATAGAGCGCACCGGCGGCTTCGTTGAAGCGGTATTTCTCCAGCGCTTCGGTGACCTCGGCAACGGTGCGCGAGAGCTGCGTCAGCACCCAGCGGTTGATCGTCAGATGCGCGTCGGAGGGATCGAAATCCGGGTTCGGCGCCACGCCGTTCATCATGGCGAAGCGCGACGCGTTCCACAGCTTGGTGCCGAAATTGCGGTAGCCGGCGACACGTGCCGGGTCGAGCTTGATGTCCCTGCCCTGCGCGGCCAGGATCGACAGGGTAAAGCGCAGCGCGTCGGCGCCGTATTCGTCGATCAGTTCTAGCGGGTCAACGACATTGCCCTTCGACTTCGACATCTTGGCGCCGTGCTTGTCGCGGACCAGCGCGTGGACATAGACGGTATCGAAGGGTTCGACCGGCTTGCCGTGGCCGTCCTTCATGAAATGAAGGCCCATCATCATCATGCGGGCGACCCAGAAGAAGATGATGTCGAAACCGGTGACGAGAACGGATGTCGGGTAGTAGCGCGCCAGTTCCGGCGTCTGCTCGGGCCAGCCCAGCGTCGAGAACGGCCATAGCGCCGACGAGAACCAGGTGTCGAGCACGTCCGGGTCACGTTCGAGGATTTCGCCGGGCTTGAAGTTCTCCAGCTTGTCCTCGACCCAGGCCTTCCACGGGCCTTCGATGGCGATGTAGTGCTGGATGGCGTCTTCCAGCGCTTCTTCCTCGGTCTTGGCAACGAAGACCGTGCCGTCCGGTCCGTACCAGGCCGGGATTTGGTGGCCCCACCACAATTGCCGCGAGACGCACCAGGGCTGGATGTTCTCCATCCAGTCGAAATAGGTCTTTTCCCAATTCTTCGGGACGAATTGCGTGCGCCCTTCGCGGACGGCAGCGATCGCCGGCTTGGCCAGCGTCCTGGCGTCGACATACCACTGGTCGGTCAGGAAGGGTTCGATCGGCACGCCGCCACGGTCGCCATGGGGAACCATGTGGGTGTGCGGCTCGATATGATCGAGGAAACCGCCCTCTTCCATCATGGCGACGACGCGATCGCGCGCGGCGAAGCGGTCGAGGCCGTGCAGTTCGCGCCAGGCCTTCTCGCGCTCCGGCGTCTTGTCGACACCCGTGAGAAAATCCTCATTGTCGACGATGTCGATGGTCGCTTCCGTCGTCAAGATATTGATGGCCGGCAGGTCGCACCGTTTGCCGACCTCGAAATCGTTGAAATCGTGCGCCGGCGTCATCTTCACCGCGCCAGTGCCGGCCTCGGGATCGGGATAATGGTCGGCAACGATCGGAATGCGCCGACCGACGATCGGCAGGATGGCGTGCTTGCCAACAAGATCCTTGTAGCGCGGATCGTCGGGATGAACTGCGACGCCGGTGTCGCCCAGCATGGTCTCGGGCCGGGTCGTGGCGACAACGATATAGTCGCGCTTGTCATGGCCGGAGGGCGTGCCGTCGGACGGTTTCCAGTCGCGCTTCGTGCCGTCCGGCTCCTCGAACCATGGATGATCGTAGGTGGCGCCGTCGGCCAGCGGATAGCGGAAGTGCCACAGATTGCCCTTCGTCTCGATCTGCTCGACCTCGAGATCGGAGATGGCGGTGAGCAGTTTCGGGTCCCAGTTGACGAGGCGCTTGTCCTTGTAGATCAGACCTTCGCGGTAGAGCGCGACGAAGACCTCCAGGACGGCCTGCGACAGGCCCTCGTCCATGGTGAAGCGCTCCCTGCCCCAGTCGCAGGACGCGCCCAGCCTTTCGAGCTGGTTGACGATGATGCCGCCGGATTCGTCCTTCCACTGCCAGACGCGGTCGACGAATTTCTCGCGGCCCATGGCGTGGCGATTGGGCTCCTGGCGCTCCGCGAGCTGGCGCTCGACAACCATCTGGGTGGCGATGCCGGCATGGTCGAGACCGGGTTGCCACAGCACGTCCTTGCCGCGCATGCGCTCGAAGCGGACGAGAACGTCCTGCAGCGTATTGTTGAGCGCGTGGCCCATATGCAGCGAGCCGGTGACGTTCGGTGGCGGGATGACGATGGTGAAGGTCTCCGCGCCGGGTTCGGCACCCTTGCCGGCGGCAAAGGCGTCGTCCTGCTTCCATTTCGCGGCAATGCGCGGTTCGATGGCCGCGGCGTCGTAGGTCTTGTCGAGCATGATGTCATCCATGGGCGCACAGGCCCTCAATTCGGCGGGAACCGCCCGGTTCGCAACGGTGTAAACCGAATGCAAGGGGACAAGTCAACCAGCGTGCGCGACGCTGTCGGCGTGTCGCACCACCTCGTTAGTGCTACAGGCAGGATACGGCAAAGCAAGGGCAATCGGCCTGCTCGACATGCTGATCTTGGAAGGCGGCCTCGGCGAAGCGCCAGACGCGGCGAATGCGAAGGGCTGGATGATGTCGAGGATGTGAAATTGGCGCGGCGCCAGGACTGCGCGCGGTCAACTCTTGCCGGCGAGACGCTCGATCTCGTCGCGCACGAGGCGCTCGACCAGTTTCGGCAGATTGTCGTCGAGCCATTCACGCAGCATCGGACGCAGCACGGCCTCGACCTTGGCGTCGAGATCGTCATTCACCCCGCGCTTGAGCCGGTCGAGCGAGGAGCGCACGGCCCGTTCGGGACCGGGCGAGGTCAACGCGCCACGAAAGGCCTCGACTTCCCTTTCGCTCGCCGGCGAAGCAGCCGGTGCGGCGGATGCCGACGCGGTTTGCGCGGGTGCCCGAGACGCGGCGGGTGCCGGATCGGACGATACGGGTGCGGAAGGCTTGTGGTCGACAGGCCGTTGACCGGCGGAGGGATTCGTCGCCGGCATCGATGCGCGCGGCGCCTGCGGACGAGGTGTTGCGGCAGGGGACGGGGATGGGGGTGGCCTGTCCTCGGCGCGGCGATCAGGCCTTGCGGAAGGTGTCGGCGCGGGCGGCACGTAGGATTGCGTCGACGGGCTCGGCATGGATCGGGCCGTGGCGGCGGCCGCGCTTCCGCCGAACGCGGCGCGCGGAGGCTCCTCGCGGCGATAGGATGGCTGCGGCGCAGGCGGCGCCGAACGCATTTCCTCGGCTACTTCGCGGGCAAAGCGCGCAAACGAGCTGGTTTCGGCGGCAGGTCGCGACGTGAAGGATGGCGGCGAAGACGGTCTTGCCGGCGCGGGTGACGGCCGTTCGCGGGAGGGTGCCCCGTAGGCGCTGCCGGCCGAACGCTGCGATGGCATGGCCGACATTGACGTTGATGGTGACGGTGACGGGGCGCGGCTGGGAGACGGGGTAGGCGCACGTGCTGGCGCAGCGGCGCGCAGCTCGGGAGCTGGAGCGCTATCGTCGGGCGAGTCGTCCTGGGAGACAATCCGGCGGATCGACGCCAGAATGTCTTCCATCGACGGTTCCTTGGACGCCGCCTCCGACATGATAACCTCCTGATCCCGCACGATCACGCTGAGGCTGCCGCGCCCCCGAATTACGCTTCAGCAGGATATTACCGTGATTCGGCAACAGGATAACGAAGGCCGGCGTCTTTTTTTTACCTTTAGGTCAGTCAGGCAATCGCCCTGCGGTAGAGATGCCAGGTCGCATGGCCAAGCACCGGCAGGACCACGAGGAGCCCGAGAAAGGCCGGCAGCAGGGCGAGGATCGCGAGCACGGCGACCAGGAAACCGAAGGTGATCATCGGTACGGGGTTTTCCATCACCGTCTTCACGCTGGTGATGATGGCGGTGACGAAATCCAGTTCGCGCTCCATCAGCAACGGGGTCGAGATCACGGTGGTCGAGAAAAGGACAAGCGCCAGAAAGCCACCCACCAGTGTGCCGACGGCGAGATAGGCGATGCCCTCCGTGCTCGACGTCACCACGTTGAGGAAAGACTCGATGGTCGACATCGATTTGAAGCCCAGAAAGATCGCGGTGAGCAATCGCACCTGGTAGAGCCAGATCCAGAACACGAACAGGACGACGAAGGCCATCCAGGACAGTTCGCGTTCGCGCTGGCGGAAGACGTGGCCCAGAATGGCCGGCCAGGACAGTTTCTCGCCCGCTTCGAGCCGCCGACTGGTCTCGTACAACCCGACGGCAACGAAGGGACCGATCAGCGGGAAGCCGATGGCGATCGGCAGAATCAGCCAGGGCATTTCCAGCCGGTAGAGGAAATAGAGGACAAGCAGGCCGCCCACGGCATAGATGCCACCGAAGAACAGCCCGTATTGCGGTGCGCGGATGAAATCCGCGATCCCCTGTTTCAACGCGCCGGTCACATCGCCCATGCCGATCGCGTTGATCTGCGGCGCGTGCGGACGGATTTCGCCTGCTTCGGTCATCGTCTCCTCCCAACCGATGGACAGGTTAGTCGGATACAGCCTCCGCGTTAAGCTGGCGATGATCGAAATCAAACGGAAAAGGCCGGCCGCTTTTACGCACGCCGGCCTCTCCGGAATTCACGTCGAAGGCAATCAGTCGATGGAAGCCGTGGCGACAGGGTCGGTGGTGCCCTGCCCGTTCGCCAGCACCTTCTCGACCTTTTCCATGGTCGGGTCGCGCGGCCGGTCGGCGGCATAGGCGCGCAGGTTCGGTGCCTGTTCCCTGGCATCGGCCTGCCAGATCGCCGAAATCATCGCGTGATGGACGAGCTTCGCCTTGTCCATGGTGATGTGGACCTGGCCGAGCACGTAGCGGTTGGTGACGATGCCCTTGTGGCCGCGCCCCTTGGTGAGCTGACCGAAGACCGGAAAGGCGTGGTAGAAATTCTCGGCCCATTCGACATTGCCGGGCACGATGGAGCCGGGTCCGGGAATGTCGATCAGGCCGAGATAGGCCACGCGAACGCCGGAGCCCTGAAGCCGTTTGGCGAGCGCCAGCGAGGTCAACGCACCCATGGAATGGCCCATCAGCGCTACCGATTCAGGCCGGCGGCGCATGATCTCGCGATAGGCGATCTCGCCGGCTTCCCAGCGATACACCTTGGCGCGCACACCGGAATCGTCCAGTTCGCGACCAAGGCGATCCATGCCGGTCGAGAAATTGAGACCATCGGCGATAAAGGAAAAATCACCCGCGCCGCGGAAGACATAGGCTTCCACCGCATGGGCTGGCGGACTTGCCCAGATCGCGGCAACAAAGGCCGACAGGGCGAGAACTACTCGATACACATGTCCCTCCTGAAGCCGACCGGCGAACGGAAAAAAACCCGACCCAACCCGAATTCCCGCCGGCAAGGCTTGGCGGCAATCATGGTTTCGCAGGACTTAAGGAACAGTTGAAAAATTGAGGCAAGTTTAGGGCGGGCTCCCGGTTATCCGCCGGAAACCCGCCCTGAAAATGCTCAGAAACCGCGAAAACGTCGCGATCAGCTCGTCGGCGTGCGAACGCTCTCGGTAGCTGAAAGCGCCTTCTGCAGCCGCTCGTCGCGCTTGTAGATGTCGGCGTAGTAGCCAACCTTGCCGTCCGCGTCGGGCCATGCGGTAAAGTAGCCGACGTAGACGGGGATCTTGCCGCCGACCTCTTCCGAATTGTGGCCCTGGCCGAGACGTTCCCGAACGTGCTCAACGGTCGAACCCAGCACGGCGGCTGCCATTTCACGCGGCTTCTGCAAGCGCACGCAGCCATGGCTGAACGCGCGCACCTCGCGGTTGAACAGCGATTTGGACGGCGTGTCGTGCATGTAGATGGCGTGCTTGTTGGGGAACAGGATCTTCAGTTCGCCCAGCGCATTGGCCTCGCCCGGCAGTTGGCGCACATCGAACGGGATGTCGGAGCCGACGCGGTACCAGTCGATGGAGGCCGACGGAATGCGGCGTCCCTTGGCATCGGTCACGATATAGCCGCTCTCGTCGAGATAGGCCGGGTTGGCGCGCAGCTTCGGCAGGTATTCGTTGACCAGGATCGAACGCGGAATGCCCCAGTAGGGATTGTATTCCACGGTCTCGATCGTGTCGTAGAAGAAGCTGGTCTGGTTGGACGGCTTGCCGACGACGACACGCATGTCCTGCTTGACCACGCCGTCACGCTGGAAGACCGCGCGGAAGGCCGGCTGGTTGATGACGACACGCGTCTCGCCCAGCGTGTGCGGATGCCAGCGCAGACGCTCCATGGCGAGTTCGACGCGTTCACGCTTCTCGGCGACCGAGACCTCGGTCAGGCGCGAGATGGTGTTGCGGCCGACCACACCGTCGACGCCCAGGCCCTGTTCGTCCTGGAACGCCTTTACGAGGTCGACGACCTCGGGCGTGAAGCTTTCCGGCGCGGGACCTGCCAGCAGGTCGGCAAACTTTTCGCGCAGCTCGGCCGTGCCCTTCTTGCCGATCGCCCTAACGACGTTCGGCACCTCGGCATGCGTCTCGCCCGGCTTGATCAGCGTGTCGGACGGAATAACAATGATGTCCTCGTCGGCTTCCTGCTTCTTCAGCGCGGCGAGTTCCGCCTTGAGCGCCATGAAGGGCGCGTTGTCGGGATGCTGCGACAGAAGCAGCGGAGCCGGCAGCGAACCAGCCGCGATCTTTTCGAGCATGGCACCGGCGCCGATGCTCAGGCTCGGGAGATCGTGATAGCCGCTGAGCTTGTTGGGATTGACGCGGCCGGTGGCGGCGTCGATGCCGTAGCGCACGGCGCGGGCCGTCATCTCGACCTCAAAGCGCGCGGCCTCTTCTTCGGCCAGAGCCTCATCGGAGACCGGCGCGGGCAGATCGACGCGATAATCGCGCGGGTCGAGACCCCATTCGGCGGCACCGGCGAGCACCGGCAGCAGCGAGCGGGCACGGGCATTGGGCTGAAGGTCGTCGTCGAGCCACAGCACCTCGCCCTTGTCCTCGTAATACGCGACGACGGCCTTGGCGATATCGGGCTCGGCCATGACGGAGACGTTGCCGAACCGCTTCACGACGCGGTCGAAGGCTGCCTGTGCCGGCGCTTCCGGCTCGGCCGGTGCGATCATCAGACGGGCGACTTCCTCGTCGCTCTCGCCGCCCTCGATATCCTGCAGCGTTGCTGCCGCCGGAGAAGCCTGCGGGGTTTCATCCGCGACGGGCACGAGCCGTGACAGGTCGATCCTGACCAGCGCGACGGGCTTGTATTCGTAGTATTTCGGCGCGGAGACCTTCTGCACCTCGACCGGCGGGTTGAGCGCGCGCTCGCGGCGAAGGCGCTGCTCGATCAGGTCGGGAAACAGCGCCTCGAAGATGTTGCGCGGCTTTTGCGCGCCGACCTGCACGCCTGGCAGGTTGGACTGGGCAGCGGCCGGGGTAACAAGATTGGGGGCGACGCTCAGCGGCGTAGCGATGATGGTCGCGGCAAAAAGACAGGCGCCGAAGCGGTTTGCCCGTGGGTTGATGCGCATCTTAAGCTCCTTCAGCAACTGCCCCTGCTGTCAGAGGCGGTGTTTAACACGGCAAAAAGGCAATTCAACGCGGCTCACGGAAATTTTCCCGGGGCGTCACCCAAAAGCCGCAGCGTGACAGCCGACGGTTTTGCGACCTTGCGACGATCTTGTCCCGCTATCCCTCTTTGGCCGCATTTGCGGCGTTTCCGGACGCTTTTCGGCGCGAAGTCCGCCCCTCGGGCGCCGATAGTCCGAATTCAGCTTGTTTCATCCTCGCGATCCGTCAAGCTTCTGATGCCAAACGGATTTGCCGTCCAGGAGTTCCATCCATGCGCGTGAAAGCGGCGGTATGCCGTGCCTTCGGCGAGCCCCTCGCCATCGAGGAGATCGATCTGGCCGATCCCGGCCCCGACGAGGTCGAGGTCGAGATCAGGGCGTGTGCCATCTGCCATTCCGACATCTCCTATATCGAGGGCGACTGGGGCGGCGACCTGCCGGCCGTGTTCGGCCACGAGGCGGCGGGTATCGTGAAGCGCACCGGCGCCGGCGTGTCGGGCTTTGCGCCGGGCGACCGGGTCGTCGTCACCCTGATTCGCTCCTGCGGGCGCTGCGCCTATTGCGCCGGCGGCAGCCAGGTCATGTGCGAGGAGGTGTTCGAACTCGACCGGAACGGGCCGATCCATGCCGCTTCCGGCGAACCGGTCTGGCAGGCGATGCGCACCGGCGCCTTCGCCGAGGCCGTGGTCGTGCATCACAGCCAGATGGTGAAGATTCCCGCCGAGATGGCGTTCGACGAGGCGAGCCTGCTCGCCTGCGGCGTCATCACCGGCTACGGCGCGGTGGTGAACACCGCACGCCTGAAACCCGGCCAGCGCGCGGCGGTGGTCGGCTGCGGCGGCGTCGGGCTCAACGCCATCCAGGGTGCGGCGCTGTCAGGCGCCGGCATGGTGGTGGCAATCGACGTGTCCGACGCCAAGCTGGAGGCGGCGCGCACCTTCGGTGCGACCCACACGATCAACATCGCGCATGAGGACGCCGCCGAGGCGATCATGAAGCTGACCGAAAATCACGGCGTCGATTTCGTCTTCGTCACCGTCGGTGCGAAGCAGGCCTTCGACCACGCGTCGCGCTACATCACCAAGAACGGTACCGTCGTGATTGTCGGCATGCCGCCCTCCGGCGTGATGGCGAATTACGATCCCGGCACCATGGCGGCCTGGAACCAGAAGATCCTCGGCTCCAAGATGGGCGAGACGATCATCTCCAAGGACATCCCGGCACTAACCGAAGCCTGGCAGGATGGCGGGCTGAAACTCGCCGAATTGATCACGGGGCGCTACCCGCTTGACCGGATCAACGAGGCCATCGAAGGTGTGACGAAAGGCGAGGCGCTGAGAAACGTGATTGTTTTCGGCGAGTAGCGAAACGGGTTCGCGAGTGCTTGCGCAGCCATCATGTCCCTATTCGCTATTGGCTATTCGCAAGCCGCTCCATTGGGAGGTTCCATGCACATCAAGGACGTCAAGACCTGGGTCGTCGGCAATCCGCCGCCGCAGACGGGCGGACGCTATTTCATCTTCGTCAAGCTCGTCACCGATGGTGGCGTCGTCGGCTATGGCGAGGCCTACAACGCGACCTTCGATCCGCATCTGACGGCGAAACTGATCGAGGACGTTGCCACGCGCTATCTCGTCGGCCGCGATCCGCACGACATCGAGACCTTCTTCCGACTGTGCTACGGCTCCGGCTTCACCCAGCGCCCGGACGTCACGATGATGGGCTGCTATTCGGCGCTCGAAATGGCCTGCTGGGACATTATCGGCAAGGAAGCCGGCAAGCCGGTGCACAAGCTGATCGGCGGGCGGGTGCACGAGGCGCTGCGCAGCTACACCTATCTCTACCCGCAGACCGGCAGCGTGTATCCCGACGAGGCCGACAGTCGCGAGAAAAATGTCTACAACGATCCCGACCTCGCCGCCGAGGCCGCACTCGCCGCCGTCAAGCAGGGCTTCACGGCGATCAAGTTCGACCCGGCCGGGCCCTACACGATCTTCGACGGGCACCAGCCGACGCTGGTCGACATCGACCTTTCGGCGCGCATGGTCGCCGCCGTGCGCGAGGCCGTCGGGACGAAGGCCGACATCCTGTTCGGCACGCACGGACAGTTCACCCCGGCCGGCGCGATCCGCATGGCGAAGGCCATCGAGCCTTATGATCCGCTCTGGTTCGAGGAGCCGGTGCCGCCCGACAGCCCGGAGGCGATGGTGCAGGTAGCGGCGGCGACGTCGATCCCGATCGCGACCGGCGAGCGACTGACGACGAAGACCGAATTCGCGCGGCTGATCGAGATGCGCGCGGCGGCGATCCTGCAGCCCGACCTCGGGCGGTCCGGCGGCATCTGGGAGACCAAGAAGATCGCCTCGATGGCCGAGGCCTACCATGTGCAGGTCGCCCCGCACTGCTATTGCGGGCCGATCGTCGGCGCGGCCAACGCGCAGCTCGCAGCGACCTGCCCCAATTTCCTGGTGCTGGAATCGATCAAGACCTGGGACGGCTTCCACGCTGAACTCCTGACAAAGAAAATCCCGTGGGAAGACGGCAATGTGCTGGTCACCGACGAACCGGGGCTCGGCGTCGAACTGAACGAGACCGTGTGCGAGGCGCACCCGTGGGACGGTTCGGTGCTGCATCTGGAAATGCAGCGCACACCGGTGGTGCCGTGAACGGGGCAAGCGCAAAGCCGGCCTACGCCTTCATCGGGCTCGGCCATCTGGGCGCCAATCTCGTCGGTTGCCTGTTGCGGCACGGGTTCGCGGTCCATGTTTTCGACCGCGATCCCGAGCGCATTCGCATGCTGGTCGAGAAGGGTGCGATTGCGGCCAATAGCCCGGCCGAGGCGGCACGCGCAGCGGGCAACGCCATCACCTGCCTGCCCTCACCCGCCGTCAGCGAGGCCGTGCTTGCAGGACCCAACGGGCTGATCGAAGGCCTTCCCGAAGGCGGCACCTGGATCGAGATGTCGACCAATGGCCGAGACGAGATCGTCCGGCTGGCGGAGATCGCCACTGACCACGGCGTCCGCGTCGTTGAATGCCCGGTGACCGGCGGCGTGCATCTCGCCGCCGAGGGCAAGATCACGGCACTGGTCGGCGCCGAGGCGTCCGACCTCGAAGCGCACCGACCTGCCATCGAGGCTATGTGCGCGCGGGTCTTCCACATGGGGCCGATCGGTTCGGCGGCGGTGATCAAGGTGATCACCAACATGCTCGCCTTCATCCACCTGCAGGCGACCAGCGAGGCGCTGATGCTGGCAAAACGCGGCGGGCTCGATCTTGCGCAGGCCTGGCACGCCATCGCGGCTTCGTCCGGCACATCCTTCGTGCACGAGACCGAGGGGCAACTGATCCTGAACGGCAGCTACGACATCGCCTTCACGATGGATCTGGCACTGAAGGATCTGGGCTTCGCGCTCGCCATGGGCGAGGAATGGGATTCGCCGCTCGAACTCGCGACCGTCGTCAAAGCGATCTTCGAAAAGGGCAAGGCGGCCTATGGCGGCGAAGCCTGGTCGCCGATGATCGCGAAATTGCTGGAAGACAAGACGAGCACCGATCTGCGCGCCCCGGGCTTTCCGGCGAAGCTTTAGCTTGCTGCTTTCGCCTTTTCGGACGCCGCCTTGCGACGTTCCAGCGAGGCCACCGGCCACATCTCGTTCATGTCGTAATAGATCTCGACCGCCGGCACGTCGTCGGGCAGCCCGACCCAGGGCACCTTGCTGCGGGTAAAAATGTGTATGTCAGGTTCAATGTCATGCGGCGCATCCAGCGTGGCAACGCGCAGGAACAGGAGGTAGCCGCGCCGGCCGTAATCGCTCCAAAGCGCGACTTCGCATTGCGGACAGCGGAAGATATCGTGCGGGCGGCCCGACTCCGTCGGCATGGCGATCGCCACCGGTTCACCGGACAGCAGGTCGACCTCCTCGGCCTCGATCAGCGCATTGATGGCAAAGGCGCCGCCTGTCTGCTTCTGGCAGTCCAGGCAATGGCAGCAATGGACGAACATGGGTTCGCGCTTCAGCCGGTAGCGCACTGCGCCGCAGGAACATCCGCCTTCCATCGGGAATGCCATCGCCTCACTCGCCGGCTTCTGACTACTGCCTGAAATCCTCGCCATCACGGTCGAGCAGTTCGAGGATGGCGGTCAGGAACTTGTCGGCCTGACCGGGATAGTCTTCCAGCTCGCGCGCGGTCTTCTCGGCGATCTCGTCGGAGAGCACGCGCAGCTTCTGCCCGGTCCACAGCGCCTTGATATAGGTCTCGGCGGCGCGCTCGAAATAATAGAGCCGGTTGAAGGTATCGGCGACGCTGGATCCGATGACCATGACGCCGTGATTGCCCATGATCAGCACCTTCTTGGAAGGGTCGGACAGTTTCATGCAGGCGCGCTCGGACTCTTCCTCGAAGGCGAGGCCACCGAACGCGTCGTCGATTGCGATACGGTTGAAGAAGGTCGCGGTGTTCTGGTCGATCGGCGGCAGCGTCGAATCCGCCAGGCTCGCCAGCACGGTCGCGTGGATCGAATGGACATGCATGGCGCAGCGGGCATGGCCGCACAGCCGGTGCAGCGCGCCGTGCAGTCCCCAGGCGGTCGGGTCCGGCGCGTCGGGCCGGTCCATCGTCGAGGGGTCGTTGGCGTCGAGCAGCAGAAGGTCGGACGCCTTGATCAGCGAGAAATGCTTCTGGTTCGGATTGATCAGGAACTCACTGCCGTCCTCGTTGACGGCCAGCGAGAAATGGTTCGCCACGCCCTCATGCATGTTGAGGCGCGCCGTCCAGCGGAAGCTGGCGGCAAGCTCGACACGCTGTTCGTAGAAAGCGAGGTTCTCGCGGCGGTCTGAAAGCTGGGTGACGCTCATCGGGCAAGCTCCTGCGCAGACATTTGGTTGGCCCGATGGTGAAGGTTCCGCGCAATGTTGACAAGTCGCGATCAGACACTTTCAGACGCGATCAACCCAGCCTTGCCGGCCTGCCGATCGAGCCGCCGGCCGACATCATCGCCTGCGTGCGCAATTCGCGGCCGGACATGCCGGCATGACGCCTGAAGCTGCGCGAGAAGGCCGACAGCGAGGAAAAGCCGGTGCGCAGCGCGATCTCCTGCATGGACAGATTGGTGTCGACGACCAGCCGGCGCGCGACCTGCAGGCGGAGCTTGGTGAAATAGGCCGCCGGCGTCTCGCCCAGCGTGCGCGTGAACAGCGTTTCGAGCATGCGGACCGAAAGGCCGACGCGACGCGCGATCGCTGGCACGGTCACCGGCTTGTCGACCGACTGTTCCATGATGCGGATGGCGGCGGCGACGCGCGGCTCGGTGACCGCAAGGCGACCGAGCGAAACCAGCGGCTGGGCGTCTGTCGAGGCATGCGCCTCGTCATAGATGAACAGGCTCGCGACCTCCATCGCGGTGCGATGACCGTAGCGGCAGCGGATGATGTGGAGCATGAGGTCGATGGTCGGCAGGGCGCCGCCCGCCGACATCAGATTGCCGTCAACGACATAGCGGTCGGCGCGCACGTCCACGCCCGGATAGGCGTGCTGGAAATCCTCCAGATCCTCCCAATGGGTGGTCGCCGCCCTGCCCTCCAGCAGGCCGGCACGTGCCATCAGCCACGACCCGGCCTCGATGCCGCCGATGGCGCCGAACCGCGGAAAGACACGGCCGAGCAGCGCCAGCGTGCGCTTTTCGATGTGGTTGAGCGCGTTGAACCCGGCAACGACCAGCAGCAGATCGCCCGAGAGCTGTTCGACCAGCGGCGCATTGCCGGCGAGCGGCAGGCCGCAGGAAAGCGTCGCCGCCTCGCCGCCGACGGTCACCATGCGCCAGTCGAAGACCTGCCTGCGCATGACGCGGTTGCAGCCGCGCATCGGATCGAGCGTGGCGGCGACCGTCATCAGCGACGAGCCCGGCAGGACGAGCACGGTGACGGAGAGCGGTTCGTCGGAAGGAGAAAGCAGGGTCATTGCGTAATGGATCAATTATCCTGCGTGGATTGTCAAACATTGGCGCCACGAACGCTCATGATCGGGCATTCGCCCAGCTATCGGGAACCTGCAAGGAGGAGAAGACCGCATGCCGCTCGAACCCAACCGCGACGTCTTCATCACCTGCGCCGTCACGGGCTCCGGCGGCACACAGGATCGCTCGCCCCACGTCCCACGCTCGCCGGAACAGATCGCCAATTCGGCCATCGACGCGGCCAAGGCCGGAGCAGCCATCGTCCATTGCCATGTGCGCGATCCCGAAACGGGCGCGCCACGCCGCGACGTCGAACTCTATCGTGAGGTGACGGAGCGCATCCGCGAGGCGGAGGTCGACGTGGTGCTGAACCTGACCGCCGGCATGGGTGGCGACATGGTTTTCGGCCCGACCGAGCGCCCATTGCCCCTGCAGGAACAGGGTACCGACATGGCAGGCGCGGCCGAACGGGTCGAGCATGTCGCTCAATGCCTGCCGGAAATCTGCACGCTCGACTGCGGCACGATGAATTTCGCGGAAGCCGATTACGTGATGACCAACACGCCCGGCATGCTGCGCGCCATGGGCGCGATGATGACGCATCTCGGTGTCAAGCCGGAGATCGAGGCCTTCGACACCGGTCATCTGTGGTTCGCCAAGCAGCTTGTCACCGAAGGCGTGCTCAAGCCCGATGCGCTGGTCCAGCTCTGCATGGGCGTGCCCTGGGGGGCGCCGGACGACCTCAACACCTTCATGGCGATGGTCAACAACGTGCCCGACGACTGGACCTTCTCGGCGTTCGCGCTCGGCCGCAACCAGATGAACTATGTCGCGGCTTCGGTTCTGGCCGGGGGCAATGTGCGCGTCGGGCTCGAAGACAATCTGTGGCTTGGCAAGGGCGAACTCGCCACCAATGCACAGCTCGTCGAGCGTGCCGTGACCATCGTCGAGAACATGGGTTCGCGTGTGATCGGACCGGAAGAGGTTCGGCAGAAGCTGAACCTGACGAAGCGCGCACCGCTGGCAAAGGCGGCGTAACGAAGCGCCTGAAGGCCACGCGGAACCGAACAACGGCAGTTCAAGCATCCAGGTCGGGTGCGATCAGTAGCGTCACGGAATGGATCGTCGGGTCGAACCCGACGATGACGGAGGCAAACGAGTGACAGACACAAACAAGGCGGCGATCATCGGCGGCGGCGTCATCGGTGGCGGATGGGCGGCACGCTTCCTGCTCAACGGCTGGGACGTGACGGTCTTCGATCCCGATCCCGAGGCCGAGCGCAAGATCGGCGAAGTGCTGGCCAATGCGCGCCGTTCCCTGCCGGCGCTAAGCGATGTCACGTTGCCGAAGGAAGGCACGCTGCGTTTCGCAGCCGCCATCGCCGAAGCCGTCAAGGACGCCGACTGGATCCAGGAGAGCGTACCGGAGCGCCTCGATCTCAAGCACAAGACCTTCGCCAGCATCCAGGAGGCCTGCCGCGAGGATGCGCTGATCGGTTCGTCGACTTCCGGCTTCAAGCCCTCCGAACTTCAACAGGGCGCGGCGCGGCCGGACCAGATTTTCGTCGCCCATCCCTTCAACCCGGTCTACCTGCTGCCGCTGATCGAACTGGTGGGTGACGCCGGCGTGACGGCGCGGGCGGCGGCCGTGCTGGAAGCGCTCGGCATGAAGCCGCTGATCGTGCGCAAGGAGATCGATGCGCATATCGCCGACCGTTTCCTCGAGGCGGTTTGGCGCGAGGCGCTCTGGCTCATCAAGGACGGGATCGCCACGACGGAAGAGATCGACGACGCGATCCGGTTCGGCTTCGGCCTGCGCTGGGCGCAGATGGGCCTGTTCGAGACCTATCGCATTGCCGGCGGTGAAGCCGGCATGAAGCACTTCATCGAGCAGTTCGGCCCGTGCCTCGCCTGGCCGTGGACGAAGCTGATGGACGTGCCGGAGCTCACCGACGAACTGGTCGACACCATCGCCAGCCAATCCGACGCGCAGTCGGGCAAGTTCTCCATCCGGGAACTGGAACGCATCCGCGACGACAATCTCGTGGCGATGATGCGCGCGCTCAAGGCGCGGAACTGGGGCGTCGGCGCGCTCATCAAGGCGCATGACGAGCAGGTGAAGCCTGCGCTGCCGACGGCGATCGACAAGCCGCTGCAGACGCTCAACCGCGTCATCCCGATCGACTGGACCGACTATAACGGCCACATGAACGAAAGCCGCTACGGGCAGGTCTTCTCCGATGCCGGCGATGTGGTGATGGCGATGATCGGCGCGGACGCGGACTACATCCGGTCCGGGCTGTCCTACTTCACCGTGGACAACCACATCACCTATCGCGAGGAAACCAATGCGGGCGATGAAATCCGCGTGGTGACCCATGTGCAGGAGGCGAAGGGCAAGAAGCTCAGAATGTATCACGAGATGATGCATGTGGATGGCCGGCTGCTCGCCACCTGCAACCAGCTTCTCATCCACGTGTCACTCGAAACGCGGCGATCCTGCGAACCGGGGCCCGAGGTTTCGGCGAAGCTCGATGCGCTGCACGCGGCGCAGTCGAAACTTCCGCGTCCGGCAAGCATGGGGGATCGCTGACATGGATTTCGCGCTCTCCGAGGAACAGGCCCTGATCGTCGAGACGACCCGGGCCTTCGTCGAGAACGAGCTCTATCCCCACGAGGCGGAGATCGAGCGCACCGGCCATCTGCGCCCGGACCTCATCCGGGAGTTGCAGGCGAAGGCCATCGAGGCGGGGCTTTATGCCGCCAACATGCCCGAGGATGTCGGCGGTGCCGGGCTCGATACGCTGACCTGGCTGCTCTACGAAAAGGAGCTCGGCCGGGCCAATTATGCGCTGCACTGGACCTGCGTGGCACGGCCGTCGAACATCCTGCTCGCCGGAAGCGAGGAACAGCGCGAGAAATATCTCTTCCCCTGCATCAGGGGCGAGAAATGGGACTGTCTCGCGATGACGGAACCGGGTGCCGGCTCCGATCTGCGCGGCATGAAGGCAACCGCGAAGCAGGACGGTGACGATTGGGTGCTGAACGGCACCAAGCATTTCATCTCGCACGCCGATCTTGCCGATTTCGCCATCGTGTTCATGGCGTCCGGCGAGGAAGACACGCCACGCGGAAAGAAGAAGCTGATCACCGCCTTCTTCGTCGACAAGGATCATCCGGGCTTCGCCGTGCGCGACGGTTATCGCAACGTCTCGCATCGCGGTTACACCAATGCCGTGCTCGAATTCGACGATTGCCGCCTGCCGGCCTCTGCCGTGTTGGGCGAACCGCACAAGGGGTTCGAGGTCGCCAACAACTGGCTCGGCGCGACACGCCTTCAGGTCGCCGCGACCTGTATCGGCCGGGCCGAGCGCGCTTTCGCGCATGCCGTCGATTGGTCCGCCTCGCGCGAGCAGTTCGGCCAGAAGATCGGCAAGTTCCAGGGCGTCGGCTTCAAGCTCGCGGACATGGCGGTCGACCTGAAAGCCGCCGACCTGATGCTGATGGAGGCCGGCTGGAAATACGATGCCGGCACGGTCACCGACCAGGACATGGCGATGGCGAAACTGAAGGCCAGCGAGATGCTCGCCTTCGTCGCCGACGAGGCGATCCAGATCCATGGCGGCATGGGACTGATGGAGGAGCTACCGCTGGAACGCATCTGGCGCGATGCGCGCGTCGAACGCATCTGGGAGGGCACGTCGGAAATCCAGCGCCACATCATTTCGCGCGCCCTGCTCAGGCCACTTGGTGCCTGACCCATGGCGAAGCCGACGGCGAGAACTGGCATCCGCGAACGCGAACTCTACGAGCCGGTCAAGGCGCTGCTCGAAGGCCAGGGCTACGAGGTGAAGGGCGAGATCGGCGCCGCCGACGTGGTCGCCGCGCGCCCAAACGATGAAAACGGCGAAGACCCGGTCATCGTCGAATTGAAGACCGGCTTCTCCCTGTCGCTGTTCCATCAGGCGGTCGAGCGCCAGAAGCTGACCGACGCGGTCTATGTCGCCGTGCCGCGGGGAACGGGAAAGGCCTTCGCCAAATCGCTGAAGGACAACAAGGCGCTGTGCCGGCGGCTCGGCCTCGGGCTGATCACGGTGCGGCTCGAAACCGGTCTCGTCGAACTCCATTGCGACCCTGCCCCGTTCCAGCCACGCAAGTCGAAACCGCACAAGGCCAGGCTGCTGCGCGAATTCGCACGGCGTGTCGGCGACCCCAATGAGGGCGGCTCTACGCGGCAGGGCCTGATCACC
>JBHIWX010000019.1:0-52757 GCA_041987205.1 Rhizobiaceae bacterium | reverse complement strand
CTGATTCCGCTCGCGGACGACCAAAACGGTTCCCGGGGTCATCTGGTCGAGCGAGCCGGCCTGCAGAGCGATGTGGTCTTCCCTCCAGGCGAAGCCGTACTCCGGCTTTTCGGCATATCCGATGAACGGCGGCCGGGCGAGGTCCCCCTGCACGGCGCGCACGGGCAGGCCGCCGGCCCAGAGCGTAGAGCTGGCGAGCAGCGTACCGGCGGCCAGCAGGCAACGCCAGGCGACAGGCGCAGTCATAGGCAAACCACGCGGCGCCCGCCACGACGAGCGTGACGGGGAGCAGAAGCAGCGCGAAACGGTCGGCCAGCCGGATGAACGGGGCCTTGGCCGTATAGGCCGCCTCGACCATGCGCACGATGCCGGCATAGGTGCTTTCGTCGGCCTGCGCGGTAGCGTGGAAGCGGAAGGCTTCGCCGGCATTGACCGTGCCCGAGCGCAGGGCCTCGCCGCAGCGGTGATGCACGGGCATGGCTTCGCCGGTCAGGGCCGATTCATCGATGATCGCGACCTCGTTCGCCAGAATCCCGTCGACGGGCAGCACTTCGCCGGCGCGAACCAGCAATTCGTTGCCGACCTCAACCTCTGCGACCGGGATTTCGACCATCCTGTCGCCGTCAATCCGGCGCGCGATCCTCGGCGTGCGGTCGGTCAGCGCCCTGAGATTGAGTTCGGCGCGCCGACGTGCGTAGTGCTCCAGCACATTGCCGCCGGAATACATGATCGCGATCACCACGCCGGCAAGCGGTTCGCTCAGCGTCAGCGCCGTTGCCATGGCGACGAGCGCGATGGCGTCGACGCCGACAAGGCCCCTCAGGATGTCGCGGACGATCGCGATGGCAAGCCCCGCGGCGACGGGCACGGTCGCGACCGACCAGACCACAAAGGCTTCCTGCGGTCGCCCGAACCAGGTCAGGAGTCCGCCGGCGACGAGGCCGGTCAGCGCGATGGCGAACAGGATGAGATGAGCGGTCCGGGCGCTCATGAGCGTTCCGCGGCTCCCGACAGCGTCTTGACGATGGCCGCAACGATGGCCTCGGGCGAACGCGCGGCATCGATGCGGTGCCAGTCCATGACGCCGATATCGCGCGACAACTGGCCTTCCAGTACTTCGACCGTGGCGTCGGAGGGGCCGCCCGTGCGCGCGGCGACACGCTTGCGCAACACGTCCGGTGCGGCCTCCAGCCAGATGCCGGTGAAACGCGCATCCGTGCCGTCCGCCGCGCGTTCGATGGCTGTGCGCCGTTCCGGCCGGTCGAACACCGCGTCCGCGATGACGGTTCCGCCGCCGGTCAGGATGGTCCGGGCGTCTTCGCCGAGCTGTGCATAGACCCGTTTCGAAACCTCGCCGCGATAGGCCTCCGAGGGAAGCCGCTGGTCGACAGGAGTCTTGAACATCGCCTTGCGCGTCCGGTCGCTTTCGGCGATGCGTGCGCCGGGCGGTGCGCCCAGCCCGGGCGCCAGCGCCTCGGCGATCGTGGTCTTGCCGGTGCCGCTGAACCCGCCGATGGCGACCAGGCGGGGTGGATGGGGCGCGAGCAGTTCGCCCGCCAGTTCGAAATAGGATCGCGCCGATTGCACCAGTGCGTCGGCACCGTCGCCGCCCTCCTCGACCTGGGTCGCGGTAACATGGGCGCGCACCGCAGCACGCAGCGCCATGAAGAAGGGCAGGGCAGCGAACCCGTCCTCGTCGTCCATGCCGTCGAGATAGCGGTTGGCGACAAGATTGGCGAAGCCCGGCAGGCCGCGATGCCACAGATCCATCAGCAGGAAGGCGAGGTCGTAGAGCACGTCCACCGTGGCGATGGCGTCGTTGAACTCGATGCAATCGAACAGCGTTGGCTGGCCGTCAAACAGGCAGATATTGCGCAGATGCAGGTCGCCATGGCAGCGCCTGACGCGTCCGCGCTGTTCACGCGCATCGAGCAGTTCGGCGAGCCCGTCCAGCGCCTCGCGGAAACGGGTGTTGAACCGTGCGACCTCCTCGTCGCCGAAGACATGACTGGTCGCGAAACCCGCCTCGTTGATGTCGAGCACGCCGGCGATGTTGGCCGCGCCACCGCCTTCATGGACGATCGGCGCCTTCTGGTGAAAACGCGCGATCATGCGCGCGACGTCATGCATCAGGCGCGGCGTCACCCTGTTCTCGGCGGCCATGCGGTCGAGCAACCGGTCCTGCTCAAAGCGCTCCATCTCGACAACCGCGTCGAGCAACTCGCCTTCGCCGTCGAAGCTCACGCCGTTTTCGTGGTCCACGGTAAGCCGGCGCACGCCACGATAGAGCTTTGGCGCGGTCAGGGAATTGAGCGCCACCTCCTTCTCGCAGGCCGACAGCCGCAATTGCGGTGTCGAGAAATCGACATAGGGCAGCTTGACCGCGCGTTTCATCTTGAAGGCGCGCCGGCCGACGAGAAAGATCTCCGAGATATGGGTTTCTAGCCGCTCGACATCGCCGCTTTCGCCGTAGCTTTCCGCCCGGTTCAGGAAGGTGGTGACGCGTGATTGGTCCTCGGCGAGGATGCTTTCCTCGTCAGGCGCATCTGCGGGTATTCGCGAACTCTCTGGCAATTTCCTGCCTGTCACCTTGCTGTCTGCCGGGTTTCGCGCTGCGGTGTCGCGGATTCACTCGGGAACCCACTTTACGCGAGTTTCACCACCATCGCCGTGATTTGTTGACGCAGCGGGTCGTGTCCTGCGCCGGAGCCGATTTGGGAATCAGGCAAGACGCGCCGGCGAAAGCGACGCCAGATCGAGACCCTCGTCCATGATGAAGCTATCGACCGGTCGGCCGGTGACGAGGCGCGCGGCCAGGCGGCCAAGCGCCGGCGAGGTCTGGATGCCGTAGCCACCCTGACCGGCGAGCCAGAAGAAACCATCGGCGATACTGTCGAAACCGCAGACCGGGCTTTTGTCGGCAACGAAACTGCGCAGGCCGGCCCATTTGTTCTCGATGCGGCGCACCTGCAGATCGAAGGCGGTTTCGATCCGGTCGACGCAGACCGCGATGTCCATCTCGTCGGGCTGGGCGTCGCAGGGTTCCGACGGCGTCTCGTCAGCGGGCGAGATCAGGAAGCGGCCCGATTCAGGCTTGAGGTAGAAGGCTTCCTCGACGTCGACCGCCATCGGCCAGGCTTCGGCCGTTAAGCCACCCGGTACCGCGACGGTCATCGCCGTACGCCGTTTCGGCACGAGGCCGATCCGTGCCGCGCCCGCCAGCCTGCCGATCTCGTCCGCCCACGCGCCGGCGGCGTTGACGACCATCGCGGCCGAGAAATCGCCGACAGGGGTAGCGATCCGCCAGCGATTGCCGTCGCGTTCCAGCGCCTTGACCTCGGCGCGTGTCGCAAGCGTGCCGCCGCCATTGCGGAAGGTACGCAGGAAGCCGTGATGCAGGGCATTGACGTCGATGTCGCGAGCGCGGGCGTCGAACATCGCACCGGCCGCATAGCCTTCGCGCAGCAGTGGCAGCCGCCGCCGCGTTTCGTCGCCGTCGAGGCGCGTGATGCCCTTCGCGTCGGAAAGTTCCTCCATCAGCGCGTCGAGCGCGGCAATCTGATCGGCGCGGGCGATCATCGCCACGCCGCGCGGCGCCAGCAGGGCATGCGGGCTGAAACCCTCCGGCGGCGCCTCGAAAAAGGCCGCTGACGCGCGTGTCAGGGCGCGGATCGGCGCAGGGCCGTAGCTCTCGGCGAACAGCGCCGCAGAACGTCCCGTGGTGTGGTAGCCGGGCTGTGGCTCCATTTCGAGCAGCAGCGTCGCACCATGCGGTGCGAGCTCTGCCGCGACGGAAGCGCCGGCAATGCCCGCGCCGATGACCGCGAAATCGTAAGGAAGCTGTGCGTCAGCCATGATTTCCCCGGATGGTATGGCGTCGGTCGAAAGCGTTGTTCTTCCGGCAATTCGCAGGCGTTGTCAAAGCGGGACGCCGGGGCGGTGCGGGATCGGGCAGGGCAGGCCGGATCTGCCGGCGCATCCGCAACCGGCAGCGAGCCATGGTGAAGAAGCGAAACACGCCGGATGCCCCGCTGCTCGCCTGAATTGAGCCCTCTGACGCCCGGAAATCAGGCAAAAAATCAGACGCAGGGATATGCACAACCACTGCAAGTGTCCTCGTGCCGCACACGTCTTGAGTAGCGTTTCAGGTCTGATCAGCCGCCGGCTTTCCGCCGGCGCGAACAGGGAGGAGACTGAACATGAAACGCTTGTTGATGACGACCGTGGCCCTTTCGGCCATGATGGCGGCGTCTTCGGCGCTCGCGGACTCGATCAAGGTCGGGTTCATGGCGACGCTGGAAGGCACCTATACCGTTCTGGGAGAGGACGGTCAGCGCGGCTTCCAGGTTGCGATGAAGCAGGCCGGTTACAAGGCCGGCGGCAAGGATCTCGAAGTCATCGTCGCACCGACCGATGCGAGCCCGGAAAGCGCATTGCGCGCCGTACGCAAGCTCGTCGAGCAGGACAAGGTCGACATCGTGATCGGCCCGCTGTCGGGTTCGGAAGGCATCGCGCTTCGCGACTACGCCAAGACCCAGCCGCAGGTGACCATCATCAACGGTATCTCCGGCGCGCAGGAAACCACTTTCGTCGATCCGGCAGACAATTTCTTCCGCTTCAACATGGACGGCGCGCAATGGGGTGCCGGCCTGGGCGAATATGTCTACAACGAGAAGGGCTGGAAGACAGTCGCTTCCGTCGCCGAGGATTACTCCTTCGGCTACACCAACTTCCTCGGCTTCGCGCTCGGCTACTGCAAGGCCGGCGGCAAGATCACCGAGCGCCAGTGGGTTCCGCTTGGCACCAAGGACTTCGCCTCGATCATCGCGGCCCTGCCGGATGATGTCGACGCGCTTTACATCGGCCTTGGCGGCGGCGATGCCGTCAACTTCCTCAACCAGTACCAGCAGGCAGGCGGCGACGCCCACCTGATCGGCGGCTCCATCATGGTCGACGGTACGGTGCTTTCGGCCAAGGGCGACGCCAAGAAGGCCCTGATCGGTACGCCGGCTTCCGGCCCGCAGGCCGATACCTGGGACGACCCGAAATGGCAGGCCTATGTGAAGGCCTATCAGGACGCCTTCCCGCCGGAGAAGCGCTTCCCGATCCCCTCGCTGCTCGGCACCGGCTACTACAACGCCGCCAACGCGGCCATTCAGTGCCTGAACGAGGTCAACGGTGATCTGTCGGATGGCCAGAAGGCATTCCGCGGCTGCCTGGCCAACCTCGAACTCGACGCGCCGAACGGCATGATCAAGCTTGACGGCAACCGTCAGGCGATCGGCTCGAACTTCGTGATCGAGGTCGTCGAGCAGGACGATGGCAACCTGGCGACGAAGATGGTCAAGAAGATCGACAATGTGAACCAGACGCTTGGTCTGCCCGAAGATGAATTCCGCGCCATGGGTCTTCCCTCGCGCGAAATCGTCGAGTGCAACTGAGTTAGAGGCTCCTCTCTCCGGCCGGGCATTTCGATGCCCGGCCGGGTTACTCCAGGCTTTTCCCGGCGGGGTGCCAATCCAGCCGGGGCGGGCGGCCATGTGCCGTCCGTCAGGGCGGAGCTGGCGCTGCGATGTCACTGATCAACTATCTGACGCGAATACACTTCGCCGACGAAGTGCTCGAACCGGCGATCTCTTCCGAACTCGCCCCGCTCGGCATTTCAAGACCCTTGCTGGTGACCGACCCCGGCGTCGTTTCGGCCGGCCTGTTCGACCGCCTGCTCGACGCCTTGCCCGACACGGTGGTACCGACCGTCTATTCCGACACGCCGTCCAATCCCACGGAGGCCGCGAGCAGGAAGGCGAGGGACCTTTATGTCGAGGCAGGCTGCGACGGCATCATTGCCTTCGGCGGCGGTTCGGCAATCGATCTTGCAAAGGCCACGGGCCTGCTTGCCACCCATGAAAAGGACCTGTCCTGCTATGCCGCCATCGAGGGCGGTGTGGAACGCATCAGACCGGTCCTTCCGCCGCTGATCGCCATTCCCACCACGGCCGGAACCGGCTCGGAGGTCGGACGCGGCGCGCTGATTATCCTCGACGACGGGCGCAAGCTCGGCCTGATCTCGCCCCATCTCATTCCCAGGCTGGCGATCTGCGATCCGACACTGACCCATTCCCTGCCGCCGGGCCTGACCGCCGGCACCGGCATGGATGCGCTCGCCCACTGCGTCGAAACCTATTGCGCCACCGTCTACAATCCGCCGGCCGACGGTATTGCCATGGACGGGCTGCGCCGTGCCTCGGCCAACATCGTCACGGCGGTCGAAAAGGGCGGCGACGCCCATGCCCGCCGCGAGATGATGGCTGCCGCCATGAACGGCGCGCTCGCCTTCCAGAAGGGGCTTGGCGGCGTGCACGCCATCAGCCATGCGCTGGGAGGACTCGCCGGATACGAGCTGCATCACGGCACGTTGAACGCCATCCTGCTGCCCTATGTGCTGGAGTTCAACGCGCCAGCGGTCGCGGATCGGTTCGCCGATCTGGCGCAGGCCATGGGCCTCGCGCCGAACGCCGATCTCGCCGACGAAATCTTCAAGCTCACCGAGCGGCTGGGGCTGCCGACGCGCCTTTCGCAGATGGGGGTCGACATGGCCGCGATCGAGAAGGCCGCGCCGCTTGCCGAAAAAGACCACACCAATTCAACCAATCCGAGACGAGCAACGGCGTCCGATTATCTCGAACTCATGAAACAGGCGCTGTGAATTCGGCCCGGAAACGAAGATTTCGATGCTGCGAGACGTTTTGACAGCACGGGCGATGCTGTGTCACCATCCCTTGTTGCTTTTGGCCGCTATCGGGAAATGGAGGAGATTTCCCGGCCGGGGCAATGGGAGGAAAACATGAGCAATGCGCTTGCCGTTTACCACGGCCGGTTTGGGCGTGCGTCCATTTACCGACTCAACAAGCCGTTGGCGACCCACGCTCATCGCGAAGGGCACCTGATCTTCCTTGTCGGGGGAGCGGAAGGATCGGGCCTCGATATCTGCGGGGAACGCCACTACCTGAACCGCGTTTCGGGCGTCGGCGTCAATCCCTGGCAGCCGCACAATTTCATACCCGGCGACACGATCAACGGCTGCTATTTCCTGACGCTCTATATCAACCCGTCCTGGTTCCTGGAACTGGGCCGCGACGCGCGTTCGGCGCTGCGCTTCGGGCGTAACCTCATCGAGGTGAACAACCAGATTTCGCGTCTGGTCCACCTCGTCACCTCGCTGCTGATGGAGCATGACTACAACGATCTGTTCGACGGCTATCTGTTCGAACTGGTGCGCGAATGCTTCGATCAGTCCTGGCAGTGGTGCGAGGGCGATTCCGACATGCGCGGCAGCTGGACGACCATCCGCGACTTCCGTATCCGCAAGTCGATCCGGCTGATGAAGGAGCGCATCGCCGATGAACTGGCGCTCGACAATATCGCAAGGGATTCAGGGCTTTCCCGGCCGCACTTCTACAAGCTGTTCAGGCAGAATATCGGGCTGACGCCGAATATCTACCTTAACACGCTGCGCATGGAGACCTCGATCGAGCGGCTGACGTTGTCGCCCGATCCGATCACCTCCATCGGCCTTGACCTGGGCTTCGCCTCGCAGGCGAGTTTCACCCGTTTCTTCACGGCCAATGTCGGCATCCCGCCGACCGACTATCGCAGGGCCACGACGCTGAGCGCGTGATTCCGCGTGGCGGGCTTTCCCGATTGGTCGGGAAAAGAGAATACTGTGGGGTACGGTACTGGCGGCACACGCCCCTAATCTGGCGTCATGAAGAAGCCGGCGATGGAAGGAGCGCGGGGTCTGATTAGCGGCGTGCCGGCCATCCGGCGCCCGAGGACTTTGCTTCGCCGTGCCGTCACGCATCGCGCCTTCAAAGGTGAAGCATGCTGACGCGTTTCCTGGAGAAACATCCGGTCTGGTCCGCGATCATCGTTTTGGCGATCGCCATCCTGCTCTGGCTGATCTTCGCCGACTGGCCGGATGGACTCTCGGACGTCATCGGCAGGAAGAAGATTTTCCTCAACGCCCTGTTCAACGGCATCACGCTCGGTGCCCTCTATTTCTTTGTGGCGTCGGGGTTCACCCTGATCTTCGGGCTGATGCGCAACGTCAATCTGGCGCATGGTTCGCTCTACATGCTCGGCGGCTATATCGGCTACGAGGTCGCAGACGCCACCGGCTGGTGGCTTTTGTCCTTCGTCGCCGCCTTCATCGTCGTTGGCCTGCTCGGCATCGTCCTGCAATACCTCGTCTTCCGCCGCATGGAAGGCGAAGACCTCAAGCAGACGCTGGTCACGATCGGCATTTCCATCGTGCTTGCCGACATCATGCTGTGGATCTGGGGCGGCGATTTCTACCAGATCCTCGCACCTTCCTGGCTGTCCGGCCCGGTCGAACTGCCGCTGGTCACCGCCGTGAAGAGCAGCGGCGAGCCGGTCTTCCTGAAATACCCGATCGTGCGCCTGGTCATCCTGCTGGTGGCCATCGTCGCCGGCATCCTCATGTGGCTGGCCCTCAACCGCACGCGGATCGGCATGCTGGTGCGCGCCGGCGTCGACGATCGTGACATGCTGTCGGCCACCGGCGTGCGTATCCAGCGCGTCTTCGTGCTGGTCTTTGCCTTCGGCGCCGGCATGGCCGGTGTTGCCGGCGTGGTCGGCGGTACCTTCCAGTCCATCGCGCCCGGTGAGGACACGCGCTTCCTGCTCGCCTCGCTGGTCGTCGTCATCGTTGGTGGCATGGGCTCGATCCCGGGCGCCGCGCTCGGTGCGCTGATCATCGGCATGGCCGAGCAGTTCGGCTCGGTCTATTTCCCCACTTATGCGGTGGTGCTGACCTTCCTCATCATGGTCCTCGTGCTGGCCTTCCGGCCGCAGGGCCTGATTTCGAGCGGGCGCTGACATGGCCGTGGCGGAGAAACCAGGGTCAATGTCCGGCACCGGGATCGTCAGCGTGCCGGCGACGGACATCCCCTGGTGGGACGTCTCGCGCATCCCGACCGCCTATTGGGTGGTCGGCGTCATCATGCTCATCCTGCCCGCCTTTACCTCCGATTTCGTCCTGTTCCAGATTTTCGGCTGGGCGCTGATCCTCGGCATGATAGCGCTGTCGCTGATGTTCCTGGCCGGTTACGGCGGCATGGTCTCGCTCGTCCAGATGACAGTTGCCGGCATCGCCGCCTACATGACCGCCATCTTCGGCACCTCCGCCATCGACACGATCTCGATCGGCTGGTCTTGGTGGATCACCATTCCCGTCGCCATCATCATTGCGATGTTCTTCGGTACGGTTTCGGGTGCGCTCGCGGTCAGGACCGAGGGCATCTACACCATCATGATCACGCTGGCGATCGCTGCCGCCTTCTTCTATTTCGCGCGCCAGAACTACGTGATCTTCAATGGTTTCTCGGGCTTCAACCAGGTCCTGCCGCCGCATCTTTTCGGGGTCGACTGGCGCTCGCCCGTGCCGTTCTACTATCTGACCCTGTTCTGGGCGGTGGCCGCCTATCTCGCCGTGCTCTACGTGTCGCGCTCGCCCTTCGGCCTTGCGCTCCAGGGCATCCGAGACAATCCGCGCCGCATGGCAGCGCTCGGCTTCAACGTCACGGCGCACCGCATCGCCGCCTATACCTTCGCCAGCCTGATCGCCGCCGTCGGCGGTATCCTGCTGGTCTGGCTGAACGGTCAGATCTCGCCGGGCGCGGTTTCCGTCGGACCGGCCATCGACATTCTGGTCATCGCCGTCGTCGGCGGCATCCGCCATCCGGTCGGCCCCTTCATCGGCGCGATCATCTACGTCATCCTGCGCACCTTCGCGCTCGACATCCTCGTCTCGCTGGGGCTTGCCGGCGAGCGCTTCCAGCTGCTGATCGGCATCGGCTTCCTGGCCATCGTCTTCTGGTCGTCCGACGGCGTGCTCGGCCTGTGGGAACGCTGGCGTCAGCGCGCCGGCCGCCGCGATCCCCTTACCGGAGGGTCGTCCGGCGCCGCAGCCAATGGCGGGGAGGGCGACTGATGGCGGTCTCCGTCGCACAGCGTCTTTCGGCGACCGGTACGGGGAACGCGCTGGAACTGCGCGGCGTATCGCGTCTGTTCGGTGCGCTGGCCGCCCTGACCGACGTCACCATGACCGTTCGCCCCGGCGAACGTCGCGCGGTGCTGGGCTCCAACGGTGCCGGCAAGACGACGCTGTTCAACTGCATAACCGGCGATTTCCTGCCGTCCTCCGGCACAATCCGGCTGTTCGGCGAGGATGTGACCAATTTCCCTGTCCATGAACGCATCCGCCGCGGCCTGCGCCGCACCTACCAGATCTCGCTGCTGTTCGGCGGCCTCACCGTCCTCGACAACATCTATCTTGCCTGTCGTGGCGTTTCGCGTGGCCGCTTCTCGCTGATCCGCCCGCGCAGGAACGACGCGCTGATGCATTCGGCCGAGAACCTGATGGAAGCCGTCCATCTGACGGAGGCGCGTGACACGAAGGTCGGCGAACTCTCCTACGGCCAGCAGCGGCAGCTCGAGATCGCCCTGGCGCTCGCCGGCGCGCCGCGCTTCATCCTGTTCGACGAACCCGCCGCCGGCCTGTCGCCGACCGAGCGCCGCGAACTTATCGAGATCCTCGTCAACCTGCCGTCCCACATGGGCTACATCATCATCGAGCACGACATGGACGTGGCGCTGCGCGTCGCCGAGTCCGTCACGATGATGCACAACGGCGCGATCTTCAAGGAAGGCCGTCCGGAGGAGATCGAGGAAGACCCCGAAGTTCAGCAACTCTATCTGGGAGGCGGCCATGGCTGACGCTTCCCGCCATAACGCTGCCGGGCAGAATTCGGGCCGCAACGGTCCGCCGCGCACTACCGGTGCGCCGGTCCTCGAGGTTTCCGGCCTCAACGTCTATTACGGCGGATCGCACGCGCTGCAGGGCGTCGACCTGACGCTGCCCAAGGGCGTGATCTCGGTCGTCGGCCGCAACGGCATGGGCAAGACCACGCTGTGCAAGGCGATCATGAGTCTGGTCCCTTCCTCATCGGGCTCCATCCGCTTCAACGGCACGGAACTGCGCGGCAAGGACCCGGCGGAGATCGCCCGCCTCGGAGTCGGCTACGTCCCGCAGGGCAGGCGGCTGTGGCGCTCGCTCACCGTCGACGAACATCTGAAGATGGTTGCCGGCGGCAACACGGGCACCTGGTCGGTCGACCGCATCTATTCGACCTTCCCGAGGCTGGCCGAGCGCAAGGGCAATGGCGGCGGGCAATTGTCGGGCGGCGAACAGCAGATGCTGGCGATCGCCCGTGCACTGCTCCTCAATCCGCGCCTGCTGGTCATGGACGAGCCGACCGAGGGCCTCGCGCCGGTCATCGTCAACCAGGTCGAGGAAATGCTGCATCGCCTCGGCGAGGAAGGCACGATCGACGTCCTCGTCATCGAGCAGAACATCGGCGTGGCGACCGCCGTCGCGGACCAGGTCGCCATCATGGTCAACGGTCGCATCAACCGGGTCATCGATTCCGCCCAGCTTGCCGCCGACCGCGATCTGCAGCAGCGCCTGCTTGGTGTCGGCCGCCACGCCCATGACGAGACACCGTTGCCCGAAGGCGAGGCGGCCCGCCCGTCCGACGCCGACCGGCCGCATGTCACCCGGATCTACATGTCCAACCCGACCATGCCGACGCGCTGGTCGAAACCTGTCCCGGTCCGCGTGCTGGAAAACGCCGCGCGCACCGTTTCGCCCACCCCCTCGGCCTCTGTCGGCCTCGCGCCGGTCAGCGCGGAACTGCGCCCGCTCGCTTCACCCGGCGATTCCGTTGTGCTGGTCGCCGGCACGCTCGACACCAAGGGACCGGAACTGCGTTTCATCCGAGACGTCATCCGCGAGGCGGGCCTGCCGGTGCGCCTCGTCGATCTGTCGACCAGCGGCCGGCATTCGGGCGCCGAAATCCCGGCCAACCAGATCGCTGCCTTCCATCCGCGTGGCGCGTCGGGCGTGTTCACCTCGGATCGCGGCAGCGCGGTCGCCGGCATGACACTCGCCTTCGAGCGCTGGCTCAGCCGCCAGACGGGCGTCGCCGGCATCATCGCGGCCGGCGGTTCCGGCGGTACGGCCATGGTCGCGCCGGCCATGCGCGCGCTGCCCATCGGCGTGCCCAAGATGATCGTCTCCACCGTCGCCTCGGGCAACACGTCGCGCTATGTCGGTCCTTCGGACATCACCATGATGTACTCCGTCGCCGACGTGCAGGGGCTGAACTCGATCACCCGCAAGGTACTGCGCAACGGCGCCAACGCGCTGGCCGGCATGGTCCGCGGTGAGCGCGAGCACGCCCGGAGCACGGCGCGGGCTACCGGCGCGGAACTACCGGCAATCGGGCTCACCATGTTCGGCGTCACCACGCCCTGCGTGCAGCAGGTCACCGACGCGCTCGAAGACGAGTATGACTGCCTCGTTTTCCATGCCACCGGCATTGGCGGTCAATCGATGGAAAAGCTGATCGATTCCGGCCTGATCACCGGCGTCATCGATGTCACGACGACCGAGATCTGCGACATGCTGGTCGGCGGCGTCTTCCCGGCAAGCGAGGACCGCATGGGCGCCGTCATCCGCACGCGCATGCCCTATGTGGGCGCGGCCGGCGCGCTCGACATGGTCAATTTCGGCAACATCGCCACCGTGCCCGAGCAGTTCCGCAACCGGAACCTCTACGAGCACAATCCGGAGGTGACGCTGATGCGCACCACGCCGGAGGAAAACGCCGCCATCGGGCGCTGGATCGGCGAGCGGCTCAACCGGATGGACGCGCCGGTGCGCTTCTTCCTGCCCGAGGGCGGGGTGTCGGCGCTCGACCGCGAGGGCCAGCCCTTCCACGACCCGCAGGCCGATCAGGCCCTGTTCGAGGCGATCGAGAAGACGGTCCAAGCGACGCAAAACCGGAAGGTCATCCGCCTGCCGAACAACGTGAACGACCCCGAATTCGCCGCCGCACTGGTCGCCGCCTTCCGAGAGGTGAACGGCGCGAAGCCCCGGCGCACGAGGCCCGGGCGAAGCGGGGCTGCGAGGTAGGGATGACGATCGCGCGCAAGGACATCCTGGACAAGTTTCGCGCCATGATCGCGCGCGGCGAGCCCATTGTCGGCGGCGGTGCGGGTACCGGACTGTCGGCCAAATGCGAGGAGGCCGGCGGCATCGACCTCATCGTCATCTACAATTCCGGGCGCTACCGCATGGCGGGCAGGGGATCGCTGGCCGGCCTGCTGGCCTATGGCGACGCCAACGCCATCGTCGTCGAGATGGCGAGCGAGGTGCTGCCGGTCGTCAAGAACACGCCGGTGCTGGCCGGCGTCAACGGCACCGATCCGTTCCGCCGCATGGGCGTCTTCCTCGACGAGTTGAAGCGCATCGGCTTTTCCGGCGTGCAGAATTTCCCGACGGTCGGCCTGATCGACGGCACCTTCCGCGCCAATCTCGAAGAGACAGGCATGTCCTATGCGCTGGAGGTCGAGATGATTGCCGAGGCGTCGAAACGCGACATGCTGACCACGCCCTATGTCTTCTGCGAAGCTGACGCCGAGGCGATGGCGAAGGCCGGCGCCGACATCATCGTCTGCCATTTCGGCTTGACGACCGGCGGATCCATCGGTGCGGAGACCGCGCTGAAACTGGAAGACTGTCCGGCGCTCGCCGACAAATGGTCGGCCGCGGCGAAGAAGATAAACGGGGACATCATCGTGCTCGTTCACGGCGGCCCGGTCGCGGAACCGGCCGACGCCGAATACGTGCTTGCCAATACGAAACATTGCCACGGTTTCTATGGCGCATCCTCCATGGAGCGCCTGCCGACGGAAATCGCGCTTACCGAACAGACCCGCCGTTTCAAGCAGATCGCTTGGAACAGGGGCGGCCAATAGATCGCCATTCCGAGAGATCCGGATCGGCGTGCATGCGGGAGGATAGGAAATGACTGGGGAACTTATCGGTCAGTTGGTTCTTTGGCTCATTCTGGCGGTCATCGTCATATTCATCATCTACTGGGTGATGAACTGGCTCTACCGCCGCTCGACCAAGGAGATCGCCTTCGTCAGGACGGGTTTCCTTGGCGAGAAGGTGGTGATCGACGGCGGCGCCTTCGTCTGGCCGATCATCCACGACACCACGCCGGTGAACATGAACACCGTGCCGCTGGAGGTGGTGCGCAACAAGGAAGAGGCGCTGATCACCCGTGACCGCATGCGGGTCGATGTCGAGGCCGAATTCTACGTCCGCGTCCGCCCCGCGCGCGAAGCCGTCTCGCTCGCCGCCGCCACGCTCGGCCGGCGCACGCTCGAGCCGCAATATCTGCACGGCCTGCTCGCCTCGAAATTCGAATCCGCGCTGCGCGTCATCGCTGCCGAGATGACCATGGCCGAAATGCACGAACAGCGCGGCGCCTATGTCAGCCGCGTGCGCGAGGCCGCGCAGGAGGATCTGTCGCGCAACGGGCTGGAGCTGGAATCGGTCGCCATCATGGACATCGACCAGACCTCGCTCGAATATTTCAACCCGTCCAACCGCTTCGACGCGGAAGGTCTGACCGTCCTGATCAAGGACATCGAGGAACGCCGCAAGCTGCGCAACGACATCGAACAGGATTCGATGATCCAGATTCGTGCCCGCAATCTCGAGGCCGAGAAGCAGGCGCTGACCATCGAGCGCGAGAGCGAGGAAGCCCGCCTCATCCAGGAACGCGATGTCGAGTTCCGCCGCGCCCAGCAACGCGCCGAACTGGCCCGGGAGCGCGCCGAACGTGACGCCGAGGCCGAGCAGGCGCAGTTCATCTCCAAGGAAGCGATCGAGAAGGCGCGCATCGCCAATGACCGCTCGATCACCGAAAGCCGCATCGCATACGAACTTGAGGTGCGCCAGCGCGAGATCAACCGCGAAAAATCCATCGAGGCGGCCGAGATCGCCCGTCGCGAGGAGATCGAGAAGGCCCGCATCGTCCAGGAACGTGCCGTCCAGCAATCGCGCATCACCAATGAGCGCGACACCCGCGCCCAGGAGATCGAGCGCCAGCGCGAGATCGAGGAAGCCGAGATCGCCGCGCGCGAGGGGGTTGAAAAGGCCCGCATCGCGCAGGAACGCGTGCTGACCGACGCGCGCATCGAAAACGAGGAGGAGACGCGCCGCCGCGAGATCGCACGCAACCGCGCCGTCGAGGAAGCCGAGATCGCTGCTCGCGAGGCGACCGAGAAGCTGCGCATCGTCCAGGCCGCCATGGTCAACGAGGAGCGCATCGAGAGCGATCGCAAGATCCGCAATCTCGAGATCGAACGCCAGAAGGCCATCGACGAGGCCGAGATCGCGGCTGAACAGGCGACGGAAGCCGCCCGTATCGCCCGCGAGAAGAAGCTCGCCGCCGAGCGCATCGCCTACGAGCAGGACATGCGCGAGCGCGAGATCGCGAGAAATCGCGCTGTCGACGCCGCCGAGATCGCCGCCCGCGAGAGTGTCGAGACCGCCCGCATCGGCATCGATGCCAAGGTCGATCAGGAGCGCATCGCGCGCCGCGAGGAGACGGTGCTGCGCGAAACCAACGCCAACGAGAAGATCGAGGCCGCGCGCATCGCACAGACCAAGAAGGTCGATGCCGAGCGTATCCTGGCCGAAGCCGAGACGCGGTCGCGCGAGATCGAGCGCAACGAGGCGATCGAGTCGGCTGAGATTTCCTCGCGTCGTCTGGTCGACCAGATGCGCATCGAAAAGGAGAAGGAAACCAGCGCCGACCGCATCTCGCGCGACGAGGAAGTGCGCGGGCTCGAAATCCGGCGCAACCAGGCGCTCGATGCCGCCCAGATCGCCGCCGACGAGGCGATCGAGGCCGCCCGCATCTCGCAGCAAAAGGCGCTCGATGCCGAACGCATCGCCGCCGAGCAGGAGACCCGCGAACGCGAGATCGCCCGCGAGGGCGCGCTGGAAACCCGCGACATCCAGCGCCGCGATTCCGTCGAGAAGGAACGCATCACGGTCGAGCTCGGACTCGAAAAGGTGCGCATCGCCTCGCAGAAGGAGCGCGAGATCACCGATATCGACCGCAAGAAGCTGGTCGAGGAGGCCGAGGAGGAACGCGTCATCGGGCTTGCCGCCAAGAAGGCCGAACGTGCCGATGCCGAAGCCAAGGTGCGTCAGGCCGAGATCGAGGCCCAGGGCGCCACAGAGAAGGCCGACATCTCGCGCGAACGCGAACTGGAGGCCGCAAGGCTGGAGCGCAAGCGTTCCATCGAGCAGCTCGAGATCGCCCGCGTCCAGGCGCTGCGCGAAGCCGAGATCGCCTCGAAGGAGGAAATCGAGCGTGCCCGCATCGCTTCCGAACGCGGCCTCGACGATGCGCGCATCGGCCACGAGACGGAGCGCCGCCGGCTGGAGGTCCAGCGCGAGCGCGACGTCGAGACGGCACAGATGGAAAAGGCCATCGCGCTCTACAAGAAGTCGCTCGAGGAATCGGCGGCCCGCGTCGAGTCCGATCTGGCCAGAGTCAAGGCGACCGAGGCCGAGGAGCAGGTCAAGACCGCCCGCGAGACCGAGGAAGCAACACGCCGGCGCAAGATCGACGTGCTGATGGCCGAGAAGAAGGCCGAGGAGGAGAAGATCGCCGCCGCCGCCGAGAAGGTCCGCAAGGCCGTCGAGGCAGAGGCACAGAAGCTGCTCAACGAGGCCGAGAACGTGCTCACAGACGAGGCGCGCTACTCGCTGTTCCGCCGCAAGCTGCTGGAGCACGTCGAGGGCATCGTGGCGGCGTCCGTCAAGCCGATGGAGAAGATCGGCGATATCCGCATCGTCCAGATGGACGGGCTCAACCAGGGTGGCGGCAAGGGTGGCAGCCCGACCGACGAGGTGATCAACTCCGCGCTGCGCTACCGCGTGCAGGCGCCGCTGATCGACTCGCTGCTCGGTGACATCGGCATCGATGGTGCCAACATCGCCAAGCAGGGTGGGTTGATACGCGAGGCCTCCGACATGCAGCGCGTCGCCAACGAGGCGGCCAAGGCCGCATCGCGGGGCGAGGGCGGTGGTGCGCCCTCCGGTGGTGGCGAAAGCGGCGGCGACGCCGGCAAGAAGGAATAGGGCATGGCGCGCGTCTACATATCCTGTGTCATCGGCGCGCCGGTCGCCCGCGTCTGGGAGCGCGTGCGTGACTTCAACGGCCTGCCGCGCTGGCACCCGGCGATCCGCGAAAGCCGCATCGAGAATGGTGAGCCGTCCGACAAGATCGGCTGCGTGCGCGACTTCCGTCTGCAGAACGGCGACCGCATCCGCGAAAAGCTGCTCGGCCTGTCGGACTACGACATGTTCTGCACCTATTCGATCCTGGAAAGCCCGATGCCGCTGACCGATTACGTCGCGACGCTTCGGCTGACCCCGGTCACCGATGGCGACCGCACCTTCGCCGAATGGTCGGCCGAATTCGAATGCGCCGTGGACGCCGCCGACGGTCTGGTCGCCGGCATCGGCCATGACGTCTTCCAGGCCGGCTTCGACGCCCTCAAACGGCATTTCTCGAACTAGGCGCGGGGCATGGTCAAGATCGTGAAAAGCACCATCATGGACGCGCCGGTCGAAGCCGTGTGGGACGTGCTGCGCGACTTCAACGGCCACGACGTGTGGCACCCGGCCGTCGCCGACAGCCATATCGAGCGCGGCCAGCCCTCCGACCGCATCGGCTGCGTGCGCCGCTTCCATCTGGCCGATGGCTCGGAACTGCGCGAGCAATTGCTGACGCTTTCCGACATCGACATGGCCTTCTCCTATTGCCTGCTCGATACGCCGATCCCGCTGCTCAATTACGTCGCCCATGTCCGGCTGGTCCCGGTCACCGATGGCGACATGACGTTCTGGCACTGGGAATCGCGCTTCGACACGCCGGCCGGACGGGAGGCCGAACTCGCCAACACGGTCGGTACCGACATCTATGAGGGCGGGTTTGCCGCCGTGCGCGAGCACATGGGCCTGCCGGCCCAGGATTTCTCCGAAACCGCGGGAGGCATGGCCTGATGCCCGTTACAGTCGAAACCCATGCCAGTCTGACGGACGCCGCACGCGCCATGTCCTCGGCACGCGACGCGTATTTCTTTGGCGGCGGCACGCTGCTCATGCGCGCGATGAACGATGCCGACGAGCGTGTCGGCACCGTCATCCGCTGCACCGATCCGTCGCTCAGGGAAGTGCGCGTCGAGGGCGACAGGATCGCAATCGGCGCCGGCGTTACCATGTCGGCCATCGTCGCCAACCGCGACCTTGCCTTTCTGGCGCCCGCCGCGAGCATCATCGGCGGCCCGGCCGTGCGTTCTTCGGCCACGGTCGGCGGCAACCTCTTCGCCGAGCCGCCCTATGGCGATTTCACCACCGCGCTGCTGGCGCTCGGCGCCACAGTTCGGCTTGCCGGCGAAAGCGGGCAGGCGACGCCGCTGGAGGATTTCCTGCGCGATCGCGGCAATCGCCGGGGCCGCATCGTCCAGTCGGTCTCGGTGCCGAGGATCAGCGATCCGAATGCGCTGCGCTTCATCAAGGTGACGCGCGTCAAGCCGAAGGGCGCGGCGTTGATGTCGATCGCCGCCCTCGCACCCGCATCCGGCGGGCGCGGCGGCTGGCGCGTCGCCTATGGCAACATGGCGCCGACGCCGGTCCGCGCTTCGGCGGTCGAGCGCGCGCTGGAGGGCGCAAGCCTCGACGAGAACGGCATTTCGCGCGCCCTTCAAGCCGCGACCGAAGGACTGACCCCGCCGACCGACGCCTTTGCCTCGGAATGGTATCGCCGCGAGGTCGCGCCCGTGCATCTGAAGCGCCTGCTGCTGGGCCAGGGACATTAGAGGGGAACCGGCCATGGCGAAAAGACCCGTACAATTCACGCTCAACGGCTCGGAGAAGGCGACCTTTGTCGATGAAGGCCAGAACCTGCTCGATGTGCTGCGCCGGGGCGTTGGCGACCTGACGCCGAAATATGGCTGCGCGCAGGGCACCTGCGGCGCCTGCACCGTGCTGATCGACGGCGAGCCCCATCTCTCCTGCCTGACACTGGCCGAAACGGTGGAGGGCCGCTCGGTTTCGACCGTGGCGGGGTTGGAGGAGGGCGCAGCGCTGCATCCGCTGCAGGACGCCTTCATGCGCAATTTCGCGGCCCAATGCGGCTATTGCACGCCGGGCATGCTGATGGCCGCCAAGGCGCTGCTCGACCGCAACCCGCGCCCGACGCGCGAGGAAGTCGTCGAGGCGATCTCCGGCAATATCTGCCGCTGCACCGGCTACGAGGCGATCATCGCCGCCGTGCTGGAGGCATCCGGCCAATCATCCGCCGGTTCGGCGGCATCAACAGGAAGAGGCTGACATGTCGATCGAGTTTCGCAAGGAACTGTTCGCCGACGAGCGCGACGACAATCTCAACGAGATCGGCAAGCCGACGCAGCGCCAGGACATGGTCGGCCATGTCACCGGCCGTTCGCCCTTCTATGACGACCATCTGTTCGAAGGCCTGCTGCACATGCGCTGCGTGCGCTCGCCGCACCACCATGCGCGCATCCGTTCGATCGATACCGGCGCCGCGCAGTCGATGCCGGGTGTCAGGCGCGTTATCCTCGGCAAGGACGTGCCGCGCAACCTCAACACGCTGCTGTCGCTCCTCGATTTCGGCCTCGACGACGAGCCGCTGATCTCCGAGAAGAAAGTCAGCTACAAGGGCGAACCCGTCGCCGTCGTGGTCGCCGAGTCCGAACGCATCGCCCGTGAGGCCGTGGCGAAGATCAGGGTCGACTGGGAAGTGCTGCCGCATGTCCTCGACGTCGAGGAGGCGATTGCGCCGAACGCGCCGACGGTCAACGAGACCTATCCCGGCAATCTCTTCGTCTATCACGGCAAGTACAACCACCAGAAGCTGCGCTATGGCGATGTGGATGCCGCGTTCGCGCAGGCCGACCATGTCATCGAGGGGCGCTACCAGATGTCGCCCATCGAGCAGGCCCCGACGGAGACCTGCGGCGCCATCGCGGCACCGGAAACCAACAACCGCTTCGTTTGCTACACCTCCACGCAGGCGCTGTTTTTCTCGCTCGGCACGGCGGCCAAGCTGCTCGACGTCGCCTCGAACCGCCTGCATTTCATTGGCGGCACGGTCGGCGGCGGATTCGGCGGCAAGGTCGACAGCCTGCACGAGCCGATGGCGATTCTCGGCACCATGCTCACCGGCCGGCCGTGCAAATACATGTTCGACCGCGCCGAGGAGATGCAGGTCGGCGCGCCGCGCGGCGCGGAACGCTGGTACGTCACCGACGGCGTGATGAATGACGGCAGGCTCGTCGCCCGCAAATTCGTCGGCTATTTCGATTCCGGCGCCTATACCCGCCTGTCCAGCTACGCGATCATCAAGGCGGTCGGCCATCTGCCGGGCCCCTACACGATCCCCAACGTCTATGCCGACGTCTATTGCGTCTTCACCAATCGTACACCGGCCACGGCGATGCGCGGCTTCGGCATCACCGGCGTCGATTTCGCCATCGAGGCGCACATGGACAAGGTCGCCGAACAGGTCGGCATGGACCCGATCGAGTTCCGCATCCTCAATTCCTATCGCGACGGGGATATGAAGGCGCATCGCAGGCTGGCCAAGAACACCGCGCTGATCGAGTGCTGCCAGGTCGCCGCCGAGAAGGCCAAATGGCCGCTTTCCGATCAGGTGAAACAGCAGAACTCGTTGACAGGTGGCGGTGGCGAGCGTGCGCAGCTTCCGAACTTCACGAAGACCGACCAGGAAGGCCGCGTCGAGGGCTTCTCGACTGGCTCCTATGCACAGAAATCGAAATCCGGCGCGCCAATGCAGCAGCCAACCCAGCAGCCGGCGCCGCAGCCCGCCCATCGGCCGGCAGCGACGCAGCAGCCCGCGCCGGCGGCAACGCCACCGCAAAGACCTGTCGCGCCGCCCCCCGTGCAGGACCCGTTCTCGACCTCGTCCTCGCAACCGCCACAGCCCCCGGCTTCGCCGGCGGGTGGCACGCCGCGCCGCACGACGCGGTTCTCGTCGATTTCCGGCTTGAGGAGGCGCTGACATGACCCTTCATCGCGGCAAGGGCTTTGCCTGCATCAACTATCCGATCGGCATGAATCTGGGTGGCGATCCCAGCCAGGCGCTGGTCCATTCCAACCCGGACGGCAAGTTCATGGTGGCGCTGTCCTCCATCGATCTCGGCCAGGGCATGAAATCGGTGACTCGCCAGATCGCCGCCGAAACGCTCGGCGTCCCGGTCGAGGACGTCTATGTCGAGACCGCCGATTCCGACACCGGCCCGCACTGCATGGGCTCGTTCGCCTCGCGCGGCACCCACCGCGTCGGTAACGCCGTGATCCAGGCGTCGCTGGAGGCGAGGGCGGTCATGCTGGAGGCGGCGGCGGAGGAACTCGAGGTCAACGCCGACGATCTCGTCACCGACGGCAAGGGCAACATCCACGTCAAGGGCGCGCCATCGCGCTCGATCACCACGGCGGAAGCCTCCGGCGCGGCGCAGTTCAAGCAGGGCCGCACCGTCTCCGGACGCGGCATCTTCCTGATCCCGCTGTCGGAGGTCGACGCCGACACCGGCGAGATGACGCCCGTCTCCTGCTTCGCCCATGCCGCGCTGATCGCCGAGGTCGAGGTCGACGACGAGACCGGAGAGGTCGCCGTCATCGAGGTCAACTCCGCCTACGAGGTCGGCCGCGCGCTCAACCCGAAACTGATCGAGCAGCAACTGGTCGGTGGCGCATGGATGGGCATGAGTCACGCCCTTTGGGAGACGACGGAACCCTATTATCCCAGCCGCGATCACGGCCCGGTCGACTTCAACGAATATGTCATGCCGGGCCCGGGCGACATCGCGCCTCACAACATCGCCGTGCTGGAGCGTCCCGCGCCCGATGGTCCCTATGGCGGCAAGGGACCGGGCGAGATGTGCGCCAACCCGGTGCTGCCGGCCGTCGCCAACGCCGTCTACAACGCGGTCGGCGTGCGCGTCGACGAACTGCCGATCACGCCCGAAAAGATCTTGCGCGGCATTCGCGCCAATGGCGGCGCCAGGCCGCAGGCGAGAAGGTAGGCGCATGCCGGTCCAGCGCAAGATCGTCGGCATCGACAGTCCGGACGCGTTGCGCGACGCGCTGGGCGCGGCGCAATACATCGCCGGCGACGAACTGGCGACCTCGGCCTATCTCGCGCTGGCGCTCGGCAAGCCGTTACTGCTCGAGGGCGCGCCCGGCGTCGGCAAGACGGAAGCGGCCAAGGCCATTGCCTCCGTGCTCGGCCGCGAATTGCTGCGCCTGCAATGCTATGAGGGCATCGATGCCTCGGCGGCGCTCTATGAATGGAACTATCCGCGCCAGATGCTGGCAATCCGCCAGGCGCAGGACAATTACGTCAACATCTACGCCGACGAGTTCCTGATCTCGCGGCCCATGCTGGAGGCGCTGCGCGATCCGACCGGCACCGTGCTGCTGATCGACGAAATCGACCGCTCCGACCACGAGTTCGAGGCCTTCCTGCTCGAATTCCTGTCGGATTTCTCGATCTCGATTCCCGAGCGCGGCACCATGCGCGCGGCCGAACATCCCGTCGTCGTGCTGACCTCGAACCGCACGCGAGAACTGCATGAGGCGCTGCGTCGCCGCTGCGTCTATTGCTGGATTTCCTATCCCGACCCCGTGCTGGAAGCGCGCATCGTGATGATGCGGGCAAGCTCGGTCGCCCGCGAGACCGCCGACCGCGTCGTTGCCGCCGTCAACCGGCTGCGTGCCGAGCCGCTCGCCAAGCCACCCGGAGTCGCCGAAACGGTGGAATGGGCCGAGGCCGCGACGCTGCTGCACGAACAGGGCGCGGATTGGCCGCTCGCCTTCCGCCGCGCCATCGGCGTCGCCATCAAGGACCAGGACGATCTCGCCTTCCTGGAACAGCGCTACGACGAACTCATGCGCGGGGTGGCGGCATGATCGGCGAGATCGAGAAGACCGGTCTGCCCCGCGCCGCGCTGCCCTTCGTGCAGTTCGCGACCGTGCTGCGCGAGAACCGCTTCGCCGTGGCACCCGAACAGACCTCGGCCTTCATTGCCGCGGTCGGCCTGCTCGGCCCGCGCAACATGCGTGACATCCATCAGGCCGCGCTCGCCACGCTGGCGCCTGCGCCGGAGCGCCGCGAAGAATTCGACGCGCTGTTCCGGCTGGTCTTTCTGGGCCAGTCGATCGCCGCCGCCGCGCCCGGGGAGGAAGACGAGGATGAAGTCCGCGCCTTCGACGAGCGCGAGGGCGAGATGGAGCCGCCCGACGCCGAGGAGGAGAACGAATCCGGCGGCGAGGCGACCGGCAGTGAGATCCTGACCATCCGCTCCTTCCGCGGACAGGGCGATGACGAGATGCTGGCGCGCCTGCGCCGCGAGGCGCCATCGCGCCTGCCGAGGCGGGATTCGCGTCGCATGCGTGCGTCGAGCGCCGGCAAGCGTCACGATCTGCGCCGCGCCCTGCGCGAGGCGGTACGCCGTGACGGCGAGGTGCTGCGGCTGCCGAAACTGGCACGTCGCCAGCGCCAGCGTCGAATTCTGGTGCTGATCGACATCTCCGGTTCGATGAAAACGCAGACGGAGGGCTATCTGCGCTTCGCCCACACGCTGGTGCAGGCTGCTGATCGCATCGAGGTCTTCACGCTCGGCACGCGGCTGACCCGCATCACGCGCGCGCTGCGCCACCGAAACCGCGAACAGGCGCTGGCGATCGCATCCACCACGGTGGCAGACTGGGATGGCGGCACGCGCCTCGGCGACGCGCTCCACGCCTTCCTGTCGGTGCCGCGCTTTGCCGGCTTCTCGCGCGGCGCGCTGGTGGTGATGCTGTCGGACGGGCTGGAGCGCGGTGACCACACCGCCATGACCGATGCTGTCGAACGCCTTTCGCGGCTTGCCTGGCGCATCGCCTGGCTGAGCCCGCTCATCGACACGGGCAATACCGTGCCGCAGACGGTGGCGATGCAATCGGTCATGCCGTTTATCGACCGCCTCGGCGAGGGCGGTTCCGTCGCGCGCATCTGCGCCGAAGTTCTGGAATTCTCAAGGAGGGCCGCCTGATGCAGATCATCGACGCGCACCATCACATCTGGCGCCAGACCGATCTGCCCTGGCTGCTGGGCCCGACCCAGCCGCGCATCTTCGGCCCCTATGACGGCATCAAGCGCGATTATCCGATCGAGGAATATCTCGACGACGTGAAAGGCAGCGGCGTCGTCAAATCGGTCTATGTGCAGGCCAACTGGGCACCGAACTGGTTCGCCGACGAGGCGGCCTGGGTGCAGGAGACGGCTGATCGCACCGGCTGGCCGCATGCCATTGTCGGCTATTGCGACATGACGCAGGGCGATTGCCGCGCCGACCTCGACAGGCTTGCGAAATATCCGCTGATGCGCGGCATCCGCCAGCAGCTGCACTGGCACGAGAACCCGCTCTACCGTTTCGCCAAATCGCCCGACCTGCCGCGCGACAAGACGCTTCAGGCCAATATCCGCCATCTGGGCGACCATGGCTGGAGCTTTGACCTGCAGATCTTCGCGCCGCAAGTCGACGCGGCCTGCGAACTGCTCGAGGCCTGCCCCGACGTGACCTTCATCCTGCAGCATGCCGGCATGCTGGAAGATTTGTCGGACGAGGGCCGTGAGGCGTGGCGCTCCGCGATGAAGAAGCTCGCCAAACACAAGAACATCGTAACCAAGTTGTCGGCCTTCGGCACCTTCGTCCACGAGAACGACCCGAAACACATCGCCTGGATGGTCAGGGAGACCGAGGCGATCTTCGGCGCGAAGCGCTGCATGTTCGGTTCCAATTTCCCGATCGAGAAATTGTGGACGAGCTACAAGGCGCTGGCCTCCACTTTCGTCAAGGCGGCGAAGCCACTGGGCGAAACAAAGAACAAGTCGATTTTCCATGACACGGCCGAGCGGGTCTACCGCCTGGGCGACAACTAGGGCGTCTGGGAGAAGGCGCAGGGAGGAGAGAGGATGTCTCTGGAGATCAAGATACTCGACTATGGCGATATCGAGCTTGAATCGAGCTTTCTGGTGCTCGGCCGCGATTGCGGCCGCGTGCGCCGCGTGCCGGTTTACGGCTTCCTCATTCTGGGCGGCAAATATCCCGTCGTCGTCGACACCGGCTATCGCGACAACGCGATCATGGAAACGCTCGGCATGCGCGGCCTGCAGTTCCACGAGAACATGATCGAGAACCAGCTTGCCCGCCACGGCGTCAAGGTCGGCGATGTCCGCTATGTCTGCCACACCCACATGCATATCGACCATGGCGGCAAGGACGACCATTTCCCGATGACGACGACGGTGGTGCTCAACCGCCGCGAGATGGAGCACTCCGTCTCCGGCCTGATGCACCCGCAATATCCAAAGCCCGACATCATGCATCTGGTCGAGCGCCTGCATACACCGGGCGCGCTGCGGCTGGAGGATACGGAGATCACCGGCGAGATCGAGCTGATCCCCGGTGTGACTCTCGACTGGGCCGGCGCCCACACCGAGGGCTCGATGAACGTCCATGTCGAGACGGCCGAGGGCAGGGCGACGATCTGCGGCGACGTGATCTACGATTTCAACGACCAGATCGTGAATCCCCTGAACGAGATCCACGACCACGAGCCGCGCGTTACCGGCAACCATTCGGTGTCGAAGCGCGAGGAAAAGGCAGCGATCAAGAAGCTGCTCAATTCCTCGAAATTCCTGCTGCCGATCCACGACCGGCCGGCGAAGATCGAGGACGATCAGGTCGTCGGCCGCCTCGACATGGCGGTGCCGGGGCCGATCACCGAGACGGTCCAGAAACGCAACTGGTTCCCGATGTGATCGTCCGGCAGGAAATGGACTGAGGGGAGGATAGCGCCATGGCTCACGATGCGGTGCGTCCGCAGTTCCGGCAACTGATCGACGAACACGCGCCGGTCAGCCCGATCGGTTCCGGCTTCGAGTTCACCGAAGGCCCGATCTGGCATCCACGCGACCATTATCTGCTGTTCTCCGACATGCCCGGCGACGTACGCCGGCGCTGGGACAGGGCCGGGGTCAGGGAGGTCATGCGCCCGTCCAACAAGGGCAATGGCATGACCTATGACCGCGACCTCAACCTGCTGGTCTGCGAGCACTCGACCTCCTCGGTCGCCCGTTTCGCCCCCGACGGCACGCGCACCGTACTCGTCTCCCATTACGAGGGCAGGGAACTCAACAGCCCCAACGATCTTTGCGTCAAATCGGACGGCTCGATCTATTTCACCGACCCGTGGTACGGCCGCATGCCGGGCTTTGGCGTGGAACGGCCGCGCCAGCTTGGCTGGCAGGGCGTCTTCCGCATCAAGCCGGGCCAGGTCGGCGGCGACCCGCAATTGCTGGTCGACCGCTATCTGTTCTCCATGCCGAACGGCGTGTGCTTCTCGCCCGACGAGAAACTGCTCTACGTCAACGATACCGAACAGGCGAACATCCGCGTCTTCGAGGTCGCCGAGGACGGCACGTTGAGGAACGGCCGCGTCTTCGCCTCCGGCATCAAGGATTCGCTCAAGCCCGGCGTGCCGGACGGGATGAAATGCGACCAGGAAGGCAATGTCTGGGTCACCGCGCCGGGCGGGCTGTGGGTCTATGCCCCGTCGGGCGAACTGATCGGCAAGGTCTCGATCCCCGAACTGCCGGCCAATCTGCACTGGGGTGGCGAGGATTGGCGTACGCTCTTCGTCTGCGCCTCGACCTCGGTCTATTCGGTCAGGACGAAGATCGGCCCACGCAACGAACCCTTCATGCACGTCGACGCCGGCGCGCGGGTTTCGGCATCGGCGGCATCTTCGGCGACGGCCACCGCGACGGCCGCTGCGTCTTCTGAAGCATCATCCGCTGCCACACCGGGCGACGAGGGCCTGGCGCTTGACCCGTCGCGTTGTGCGCTGATCATCCAGGACATGCAGAACGACGTGGTGATGGACGGCGGGGCGTTCGCCGATTCCGGCTCGCCACAGCACTGCCGCGAGCAGAACGCCATCGCCAATGCCGCGCGGTTGGCCGAGCACTGCCGACGTCTCGGCGTGCCCGTCATCCATGTCTGGTTCCTGCGGCCGGCCGACGGCCACGGCTTCACGCTCAACGCGCCGCTCTTCGAAGGCGTGATCGAGGCCGATGCGCTGATCGAGGGAAGCTGGGGTGCCGCGCCCGTACCGGGACTGGAGGCGCAGCCTGGCGACCAGATCGTGCGCAAGATGCGCATGAGCGCCTGGGAGGGCACCAATCTTGAGACCGTGCTGAAGGCGGAAGGCCGCGACATCGTCATGGTCTGCGGCGCCTGGACCAACATGTCGATCGAACACACCGCGCGCACCGGCGCCGACAAGGGTTATGTGATGATCGTGCCGGAGGACGCCTGTTCGACCATGAACGCCGACTGGCACCGCGCCTCCATCGAATATGCGCTGCAGAACGTTTCGGCGGTCACTACGGTCGACGACGTCATACGCGCCATGGGCGGCGCTTCGTCGGGTTCGCCAAAACCCGCAGCCGAGTACTGGGTCGAAAGCGGCTGAGGCCTAACCCAGCCGTTTCGCCACTTCGCCTGCAATGGCTCGAATCTCGGCCGCCGCCGGCCCGGAGGGCTGGCGCTCGATGACACCCGTCCCGTTGCCCATGCATTCGGCGAAGACGATGCGGCTGCCGATCATGTTGTCGGAGACATCGCCGCCAAGAGCGGCAATGGCCTCGCGCATTTCCCCCGTCAGCCGCGCGCGCCGCGTCGCCCGGTTGATCACCATCAGCGCCGCGCGTTTCTCGGTGTTTGCCAGTTCCAGCGTCGGCTCCGTCGCCCACAGATCGACCGGGGAGGGCGTGACGGGGATCAGGACCAGGTCGCAGACCTCGATGGCCGGCCGCCCGTCGACGCCCATTTTCGGCGGGGTGTCGATCACCACGATGTCATGGGATTTCAGCAGTTCGCGCGCTTCGTAGCGCGCGCCCCATGCCGAGGCCGTGCGGAACCCCAGTCCCGGATCGCGTTCGCCGCAATTTTCCGCCCGGGTCATGAACCAGCGCCCCAGGCTTCCCTGCGGGTCGGTGTCGAGAATGGCGACCCTGTTGCCGGTCGCCGCGAGCGCCAGCGCCAGATTGGCGGCGAGCGTGGTCTTGCCCGAGCCGCCCTTCTGCTGCGCGACGGTAATGATCCTGCCCATGCGACGCATTCCTCCGCACAGTCATCCGGCCCGAACTTCAGTAGGTCGCCCGGCCTCCCGACACGTCGAAGACGCCCCCGGTGGAGAAGGAGCATTCCTCGCTCGCCAGCCACGTCACCAGCGCGGTCACCTCGTCCACCGTGCCGAATCGGCCCATCGGTATCTTCGACAGCATGAAGTCTATGTGTTCCTGGGACATCTGATCAAATATGGCTGTGCGCACCGCCGCAGGCGTGACGCAATTGACCGTGATCGGATGTTTCGCCAGCTCCTTGCCGAGCGATTTGGTGAGCCCGATGACCGCCGCCTTCGACGAGGAATAGGCCGGCGCGTTTGGATTGCCCTCCTTGCCGGCAATCGAGGCGATGTTGACGATGCGGCCATAGCCGTTCTCGATCATGCCCGGCACCACGGCGCGGTTGCACAGGAAGACACCGTGCAGATTGATGTCGAACACCCTGCGCCAGTCCTCGACCGAATATTCCCAGGTCGTCTTGTTCGGCCCGGTAATGCCGGCGCTGCACACGAGGATGTCGATCTTGCCGAGGCTTTCGACCGTGTCGCGCGTCGCGGCCTCGATGCTTTCGGGATCGGACACGTCGACCACGCAACCCTTGTGGGCACGGCCTTCGCCGATGGCGGCGTCGATGGCGCCCGCGTCCCGGTCCCAGATGGCGGCTCTTCCACCTTCCGCCTCGATCCGGCTGGCGATCGCCAGTCCGATGCCCGCCGCACCGCCAGTGATGACGGCACTCCTGCCCAGAAAACGCTTGTCGAATTGCATGGCCACTCCCATTCCTCTTCCCGCCTGACAGACGGGCAATTTCCGTCGACATCGCCGCGCGCGGCAAGTCTGTAAGTCTTTTTTTCGCCGGGTGGGGCCTGTTTGCGGTGGCCTTGCCCGCCTTGCTGACCTAGAAATGACAGCGCTAACACATTTCGACCGGCCGGTCCCGTTCGGGGCGCTGTTTGTACACAGGCATGCCGTGCACGGTCGTGAAGCACGAACGGATCGGGGAGGAGCGTTCGCATGACACAAAGGCTTGGTATCGGGGGCGAGGGCACCTACGTCGCGCGGCTGTGGTCACCGGACGTATCCGGCCCCTCGCTCTGCGTGCTGGACGGCGACACTCTGGTCGACATCACCAGCCGCGACGCGCCGACCATGCGCGACCTGCTCGAAATGGACGATCCGGCGGGTTACGCGCGCGACAGGTCCTCGAGCGGAACGGTGCTGGGCGATGCCGAAGCCATCGCGGCCTCTGCTACGGAGGGGGCCGGGTCGCCTGACCGGCCGCATTTTCTTGCACCCAACGACCTCCAGGCCGTCAAGGCATGCGGCGTGACCTTCGCCCGCTCCATGGTCGAGCGCGTGATCGAGGAACAGGCCGCCGGCGATCCGTCGAAGGCGATGGCGATCCGCGAACGCTGCCAGACGATCATCGGCGACAGCCTGCGCGATCTCAAGGCTGGCTCCGAGGATGCCGCAAGGGTAAAGGAGACGCTGATCGCCGAAGGCCTCTGGTCGCAATATCTGGAGGTCGGCATCGGTCCCGACGCCGAGGTCTTCACCAAGTGCCAGCCCTTGGCCTCGGTCGGCTGGGGCGCGGCGGTCGGCCTGCATCCGATCTCGAAGTGGAACAATCCCGAGCCGGAGATCGTGCTCGCCGTCGACAGCGCAGGCACAGTCAAGGGTGCCGCGCTCGGCAATGACGTCAACCTGCGCGACGTCGAGGGCCGTTCTGCCCTGCTGCTCGGCAAGGCCAAGGACAACAATGCCTCCTGCGCCATCGGGCCATTCATTCGCCTGTTCGACGAAAGCTATGGTATCGACGACGTGCGTCAGGCCGATCTCGACCTGACGGTAACGGGCGAGGACGGCTTCGTGCTCGAGGGCAAGAGCTCGATGCGCGAGATCAGCCGCGATCCGCTCGACCTTGTGTCGCAGACGCGCGGCCGCCATCATCAATATCCGGACGGCTTCATGCTGTTCATGGGCACGCTATTCGCGCCCACCGAGGACCGGGATCATCCGGGCGAGGGGTTCACCCACAAGACCGGCGATGTGGTCACCATCGCCAACCGCCATCTCGGCATGCTGACTAACACGGTGCGGCTGGCGACCGAATGCCCCGAATGGACCTTCGGCGTTGCGGCGCTGATGCGCAATCTGGCCGCCCGAGGCCTTATCTGAACGTTTCGAGTTTCTTCTGGAAGGAAAACCATGCTGCACGGAAAACATCTGATCGCCGGCGAGTGGAAAGCCGGCGAGGCGACCTTCAAATCCGAACCCGCTCATGGCGAGGCGCATGAATTCGCCGTCGGCACGCCGGCGCTCGTTGACGAGGCCTGCAAGGCCGCAGAGGAAGCCTTCTGGTCGTTCGGCTATGCCTCGCGCGCCGATCGCGCCGCCTTCCTGCGCACCGCCGCCGACGAAATCGAGGCGCGCGGCGCGGAAATCACCGAGATCGGCACGCAGGAGACCGGGCTCCCCGAAGCGCGGCTGAACGGCGAGCGTGGCCGTACTACTGGCCAGTTGCGCCTGTTCGCCGACCATATCGAGAAGGGCGACTATCTCGACCGTCGCCACGACGAAGCGCTGCCCGACCGACAGCCGCTGCCGCGCCCGGATCTGAAGATGGTCCAGCGCCCCATCGGCCCGGTCGCCGTCTTCGGCGCGTCCAACTTCCCGCTCGCCTTCTCGACAGCCGGCGGCGACACCGCCGCCGCGCTGGCCGCCGGCTGTCCCGTGGTGGTCAAGGGTCATTCGGCCCATCCCGGCACGGGAGAACTTGCGGCCCAGGCGATCGACGCGGCGGTGAGGAAGCACGGCTTCCACCCCGGCACGTTCTCGCTCATCCAGGGTGGAAATCGTCAGGTCGGCCAGGCCGTCGTTACCCACCCGCTGATCAAGGCGGTCGGCTTCACCGGTTCGCTCGCCGGTGGTCGCGCCCTGTTCGACCTGTGCGCGTCGCGGCCGGAGCCGATCCCGTTCTTCGGCGAACTGGGCTCGATCAATCCGATGTTCCTGCTGCCCGAGGCGGTGAAGGCGCGCGGCGCGCAGATCGCGGCCGCATGGGCCGGTTCGCTCACCATGGGCGCCGGCCAGTTCTGCACCAATCCGGGCCTCGCCATCCTCGTCAACGGTCCCGAGGCCGACGCCTACGTCAACGCCGCCGTCGACGCGCTCGGCGGCGTCGCCAAGCAGACCATGCTGACCGACGGCATTGCTGACGCCTATCGCGACGGCGTGCGCAAGGTGCACGCCTCGGCCGGCGTGCACGAACTGATCGGCACGTCGTGCCAGACGCGCGAGGCAGCGCCCTATCTCTTCCAGACGACGGGCAAGGCATGGCTCGCCAACGAAACGCTCGGTCACGAGGTGTTCGGCCCGCTCGGCATCGTCGTGCGTGTCGACAGTGTCGATGAAATGATGGAGATCGCGCGCGCCATCGAGGGGCAGTTGACCTGCACCCTGCATCTCGACGACGCGGATGCCGATCTCGGCGCGAAACTCATGCCGGTGCTGGAGCGCAAGGCGGGCCGAATTCTCGCCAACGGCTTCCCGACCGGTGTCGAGGTCTGCGATGCCATGGTCCATGGCGGACCGTACCCGGCCTCGACCAATTTCGGCGCGACCTCGGTCGGCACGCTGTCGATCCGCCGCTTCCTCAGGCCCGTCTGCTACCAGAACATGCCCGACGCGCTGCTGCCCGCCGATCTGGGCTGATCGCGCCTAGCAAGCCAGACTGGCGGCAATGCCGGCCGCGCAGAAGGTGACGAGTTCGGCAAGTTCGTTCGTGTCGAGCGCTTGGGTGTCGTTCGCTTCACCCAGCGCATCGACGCGCCAGCGCGAAGTCAGCAGCGCCAGCATGGCCGAGACCGAATAGACGAAGCCGGTCGCGATGGCCTGCCGGCTGGCGGCGGGATGGAGCGCTGCGATCGCATCGATGAACTGCCCGGCAGTCGGATCGAAATAATGCGCGCTGATCTCGCGCCAGCGCGGATCGGCCGAGACATGGGCGACAACGCGTGCATAAGCGCGCCATTGCGGCCCGCCCTTCGCCGCGCGTTCGAGGAACGGCCCGAAGAAACATTCGAGGATGGCGGTCAGGTCCAGCGGTCCTGACTGCCTGCGCTCTGTCAACGCAGCCAGGCGCAGCTCCGACAGTTCCTCGGCGCGCCGCGCCACAACCTGACGGAACAGTTCCTCCTTGCCGCCGCCATGATGGTGCACCAGCCCGACCTGCGTGCCGGCCTCGCCGGCGATGTCGCGCATCGACGCGCCTTCGAATCCGCGCGCCGCGAACAGGCGCTCGGCGGCGTCGAAAATGCGTGCGCGCGTTTCGAGCGAGCGCTTCGACGGCGCCCTTTGCCGCTGTTTTTGCTGGATAAATGCCGATTCCATAATTTATCCTTGCATATTTTGAACGATTGTACAATTTAAGCGCTGTCGCGAGGGAGGAGACCATGGCGTCAGCGTTGCAGGACACGAGTGCGAAGTTCGCCCTGATCGGGGCGGGGCCGATGGGCCTTGCAGCCGCCAAGGTGCTGGGCGAGCAGGGCATCGCCTATCAGGGCTTCGAAATGGGCGCCGATGTCGGTGGTCTGTGGGACATCGACGCCCCGCGCTCGACCATGTATGAGAGCGCGCATCTCATCTCTTCGAAGACGATGACCGAGTTCTCCGACTTCCCGATGCGCGAAGACGTCGCCGAATATCCCTCGCACCGCGAGATGAAGCGCTATTTCCAGGAATTCGCCGACCGCTACGATGTGCGCAGCCATTACCGCTTCAACGCGGAAGTCACCCGCGTAGAGCCGCTTGGCCCCGATGGCCAAAATGATGGTGACGGCTGGCGCGTGTGCTGGAAGGACAAGGACGGCGAGCACGAGGCGATCTTCGCCGGCGTGATGATCGCCAATGGCACGCTGTCGGAACCCAATCTGCCGAAATTCAGGGGCGAGTTCGCGGGCGAATTCATCCACGCCTCGCAATACCGCTATCCCTCGCAATTCGACGGCAAGCGGGTGCTGATCGTCGGCGCCGGCAATTCGGGCTGCGACATCGCCGTCGACGCCATCCATCACGGTACGTCCTGCGACCTCTCGATGCGGCGCGGCTATTACTTTGTGCCGAAATACGTCTTCGGCATGCCGGCCGACACGATGGGCGGCGCGATCAGGCTGCCGATGTGGCTGAAGCGCCGCGTCGACGGCATGATCCTGAAATGGTTTGTTGGCGACCCGCAGAAATACGGCTTTCCCAAGCCCGATTACGCGCTTTACGAAAGCCATCCCGTCGTCAATTCGCTGGTGCTGTTTCATGCCGGTCATGGCGATCTGAAGATCCGGCCCGACATCGACCGTTTCGACGGCAACACCGTCCATTTCACCGATGGCAGCAAGGCCGACTACGACATGATCGTCGCCGCCACCGGCTACCGGCTGCACTACCCGTTCATCGACCGCGACCAGCTCAACTGGCAGGGCGACGCACCGCATCTCTACCTCAACGCGCTGCACCCCCAACGCGACGATCTCTTCGTATTGGGCATGGTCGAGGCAAGCGGGCTCGGCTGGCAGGGCCGGCACGAACAGGCCGAGATGGTCGCGCGCTATGTCGCCGGCCTGCGCGAGGGCAATCCGGCCGCGGCGAAGCTGAAGGCGGAGAAATCAGCCGGCTTCGAACGCGCCACCGGCGGCATGAACTATCTCAAGCTGGCGCGCATGGCCTATTATGTCGACAAGGCGACCTACCGGAAGGCCGTGACGGGCTGGATCGACGCGCTGAAAGCCGGGCAGGGGAGGAAAGCTGCCTGACGATGGCTTTGTCATCTTCGGGCTTGTCCCGAGCATGACGGCGCCAAAAAAGACGGGCCGCGCATGGCGGCGGTGAGCGAAGGTCATAGGGAGGGGTTTCATGACCGGTATCGACGAGGTTGTCCTCAATTTCAGTCCCGCATCGATGCAGCTGTTGAACGCGATCCTGGCGATCGTAATGTTCTCCATCGCGCTCGACATCATGCCGGGCGATTTCCGTGCGTTGCTCAAAACGCCGAAAGCGCTGCTGGTCGGCATGTTCTCGCAATTCGTCGTGCTGCCCGTGCTGACCTTTCTGCTGCTGCTGGTCGCCGCGCCGCGCCCGTCCATCGCGCTGGGCCTGATCCTCGTCGCGGCCTGCCCAGGTGGCAACATTTCCAATTTCATCACCCACCGGGCCGGCGGCAACGCAGCCCTGTCGGTGTCGATGACGGCGATCGCCACGGTGGCGGCGATCGCGCTCACCCCGCTCAACATCGCCTTCTGGGGCAATCTCTACGAGCCGACGCGCGAGATCCTGCGTAGCACCTCCATCGACCCGGTCTCGGTGGCGATCACGGTCGGCTTCATGCTGGTCCTGCCGCTGGTCCTGGGCGTCACGCTCAACACGATGAAGCCGGAGATTGCCGCGCGCATCCGCAAGCCCTTGCAATGGCTCTCGATGGCGATCTTCATTGCCTTCATCGTGCTGGCGCTCGCCGCCAATTGGGGCTTCTTCCTGTCCTTCGTCGGTGCGGTCGCCGTGCTGGTGATCGTCCACAACGCACTGGCGCTGGCCGGCGGCTATACCACCGCGACCCTTGCCCGGCTGTCGCCCTATGACCGGCGCGCCGTGACGATCGAGACCGGCATCCAGAATTCGGGCCTCGGCCTCGTGCTGATTTTCGCCTTCTTCTCCGGGCTGGGCGGCATGGCCGTGGTTGCCGCCTTCTGGGGCATCTGGCACGCCATATCCGGCATTGCGCTCGCCTGGTTCATGAACCGGACCGAAGCCGCGCGATGACCCGCATCCTGATCACGGGCGCGGCCGGCATGATCGGCCGCGCATTGCTCGACGAGCTGGCCAAGGCGCCCGAGGCGCATGAGGCCCCCAAGACCCACGAGATCATCGCGACCGACATCGCGGAACCTCGCGAGCTTCCCGACAACATAACCTTCAAACGCATGGACGTGACCGGCGCCGATGAAGCCCTCAGCCCGGCGCGCGTGATCGCCGAAACAAGGCCCGATACCATCGTGCATCTGGCCTCCATCGTCGACCCGCCGAAGCATTTGAAGGGCCAGGCCGCGCGGGACTTCGCCCATGCCGTCGATGTCACCGGCACAAGGAACGTGCTCGACGCCGCGCTGGCGAATGGCGTGCGCCGGCTGGTCGTCACCTCGTCCGGCGCGGCCTATGGCTACCACGCCGACAATCCGGTGCCGCTCACCGAGGCCGATCCCGTGCGCGGCAACGAGGCATTCGCCTACGCCCATCACAAGCGGCTGGTCGAGGAAATGCTGGCCGGTGCGCGCCGGGACCATCCGGAACTCGAACAGGTGGTGCTGCGCGTCGGCACCGTGCTGGGCGAGGGCACCGAGAACCAGATCACGGCGCTGTTCCGCCGGCCGCGACTGCTCGCCATCGCCGGCTCCGACAGCCCCTTCGTCTTCATCTGGACGCGCGATCTGGCCCGCATTCTCATGCGTGCGGCGACCGATGGTCCGCCGGGCATCTTCAACGTCGCGGGGGATGGCGCGCTCGGCGTCGACCAGCTCGCCAAACGGCTCGGCAAGCGGGTGCTGCGCGTGCCGGCATGGCTGGTCAAGGCGGCGCTCGGCGTCGCCCATCCGCTGGGCCTGAGCCGATACGGCCCGGAACAGGTGCGCTTCCTGCAATACCGGCCGGTGCTCGCCAATGATGCGCTCAAGCGCGATTTCGGCTACACGCCGGAAAAGACCAGCGCCGAGGTCTTCGACTTCTGGTGTAAATGGGCGGGGCTGTGAAGGTCGCGGTCATCTCCGGCGGTGCCGGCGGTCTCGGCCGCGCGCTGGCGGCAGAACTTCAGGCGAAGGGCTGGCGCACTGTGCTGATCGACCGCGACGTCGCAGGGCTGGAAAACGGCGAGCGGCAGGCCGCCTTCGCCTGCGACCTGACCGACGCGAGGGCGCGGGAACTGGCCTTTACGCGCATCCTCGAAACCGAGCCTTCAGTCGATCTCGTCGTCTACAATGCCGGCATCACCCAGATCGGTGCCTTTGCCGATTCCACGGAGGAATCGCACCGCAAGGTCTTCGAGATCAACTATTTCGCGGCCGTCGAGATGGCGCGGGCCTTCCTGCCCGCGATCCGCACCTCGAAGGGAACGCATCTGGCGATCTCCTCGGTTGCCGGTTTCGCACCGCTCTATCACCGCACGGCCTATGCCGCCTCCAAGCACGCGCTGGAGGGCTTCTTCAAGTCGTTGCGCTCGGAAGAAGCGCCATTCGGCGTGACGACGCTGATCGCCGCGCCCTCCTTCGTCGCCACCAATATCGGCAATGCCGAACGCCAGGAGGATGGCACGGCAAGGCCGGGCTCGGCCGGCGACGGTGTCGACTACATGACGCCCGATGCCGCCGCCGCGATCATCCTGCGCGGGCTCGAACGCGGCACGCCGATGATCCCCGTCGGCCGCGTCGCGCGCATGGCATGGGCGATCAACCGCCTGTCGCCGCGCCTCTATCAACGCCTGATGGAACGCAGCGTGCGCGACAAACGAAACTGACGCCCGCCAATTATCCGACCGCAAGTGGTCCGCCCGCCTGCGATCCGCCTGGCTGCGATCCATTCGTCACGAAGGGGCGCTACACACCGGTTGACGCCAGCAACTTCCCAATGCACCTGTTATGTCGATGGAACGCTATCTCACGCTCGTGATCGTCATTCTGGTGACGATCGTCTCGGCCACGCTGACCGCGCTCAGCCCCTGGATCTGGGTGGTCTTCGCCATATTCGCCGCGCTGACCTGTCTCGGCATCTACGATTTGGTCCAGTCGAATCACTCGATCCTGCGCAACTATCCGGTGCTGGGCCATATGCGCTTTGTGTTCGAGGGAATCCGGCCGGAAATCCGGCAATACATCATCGAGAGCGACCAGGACGAGGAACCGTTCTCGCGCGAGCAGCGTTCGCTGGTCTATCAGCGCGCCAAGGGCGTGGAGGACAAGCGTCCCTTCGGCACGCAGGAGCGCATCTACGATGCGGGCTATGCCTGGCTCACCCATTCGATCCAGCCGAGGCACCTCGACAATCACGATTTCCGTGTGACGATCGGCAACGATGCCTGCGCCAAGCCCTATGCCGCCTCGCTCTACAACATTTCGGCGATGAGCTTCGGCGCACTGTCGTCGAACGCGATCCTGGCCCTCAACACGGGCGCGAAGATGGGCAATTTCGCCCATGACACGGGCGAGGGCGGCATCAGCCGCTATCACCGCGAGGGCGGCGGCGATCTGATCTACGAGGTGGGCTCGGGTTATTTCGGCTGTCGCACTCCGGAGGGCAAGTTCTGCCCCGACCGCTTCGAGGAGCAGGCCGCGAGCGACCAGGTGAAGATGGTCGAGGTCAAGCTCTCGCAGGGCGCCAAGCCCGGCCATGGCGGCATGCTGCCGGCGGCGAAGATCTCGCCTGAGATCGCCGAGGCGCGCGGCGTGCCGATGGGGATCGACTGCATCTCGCCCTCGGCGCATTCCGCCTTCTCGACGCCGATCGAATTCATGGAATTCCTCGCCACCCTGCGCGAGCGCTCCGGCGGCAAGCCGGTCGGCTTCAAGCTGTGCATCGGCCACCGGCGCGAATTCATGTGCATGGTCAAAGCGATGCTGGAGACCGGCGTGGTGCCGGACTTCATCGTGGTCGACGGCAAGGAGGGCGGCACGGGCGCCGCCCCGCTCGAATTTGCCAACCATGTCGGCATGCCGCTGGTCGAGGGACTGAGCTTCGTCCACAACACGCTGCGCGGCGCAGGGGTGCGCGACCGGATCAGGCTCGGCGCGGCGGGTAAGCTCGTCTCCGCCTTCGACATCGCGCGCGCCATCGCCATGGGCGCCGACTGGGCCAATTCCGCGCGCGGCTTCATGTTCGCAGTGGGCTGCATCCAGGCCCAGGCCTGCCACACCAATCGCTGCCCCGTCGGTGTCGCCACGCAGGACAAATTGCGCGCCCGTGCGCTCGATGTCGACGACAAGTCGCACCGCGTCGCCAGTTTCCACCGCAACACCATGAAGGCGCTGGCCGAGATGGCGGGCGCGGCCGGGCTCGACGATCCGCGCGATTTCCTGCCCTACCACTTCATGCAGCGCGACAAGAGCGGCGAAATGCTGAGCGGCGACGAGGCCTGGCGATGGATGCCCGAAGGCTTCCTGCTCGACAAGGAGGCCGGCGATCCCGGCCGGATCGACGAGGAGCGCTTCCGTGAACGCTGGGGCCGGGCCTCGGCGGATTCCTTCCTGCGGCCGGGAAGGCGATAACACCCGTTATCGCCGCCTTGTCTGGCCGGAGCCGAGCCAGAGCGGTTCCTCAAGTCCCACCCGAGCATCGTCGCCGAGCGTCGCGGTGATCGACGCCACCGGCATCTGGTGCCGGCCGGCGCCCGGCTTCTGCTCAATTGAGTTTTCTCGCGAGGTGCAGACGTCATTTCGTTGGACATGTCTTGTCGCGATAAGGGGACAGCGCGCCGGTGACCAGCCGGCGCTGCAATCCTCATGGCCGCCCCAGGCGGTAGTCCCTGTTCTCATTGGGAACATCCGATCTCCGGCGGTGGCATGACTTTCTCGGGCTTGGTCTATGGGCCGCAGTCGATACCGAGAAATCACATGAATATTGAAATCCCCGAAGAGCTCCAGCAACTGAAAGAAAATCTTCGACGCTTCGTCGACAACGTCCTCATTCCGGTCGAGCTGGATTCGCTGGACGGGCACCTGATGAAGCCGGATCTTCTGGCTGACATTCGCAGGAAATCCGAAAATCTCGGCCTTTCCGGCTACGACGTGCCGGAAGAATATGGCGGTCTGGGCCTCGGCATGATGGCGCGCGCGGTAGTCTGGTCCGAGCTCGGCCGGACGACCGCTTTACCGACGCGAAACTTCAACCTTTTTGGTCCGAATGTCAGCCCGATCCTCTACCATCTGAACGAGGATCAGAAGGAGCGCTATCTGAAGCCGGTTTTACGCGGCGAGAAGGCTTCGTGCTTCGCCCAGACAGAGCCGGATGCCGGCGGCGATCCCGGATCGATGCGCACCGTGGCTATGCGCAACGGCGATCACTACGTCATCAACGGATCGAAGCGGTTCATCACCGGCGCGGGACAGGCCAACTTCGCCCAGGTCTTCGCCTACACCGACAGGAGCAAGGGTACGCGCGGCGGCATCACCGGCTTCCTCGTCGACATGGATACGCCCGGCGTCAGCATCATCCGTCAGGAAAGGACGATGATGCACGACCGGCCCTACGAACTGGCGTTCGACGATGTCCGCGTTCCGATCGAAAACCGTATCGGCGAGGAAGGCGATGGTTTCAAACATGCCCAGGGCTGGATCACGTCCGGGCGCATCCGTCATGGCGCGCGCGCGATCGGCGTCATCGAGCGCTGCCTCGAAATGGCGAGCAGCTATGCGTCTCAGCGCGTGACGTTCGGCGAGCCGCTGGCGCAACGCCAGTCCATCCAGTGGATGCTCGTCGAGATGGCGATGAACCTGCACAGCCTGAAGCTGATGGTTTTCGACGCCGCCAGCAAATACGACCGCGGCATTCCGATCCGCGAAGAAAGCTACATGATCAAGATCGCCGCCGATCCGAACGCGTTTTCGGCCGCTGACATGTGCATGCAGATCCATGGCGGCCTCGGCCTGACTCTGGAAACGCCTATCGAGCGATTCTGGCGTGATTCCCGCTCGATGATCATCACCGAAGGTGCCCCCGAAATCCTGAAATCTGCGCTCGCGCGGCAACTTTTCAGGCAATACGCTTAGGAGAAGCAAAGTGTACGACCATTTGAAAGATGTTTCCGTTAATGTGGCGGACGGTATCGCCTGGGTGATGATCAATCGTCCGGAAAAGCGAAATGCCATGAGCCCGCAAGTGCATTTCGAGATGGTCGAAGCGCTTGAAAAACTGCTTCATGACGACAATGCCAAGGTCGTCGTCATCGGCGGCAATGGCGGTCATTTCAGCGCCGGCCAGGACCTGAAACTGTTCTTCCGCGCCAATGAGGGCAATCCGGCGGCCTTCAAGAAGGCGCAGGATGCCGCCAATCTGTGGCGCTGGGAGATGCTCTACGGATACGACAAGCCGACCATCGCCATGGTCGAAGGTTACTGTGTCGGCGGGGCGTTCATGCAATTGCTTGCCACCGATTTCGCGATTGCGGCCGACGATGCCGTGTTCTCCCTGTCCGAGGTCAACTGGGGCATTCTGCCCGGCGCGCTGGTCAGCAAGGTCGTTGCCGACTCGGTTCTGTATCGCCATGCGCTCTACTATGGATGCCTTGGCGAACCTTTCGACGGCCCGGAAGCGGCACGCATCGGCATGATCAATTTCTCCGTTCCGCAGGCCGAGCTTCGCGCGAAGGTCGAAGAGCTGGCCAAGAAGCTGATGACCAAGAGCCCACGCGTTCTGCGCGCCACGAAGCAGGCGATCCGCCAGGTTCGGACGATGGATTTCGGTCAGGCTTACGACTACCTCATCGCCAAGGGCGTCGCGATCAAGGTGGGCGACACGGAAGACTCCTACAATTCCGGCCTGAAGCAGTTCCTCGATGAAAAGAGCTACCGGCCGGCATACGAGTCGTTCTCGCTGAAGACCTCCGGCTAGCGGATTGCCAGCATGGGCAAGGTCATGAAAAGGATCGCCGTCCTGGGCGCAGGCAATGGCGGCATCGCAGCGGCTGCGGATCTCACCCATCGCGGCTTCGAAGTCCGGCTTCACGCACGCAGCGAAGCGCGGCTGGAGCCGATACGGACATCCGGTGGAATCCGGATTTCCGGTGAACTGGAAGGGCACGTCACGCCGCACCTGTTGACGACGGATTTGCCTGAAGCAGTGTCCGGCGCCGACTGCATCATGATCGTCACGCCCTCGACAGCGCATGAGGCTTATGCGCATGCGCTGTCGCCCCTGCTGCAGGAAGATCAGATCGTCCTGGTCAATCCGGGCCACAGTTTTGGCGGTCTGCACGTCGCCAAGGCGCTGAAGAACTCCGGATTTTCCGGTACGCCGCTTGTGTGCGAAACGGTGACGCTGAGCTATGTCTGCCGTCTGGAATCCGCCGCGCATATCTCGATCTTCAAGCAAACCGAGAATTTGGGTTTCGGCGCCTTTCCAGGCGAAATGACGGACGAACTCCTGTCATCGCTGATCCAGATCTACCCCAATCTGATCCGCTCGCGCGACGTGCTGGAGATGGGGCTCAGCAACATCAACGCGATTTTCCATCCGCCCGGCATGATCATGAACGCGGGATGGATCGAGCATACGGGCGGCAACTTCCTGTTCTATGCGGAAGGCATGACGGAGGCGCCGGGCCGCGTTGCGGAGGCCATCGACACAGAGCGCCTCGCCATCGCTGAAGCACTTGGCTATCGCATACCGTCTTTCCTCGATCATTTCCGGTCCGTCGGACTGACCACGGAAGCAGCAGCGAGCAGCGGCTCGATTTCGCGGGCATGCAAGGAATCCGCGCCGAATGCGAGGATCCGGTCGCCGGGAACGCTGCGCGACCGCTACCTGTTGGAAGATGTCGGCTTCGGGCTCGTACCCTACGCCCATCTCGGCCGCCTTGCCGGAGTGCCGACGCCCGCGATCGATGCCGTCATCGCGCTTTCGTCCATTTCGCTCGGTTCCGATTTCATGAACGAGGGCAGGACGCTCGCGAGCATTGGGATCGAAGGTGTGCCGCCTGGGCAGTTGCAACAATTCATCGAGACAGGGGTTCGGCCATGAAGATCGGTATCGGTTTCGACGGGTTCATGGCGGCGCCCGAAGTGCTGACGCTGGCGCGTGAGGCGGAAGCGGCGGGCGCCGACTCCCTCTGGTTCCTCCAGCATATGGGTTACCGCGAGGCGATCACCATGGCTGCGGCCACGGCAGCGGTCACCAAGACGATCTCGATCGTCCCCGCGGCCGTAAGTCCGTATTTGTGGCAACCGACCGCCACCGCGATGTCGGTCGCGACCATTGCCGAACTGGCGCCGGGCCGGACGGAATTCTGCATTTCCGTCGGAAACCTGAAAAATCTCGAGGAAAGCGGTGCCGCTGCCGACAAGCCCGTCGTGGTGCTGCGCGAATATCTCAAGGCGTTTCGCGAATTGTGGAGCGGATCGGCGGTCGAACTCGACGGCCACATCCACTCGCTGAAGGGCGCGCGGTTGTCCTTCGAAACACAGGGCCCGCTGCCGATCTACATCGCCTCTACCGGCCCGAAGGTCATGGAAATGGCCGGCAGAAATGCCGATGGCGTGCTTCTGTCCGGCGGTTTGACCATCGGTTCATGCCGCACCCATATCGGGTGGGCGCGCCAGGGTGCCAGCATGGTCGAGCCTGCGGGGGCGCCTCATGTTGCCGCGCTGATCTATCTCGCCGTGGGTGCCGATGGCGAAGCGGCGCGACGGATAATGAAGAAGAAGCTGGCTTTCCTGTTCAGGTCGCCGAGACAGGCCGAGAACATCCGCTCCTCCGGGCTGCCGATTGATCACGAGGCGATCATCGAGGCGGTGATGCGACGCGATCTGGATGGCGCGGCCGATCTGCTGCCTGAAGAAGCTGTCGACGCGTTTGCCGTCGCCGGTACCGCCGAACACTGCAAGAAGCGACTGGCCGAGTATCTGGATATCGGCATCGACGAGGCCGTACTTGAATTGTCGGGTGATGCAAGCGACAGATCCCGGGCGTTGGAGCTCATCAGGGAGCTTCGCCCGAGATGAGCCGAACCGATGCCGATCTTGCGGTCCGGTTTGAGGGTAATGAATCGCCAGACCGCATTGTTGCGATTGCCTGCGAGGCCGAGCGTAACGGCGCCACCTCGGTCTGGATCACCCAGCATCTGAGACGCCGGGATCCTTTCGTGATCGCCGCCATGGTGCTTCAGGCAACCGATTCTATCCGGGTCGGGATCCAGAACGTCTCCGCCTTTATCAACCATCCGCTGACGACGGCGATGGCGCTTTCGACCTTGCTGGAATGGAGCGGCGGCCGGGTAACAGCTTCGATCGGCATCGGCAATCCTGCCGACCTCGGCAAGGCCGGCATCAAGGTCGAGCGCGGCAACGAAAATCTCTCGGCCTATATCGACGTGCTGAAGCGCCTGCTGGACGGCGAGCCGGTTTCCACCGCCGAAGGGCTCCACCACCTGACCTCCTGCGCTATCGATTACCCGACTACCGGCTGCGAGCTTTACACGAGCGTCTTGACGCCCGGCCAGGCTGAGGTGGCGGTCGAACATGATCTCGCCTGCCAGCTTTCTGCCGGCTTGAGCGCCGAGTACATCGCCGGCTGTACACGCCCGCTCAGGCCCGGAACTTCCGTGACAGCCTTCACCTATCTGCTGTGCGACACGGACGAGTCCAGGCAAACGGTGCGCCGCAAGCTGGCCTATCTGTTCCGCAACGATCTGCTGGAGGAGAATGTCGCCTCTGCGCCCTTCGACATTCCGCGCACGCACATCCGTGACCTCGTCCTTGCGGGGGATGTGGACGGTGCCGCCGCGCTTGTGCCGGACGAAGCGCTGCCATTCTTTGCCCTGCCGGAAGGCGAAGCCGGCCATGAAAAGCTGGCGGATCTCGCAAGGGCCGGGGTGACCGAAGTGGCTATGGATCTCGGAACCAGCGACCACGACCTGTCCGTCGGGCTCGGACTGGTCAGGCGAGCCCGACCATGACATGCCGGCGAAACGGCTCGCGTTCCTGCAACTGGCCGTACCATCTCTCCAGATTGACCATCGGCCGGCGCTGGATCCCCTCGAAGGTCGACCACCGGTATGCGTAGATACCGAGCGGAATGTCGCCGAAACTGAACGCGGCCCCGGCGACATAGGCATTTGTCGCCAGGTGGCCGTCCAGCATGGCCAAGAGATTCTCCGTGTCGGCTCTGGACTTCTCGATCTCGGCGTAATCGCGCTTTTCGGGCAGCTGCCGCACCAATCCGTGGAACATCGGCGTGAAGGCGGGCCCGAGTGAAGCGAGTTGCCAGTCCATCCATTGCTCGGCAATTGCCGACTGGTAGGGATCGGCCGGCACGAGGCGCTGCTCCGGGTCGAGGCGCGCGAGGTAACGGACAATCGCATTGCTCTCCCAGATTGATCCTTGGGCGACTTCGAGCACGGGAACGAGACCGTTCGGGTTCAGCTCGAGGAAAGTAGCCTCCTTGTTCCTGCCGAATTCGCGGCCGGCGTCGATCTGCTCGACCGGCAGGCCGAGTTCGTCGCAGCACCACAAAGCCTTCTGGACGTTGGATGAGTTTCGCCGGCCCCAAAGCTTGATAGCTGGTGTCATCATGGTTCCTGTCGCGCAAGGGTGACGGATTTGACTTCTGTGTAGCTTTCCAGCTCTTCCAGACACTCTTCGCGCCCGGTGCCGGAATTTCGCATGCCGCCGAACGGCAGGCCGTAATAATGGTTGCCGGCACCGTTGACCCAGATCACTCCGGCTCTCACGCGGCGAACGAATTTCAGCGCCTCGCCAAGATCCGCGGTCCAGACCGTGGCCGACAACGCGAGTTCACTGTCGTTTGCCATCGATATGACCTGGTCGAAATCCCGCCATTTCAGCAGTGAGAGCACGGGACCGAAAACCTCTTCCCGCGCGATCGCCATATCGTGTGTGACCGAGCCGAACAGTGTCGGCGGTATCCAGTATCCCTTGCGGTGACCGTCTGCCGGCGTCCCTCCGACAAGCGTGTTGGCGCCGGCGTTGCGTGCGGACTCGATATAGGCGTTGATGCGCTCGAATTGCTTTCGCGAATTCACCGGACCGACATCCGTGTTGGCATCAAGCGGGTCGCCGAGCCTCAGACGGCTCATTCCGTCTGCGACGGCCTGCGAGAACGCCGAATAAACGTCCTCGTGAATGTAGATGCGCGTCAGCGATCCGCAGGACTGTCCCTGCCATCCGAAGTTCATCGCTCGGATCGCTGCCTTCGCCGCGGCTTCGATGTCGGCGCTGGGGCATACGATCATCGGGTTCTTGCCGCCCAGTTCCAGCGTGATGTTTTTTACGCCCGATGCCGCGGCGGCGGCCTGTATCGCCATTCCAGTCTGCGTCGAGCCGGTAAAGGCGATCCGTTTCACCGCCGGGTGCTGAACCAGTGCGGTTCCGGTCGGCACGCCGGGCCCGGTGACAATATTGAAGACGCCGGGCGGCAGGATCTCGACGCAGATTTCGCTCAGAATTTGCGCCGAGAGCGACGCTGTTTCGGGCGCCTTGGCAACCACGGTGTTCCCCATCATCAAGGGCGCACCGGCCCGCGCGGCAAGAAACATGAAGGGGTGATTGAACGGTGCGATACGGCCGACGACTCCGTAGGGCTCGCGCAATGTCATGTGAATGTTGGACGATATGCCGGCCGGCGTCTCCCCGGCGATGCTTCTCGCCGCCCCGGCATAATATTCCAGCCCGTTGCGGGTTTTGGTGATGTCTGTGATCACGGCGGAGCGTACGATGCCGGCATCGATTGCCTCGACATCGGCGATTTCGTCCGCGCGCTCCTCGATTGCCGCGATCAGCCTGGTCATGTAGGCGGCGCGCTGCGAAACCGACAATTCGGCCCATGCGGGCTGCGCCATTGTGGCGGCGTCGACCGCGCGGCCGACATCTGCATTGCCGGCGACCGGGATCTGGCCGATGATTTCCTCAGTCGCCGGGTTTTCGGCGTCCATCCATTCGCCGGAGAGCGGTTCGACAAGCTCACCGCCGATCAAAAGGCGTGTCTTGTTGCTTTTGACGAGGGCCATGACAAGCCTCCTAAGCGGTCAGCGTCTGGATCTGGGCATACTCGAGTACGCCTTCCCAGCCGGATTTCCTGCTGCTTCCGCTTTGCTTGATGCCGCCATAGGGCGCTTGCGCATTGAGGAAGCTCGTTCCGTGGTGGTTGACCCAGACCGTTCCGGCATCGAGCGCCCAGGCAATCTCCTCCGCCCTTGCGGTATCCTTGCCCCAGGCCGAGCCTCCGAGACCGAATACGGTGTCATTGGCGCGGGCGAGGGCGTCATCGATGTCCGTGTAGGACAGGACGGGGACGATGGGCGCAAACTGCTCCTGCACGACGACGTCTGCGTGGTCGGGAACGCCGGTGACGATACGCGGCAGGACGAAATTGCCCTTTGCGGCATCAGCCTCCGGATGCAGGCGACCGAGTGTCCTGACCGTGCCGCCAAGGTCGACGGCGTTGCCCGCGAGCGCTTCCACGCGGGCAATGGAGGATTGTAAATGGACCGGGCCGATATCGACGCCTTCTGCGGTCCCGTCGCCGACGACGAAGCGGTCGACGGTTTCGCAGAACCTTTCCAAAAACTCTTCCATGCGCGAGGCGGGGACATAGATCCGCTTGACCGCCAGGCAGATCTGGCCACAATTCTTGAACACGCTGCCGGCCAGACGCTCCATCATTGCGTCGTCGAAAACGGCGTCATCGAGGATGATTGCCGGATCATTGCCGCCGAGTTCGAGCGTCAGGTCCTTGATGGTCGCTGCGGCGCGGCCGGCGATATTTCGCGCTGCCTCCGTGCTGCCGGTAAAGGCGATCTTGTCGATCGAGGGATGGTCGACAATCGCGTCACCGACATCCTTGCGACCTCCGGGGACGATATTCAGGACGCCGTCCGGCAGCCGTCTCGCCATCTCCAGAAGGCAGATGCTCACCGTCAGCGGGCATGATTCCGGCGGCTTGACGACGACCGTATTGCCCACCAGCAGTGCCGAAACAAGCTGTGTGAAACCGAGCACCACAGGCCCGTTCCACGGCACGATGGATGCCACGACGCCGAATGGCCGGTACCTCGTCTTCGACGCGCCCCGGTCAAACGGAAAGATGTTTTCTTCAGTCAGCCGGGTGGCGTAGCCGAGTGTGTTGCGTTCTCGCGAAAGCATCGCCGTAATCTCGCCGGCGGCGGCGGAGACGAGTTTGCCGTTTTCCCGGCAATAGAGAAGGGCAAGTTCCGCGCGTCGGCTCTCGATCGCATCGAGACCGTCAGCGATCGCCGAGGCGCGGGTGGCAGGTCCGAGCTTCCGCCATGGGCCAAGGGCCGAACGCGCCGATGCCACCGCATCGGAAAGATCGTCGGCGGTTGCGCGCGCAATCCTTCCGACGACTTTATCCCGGTTTGCCGGGTTCGATACTTCGATGATCGCGTTGCCGGTAACGGTCCGGCCACCAACATACATTGGTAGGTCAGAGGTCTCTGTGTGCTTCATCCGGTTCTGGCCTTTGCCGGTCGCCTGCGCTTTTGTTTCAGGCGCTCTGGATGAGGGGAATCGGCGGGCATTTCAAACCGGGCTGCGCCGTTGTTCCCAACGGGAACTTGCCGCGTTCGCCGCTACGCAGTTTCAGGCGTCCGTGTTCTGGAGGGCTCCAGAAAAGGGAAGCCAAATCCATGTCCAGCGCGCCAAGAACCCGATCACTCGAAAAGCTGTTTCGTCCCCGTTCCATCGCCATTGTCGGCGCTTCGGAAACCGGCGGTGAGGGTTTTTCGCGACTGATCTTCCAGAACCACCGGGAAACAGGCTTCCCGAGCAAGCTCTATCTCGTGAACCCGACCAGACAGACGCTGTGGGATCGCAATTGCTATCCCGATCTCGAGGCATTGCCCGAGCCGGTCGATCTCGCACTCATCATGGTCGCAGCCGAACGGGTGGACGATGTCGTGCGACAAGCGGCCGAGACCGGCGCGGGCGCGGCCGTCGTGTTTGCCTCGCGCATTGGCGAAGGTGACGAAACCGCACGCAATCGCGCCGTTTCGCTGGGTCAGACCGCTGACGAAGCCGGCGTGACGCTCTGCGGCCCGAATTGCCTCGGTGTCATGGCTTTCGCCGAGGGCCTGTACAATTACCCCTCCGCCGACATCCGCAAGTTGCCCGCCGGCAAGATCGGCGTGGCGTTCCAGTCGGGTGGGACGCTTCGATACTGGATGCGCCGGGGTGCAGAGCGCGGGCTCGGCTTTTCCTACGCGGTTTCGACTGGCAACGAGATCCAGACGGATCTGGCCGACTATATCGATTTCTTTGTCGGCGACGCCTCGACCCGCATCATTGCCTGCCTGTCTGAAGGGATAAGGCGGCCGCAGCAGTTCTTTGCGGCCGCGCGCCGGGCGCTGGAAGCGGGAAAGCCGATCGTGATGCTGAAGACTGGACGAACCGAGCAGTCGCGGCAATCGGCGGCGAGCCATGTCGGCGCGATCTCGGGCGATGACGAGGTCTTCGACGCGGTGTGCGAGCGTTACGGAATACTGCGTTGCGACACGCTCGACGACATGATCGAGACATGCGTCGCCCTGTCCGCCGACCGGTTACCGAAGGGCAACAGGATCGCGGTATCCGGGTTCACCGGTCTCGGCCGAAGCCTGCTGTTCGATTATTGCGCCGCGACAGATCTGCAGTTCGCCGAGTTTTCGTCCGAAACGGTCGAAAGCGTGCAGCCACGTATCGACCGCGGGCTGGAGGTCACCAATCCACTGGATGCCGGCGCGGGGCTGGCGGTGCGTCAATCGGATTTCCGGGATGTCTCGATCATGCTCGCCAGGGATCCGAACGTCGACATGGTGCTGATCCAGGGCAGGTTGCCGCAAAGCGTGGCCGAAAAGGGCGAGCCTGGCGTCTACGCCTCGATTGCCCGGGCGACCGACAAGCCGATCTTTGCCTACGACCGGATGACCCAGAACACAGACGACCTCGCGCTCGACTTCCAGAAGGATGCGGAGATACCGTTCCTGCAACGTTTGCCTGAGAGCCTGCGCGCGCTGGACCTTCTGGCGAAGTTCGGGAAGAAAAAAATGGAGCCGCTGCCGGAGGTTCTGCCTGAAGCCGTTGCGGGAGGCGAGCCGGTCAGCGCGCAAGACCTCATCGCAGCCAGCGGGATCCGAGAGCCGGCGCAGATTTTCTGCACATCGCTCGACGAGGTCGCGGAAGCGGCCAGGCAGATTGGCGAGAAGGTGGCCATCAAGCTCGTGTCGCCGGATGCGCTCCACAAGACGGAAGTCGGCGGTGTCCGGATCAATGTGAAAGCGGATGAGGCGACGGCTGTCGCCGGCCAGATGCGAGACCGTTTCGTGCAGGTCCGGCCCGACGCGCGCCTCGATGGGTTTCTGCTGCAGGAAATGGTCGAAGGCCTCGAGATGATCCTCGGCGTTCGCGAGGACCCGATTTACGGCCCGCTCCTGATCCTCGGCATGGGCGGCATTTTTGTTGAAATCTACAAGGATGTCGGACGATGCCTGCTTCCGGTCGTCGAAGCGGATGTGCACCGTATTCTCGACAATCTCGCGGGGCGCGAACTGCTGAGCGGATTTCGCGGCGGTCCGGTTCGTGATCGCGATGCGGTCGTCGCCGCGGCGATGGCGTTGGGCGACGCATTCCTGGCGGCGCGCGGCCGGCTGGGCGACGTCGAAATCAATCCGCTCATCGTCAGGGAAAAAGGGCAGGGCGTGCGAGCGGTGGATGTGCGGGTTACGCGGTAGCTGCCGCTTCCGCGTTTCGAATTCGCGGAACCGCGCCGATATAAAGCTCCTCCGCGTTCCAGTCCGCCAGGGACTTTTCGATGCTGTCGACGGAAGCCTGCATCTCTCCGAGGAACTTCTCGGCGCATTCGACGATCGACATCGCCTTCGACACGTAAATGAGTGAAAGGCAGGCGAGAACGCGGTCCCTGTGCCGGATCGGAAGCGATATCGCGGAGATGTTGTGATTGACTTCCTTGACGCTCGATCCATATCCGGCCGCCCGCGTCGTCTCGACAAGGCCGTTGAGGAACCGGTCGCTCTGCAGCATGGAATCGCGGGGATTGCGGCTGTTCCTGAGTAGCTGGACGAGTTCGGTGCGCTCGCGTTCGCTGCAAAATGAGAGATAGGCCCTGCCGCTCGCGGTCGAGCCTATCGGCCAGCGCGACCCGACATTGGACCTGTAGATCGACAGCGGGCTGGTGCGGAAGGTGGATTCGCGCACGACCATCGAGTCGCCTTCCAGCATGACGATGTCGCACGGCCAGACGATCTTCTTGTTGAGGCGCTCAAGCTCTGGCGAGCAGACTTCGACCACCCATGCATCGTCATCGTAGCCGTCGCTCAGTTCAAGACTGTTGCGCGTCGTGTAGAAGCGTCCCTCGGAGCGGTTGCGGACCACATATCCCATGGAACCAAGCGTCACGAGAATGCGATAGATCGACGTTCGATTGATCGACGTGGCGTGATGGAGTTCGTTTACGGTGGCTCCGCGACGGCGATTCAGTTCGCGCAGAATGATAAGTCCGCGTTCCAGTCCGTCGATTGTCTTGTACGGAGCGCTATCGGGCTCGCTCAACAAGTCTGTGCCACCTTTCGTTCAAATCGCGGCTGCCACCGCTGCAACTTCCACCAGCATTCTCTCATCCGCCAACGCTGCCTGGACGCAGGCGCGGGCACAAACCTTATCGCCAATCCACGGTATCCAGACATCATTGAACGCGTCGCGGTCCTTGATATCCTTCAGCCAGATCTGGGCAAAGAGCAGCCGATGCTTCGCGCTGCCGGCTGTCTGCAGTCTGGCTTCAAGCTTGTGGAGAGTCTCCCGTGTCTGGCTTTCGATGTCGCCATCAAGGTTAGCACAGACCTGACCCGATATGAATATCAAGCCGTTATAGCTGATTGCATGGGCGAGATGGCTTGCCGTGTCGTAGCGCAGGATTTCCAAAGTCGGCTCCGTATCAGTTTCATGAAGCCTGACCGAAAGCAGGGCGGTCCAACGCGTAATTCGCGTTGATGTTCCCATGGGGAACATGTTCGCGGAGGGCGGCTTGGCTGCATCTGTTCGCATCGGGAACACATGCGCCATTTTCACCGGAGGCGACGTCATTTCGGGCTAGCGGAGTCTCAACGACAACGCGATGAAAGCCATGATCAAGATAGCCAATATTGAAACTGTGCATGTGAAGCTGCCGCCCCGCAGGATCCACCGCTGGGCCGGTCTCAACGAGGATATCGGCGGGTTCATTCTCGTCCGTGCCACCGGAACAGACGGCACGGTCGGCTGGGGCGAGGCACCTGTCCTCATCGACTGGTCCGGCGACTGGGGGCGCTATTTCGGCGAAGCTCCCGACACGACGCGTCTCATCATTGAAAAGCGTCTGTTTCCGGCGATCAAGGATCGCGATCCGCTTAACGGCTTCGCTCTTCTGCAGGCGATGGACGACGCGGTGGGCGGCTACCCCTACGCCAAGGCCGCCGTTGACATGGCATGCCTCGATCTGGCGGCGCGCTCCCTCGGCATCCCGGTCTACGGTCTCCTCGGCGGCAAGATGCGCGACCGCATCATGGTAACCCATTCCATCGGTCTGCTGCCGATCGACGAGGCCGTCGCCGAATGCCGCAAGGTGGTCGACGACGGCATTCGAACGATCAAGATCAAGGTCGGCGTTGATCCCGATCGGGACGTCGAGCTTGTCCGTCTGATCCGCGAGGAAGTCGGACCGGGCATATCGCTGTGCGTCGACGCCAATCGCGGATGGGTCGATGTTGCGACGGCGGTTGCGACGATCCGCAAGATGGAGCCGTTCGGCATCATCTATGCCGAACAGCCGGTGCAGGGCGCGGAACGCCTGGCCCGTGTGGCGGAACGGATTGCAACGCCGGTGATGGCGGACGAAAGCGCCTGGAACAATCGCGATGCGCTGGAGATCGCCGGTCGGGGCTCCGTCGAAATCATCTCGATCTACACGACCAAGCCCGGCGGACTCCGCAGAGCACATGAAGTCGCTGCCATCGCGCGGGCGGCGGCCATCCGGTGCAATGTCAACGGATCGGTGGAATCGGGCATCGGCAATCTGGCGAATGTGCAGCTCGCAGCATCCGCGCCGGCAGTCACGCTGTCGAGCGTGGTGCCGATTTCCACGCCGGCGGAATTCCAGACCGGCAGGATCGGCGGTCTCTACTACACGGACGACCTCATCAAGCAGCCTTTCGTGTTCGAGGATGGTGCGATTGTCGTGCCGGACGGCCCCGGCATGGGTATCGAGGTCGACGAGGCGAAGGTTTCCAAATTCTCGATTTCCTAGGGCACTTCCGGCTCGATCCAACTGCCGGGCCGGAGTGCAAAACGAAAGAAGCGTTTTTCAATTCGTCGTCCCGTTTCTGACGAAACGCGGAGCGTGCCGGAAGGACAGGTGCCATCATGAGACAAGCAGCCCACTCACGCCTCGTCCCGGCGATCAGGGACAAGGGCCTGGACGCGATCATCGCGATCTCGCCGGAAAATTTCACGTTCATCTCCGGCTATTCCGTGCCGACGCAGACACTGATGCGCTGGCGCCACGCCGCTGTCATCTGCACGGCCGACGGCAGGCATGCCAAACTTTGCGTCGACATGGAGGAGACAACCGTCCGGGGGATTGATCCGGATGCAAACCTCTATGTCTGGAAAGAGTTCGAATACGACGCGATGGATACATTGGCGCGTTGCCTGAGGGATCTCGGTGTCGACGAAGGCGCGATCGGTCTGGAGATGGACTACATGCCGGCCG
>JBHIWX010000018.1:0-53452 GCA_041987205.1 Rhizobiaceae bacterium | reverse complement strand
GCTGTCCGGCGACCTGCGCGGGATATTGGGCGGGTGCCGCATATTGCGAGGATGCCGCTGCCTGCATGCCCGGCTGCGCACCCGGCTCCAGCGGTGCGGTCGGCATCGCCGGGTCATCGGCAACGTTGAGGGGAAGAACCTGCGGCGCTTCGGCGCGATCCGTGGAACTTGCAAAGCTGGAGGCGCCGCTCGACATGCAACCCGAAAGGGGAACGACCAGAAGCGTTGCCAAGGCGAGCCAAGAGACGGCTCGCCGGCGAAGATCGCTTGCTACAGGTTGTTCATGCGACGTCATGGCTAACTTTCCGGCACCCATTCGTTCCAACGCCCTGCTGGCGTTCCCATCTGAGGCCCGATTGGAGCAGACAAGCGTTAATGGCCGGAAAAGACTTCCTGACCCGTGACTGCCGGGGACGTTCGACATCCCTTCAATTCCCCCGAATGATAATCCAAATGTCGAACGCATGAAACCGTGCCGTGAAAATAAGGCTACAGCGTGGATTCCGGTTTGATTCCAGTCAATTGACCGGAAAAACCGGCCTGAAATCCGTTCAGGCCCGGTTCAGCGGGAACATTTATGGTCATCGAATGGGCCGATTTGCGCGTTCATGCGTTGTGGATCGGGGCTCGCAACGATTCGAGATCGAACCCGACGAGAAACTTCATGACGGGAAATCCCAAGGAGAATGCATTGAAGACCTTATCCATTCTGGCCGCCAGCGCGGCAACGATGGCGGTCCTGGCACAGCCCGCCACAGCGGGCGCGTTCAAGTTCAACTCCCCCCTTTCGGAGCGCGCCGGACTTGTCCGGTTGGCGCAGGCCGAAGGGCAGGCGGAGTGCCCGGAAGGGCAGGAGTGCCCGGCTCAGCCTGTAGAAGAGGCGCCTGCTGAAGAAGCCCCGGCCGCGGAAGCCCCGCCGGCACCAGCAGAGCAGCCCGCCGAAGCGGCGGAACAGCCCGCAGAACAACCGGCAGAGAAGCCGGCTGAAGCGGCGGAGCAACCTGTCGAACAGGCACCGGCGGCCGAGCAGACTGTCGTTCCCGAACAGAGCCCGCGCAAGCAGCGCAAGCGCGATGCGGAAGCGGCTCCCCAACAAGAACAGCCGGCGCAGCAGGCCGAAGAACCTCGCCGCGAACGTGAGCGCCAAAAGGCCGAGGAGCCCCGCCGCCAGCGTGACCAACGACAGGCCGAGGAGCCTCGCCGCCAGCGTGACCAACGACAGGCCGAAGAGCCCAGGCGCCAGCGCGATCAGCGTCAGGCAGAGGAGCCACGGCGCCAGCGTGACGGCCAGCGTGCCGAACGTCGCGATCGCGACGGCCGTGGAAGCTTCGCCGATCTCCTGCGTGACGATCGCTCGGCCGGAGACATGACCGATGCGGAACTTCGCCTGCGCATCGAGTTGTTCAACGCGGCGCTGCAGTCGGGCCAGGTCGATGGCCGTCTGGAACGGCGCACGCGCCGTTCGCTCGATGCCTATCGCGGCGAACTGGAGCGGCGCATCAGCGCGGCTACCGGTCGTGATGTGGGCGGCATTGATGCGCGGCGTGAAGCACGCCGCATCCTGCAGGACGACCGCCGGGCCGAGCGCATGCGCGACGACGCCCTGCGCGAGCGTATTCAGGATACCCGCACCGTGCTTTCGCTGCCGGGGCTTGATCCGCGTTTCGAGGATCGGCTGCGCAACCGGCTTGCCGAAGATCGCCAGGAACTGCGCTCGCGCGTGGCCCGGGCCGAGCGTCCCGAACGGCGCGACCGATTTGACGCCGCGCGAGGCGACCGTCGTGCCCTTAGGCGCGACATGATCCAGGCGCGCGAGGAACGCCGCCGTCGCCTCAGGGACCGGGATTACCAGATCGTGATTCCTGACCGGCCGGCGCGCCGACGTGTGCCGCTGGCGACCATTCCGCTGGCCGAGGCTTATGACGAGCAGCTCGTCGAGCAGCTGATGGCGCCGCCGGCCCAGCCGATCGAGCGTCGCTACTCGATTGACGAATACCGGGCGGATCCGTCACTCAGGACGCTGATGCCCGGCATCGAGGTCGATACGGTGAAGTTCGGCTTCAACGAGGACTTCCTACGCGAGGAGGAAATCCTCAAGCTCGACCGAATCGGCGAGATCATGGAGCGCATCATCGCCGGCAATCCGGACGAGGTGTTCCTGATCGAGGGCCATACCGACCTCGTCGGTTCGGATGCCTATAACGAGGAACTGTCGTGGCGGCGTGCCGAAGCGGTCCGCAACGCGCTCACCGAGTTCTTCTACATCCCGGAACGCAACCTCGAAATCGTCGGCTATGGCGAGGAATATCCGCGTATTCCGACCGAAGCCGAGGAGCCGGAAAACCGCCGCTCGACGATCCGCAGGATCACGCCGATCCTGACCGGCCAGCGCTAGGCGGTGCTGCACGAAAACGAAAAGCCCCGGCGGAGCGATCCGCCGGGTCTTTTTCAAGACTGCTTAATTTGGTTTGCCATGCCGGGAACAGGCCCGGCCATGACGGTCGGGAGGCTTATGCCTCGGCCTTGCCGTTCACCGGTACGCCCTTCTCTACGAAAAGCTCCTGCAACTCACCAGCCTGGAACATCTCGCGGACGATGTCGCAACCGCCGACGAACTCTCCCTTGACGTAGAGCTGCGGCACGGTCGGCCACTGCGAATAGTCCTTGATGCCCTGGCGCAGATCGTCGCTGGCGAGCACGTTGTGGCCCTTGTAGTCGATCCCCAGATAGTTGAGAATCTGAACGACCTGGCCGGAAAAGCCGCATTGCGGGAAGTCCGGCGTGCCCTTCATGAACAGGACGACGGAATTGGATTTCACTTCATTGTCGATGAAGTCGTTGATGCCTGACATTCGATTTCTCCTGCGCTGATCCGGGTTCAAGGTCCGGACGAGGAATGGCCTGCGCCATCGCTGAAATTACAGATATCGCCTGAACCGGCGCATTCCAAGGGCGAGGGTCAGAAAAAGAGCCAGTAGAGCACGAGCGCCCAGGCGACAAGCATGGCGACGAACAGGTGGAAGAAGCGATCCTTCCAGACCGGCCGCGAAAAGATCGGCGGCAATTGCTCGAGGCCGGATGCCTGTCCCGGGGATTTGCGCGCGGCCATGAATCAGTCCGGGATGCCCGTCTGAAGCGCCAACGCGTGCAGCGTGCCGCCCATGTTGCCCTTCAACGCCTCGTAGACCATCTGGTGCTGCTGGACGCGGCTCTTGCCGCGGAAGCTTTCCGAAACGACCTCTGCAGCGAAATGGTCGTCGTCGCCGGCCAGATCGCGGATGGTGATCTTCGCGTCCGGAATGGCGTCCTTGATCAGTTTCTCGATCTCGATGGCGGACATTGGCATGGTTTTGTACCTCTTTCCGGAAAATCCGCCTATTCGGCGGCCTCGTCGGCCGCGCGTGTTTCGTCCATGAGTTCAGGGAACCACGATTCATGGCGTTCGCGCAATCGGCTTATGGATATGGGTCGGGCCGGCGCAAGCGTCAATTGCGCGCCGCCCGTCATGCCGATCCGCGCGGCCGCGACACCGGCGTCGGAGGCCTGTTTCAGCACCTCGTCGGCCCTGTCGCGGGTGACGGTGACGACGTAGCGGCCCTGGTCCTCGCCGAACCACGCTGCCATGGTTTCGGCCATCGCCTCGGTCGGCGGCTCGTCGAGCGTGGCACCGCATTTGCCGGACATCGCCATTTCGGCCAGCGCCAGCGCCAGACCGCCGCCGGAGCAGTCATGCACGGCGGTTGCCGTGCCGGCCCGGATCAGGCCGCGCACGAAATCGCCGGTCTTCTTCTCATGCGCCAGATCGACGGGCGGCGGCGGGCCGTCCTCCTGTCCGAAAATCTCGAACAGCAGCGCCGACTGGCCCAGATGCGTGCCCCATTTCTCCGGCGCGCCGACGAGCAGGATCGCGTCGCCTTCGCCGGCAAAGCCGGTGCGGGCGGTATGGTGCCAGTCCGGGATGAGCCCGACACCGCCAATCGCGGGTGTCGGCAGGATGCCCTGGCCGTTGGTCTCGTTGTAGAGCGAGACATTGCCCGAGACGATGGGGAAATCGAGCGCGCGGCAGGCTTCGCCGATGCCCTCGATGGCGCGCACGAACTGGCCCATGATCTCCGGGCGTTCGGGATTGCCGAAATTGAGGTTGTCGGTCGCCGCCAGCGGTTCGGCGCCGGTCGCGGTGAGATTGCGCCAGCATTCGGCGACGGCCTGCTTGCCGCCCTCGAAGGCATCGGCCTGGCAATAACGAGGGGTTACGTCAACGGAGAAGGCGAGCGCCTTGGTCGGGTGGCCGTCCACACGGATCACACCGGCGTCACCGCCGGGTGTTTGCAGCGAATTGCCCTGGATCAGGGTGTCGTACTGCTCCCAGACCCAACGCCGGGAAGAATGGTTGGGCGAGCCGGCCAGTGCCAGCAGCGCCTCGGCGATGTCGCAGCCGGGCATGTGCTTCGCGTCGAGCGGGGCAGGGGTGGCGGGCATCTCCCAGGGGCGGTCATATTCCGGCGCCTCGTCGCCCAGTTCCTTGATCGGCAAATTGGCGACCTCGCCGCCCTCGTGCAGGATGCGGAAGCGCAGATCGTCGGTCGTCTTGCCGACGATGGCAAAATCGAGCCCCCACTTCTTGAAGATGGCCTCGGCTTCGGCCTCCTTTTCGGGGCGCAGCACCATGAGCATGCGCTCCTGGCTCTCCGACAGCATCATTTCGTAGGCGGTCATATGGGTTTCGCGCATGGGCACCTTGTCGAGGTCGAGTTCGATGCCGAGATCGCCCTTGGCGCCCATCTCGACGGCCGAGCAGGTGAGCCCGGCCGCGCCCATGTCCTGGATGGCGATGACGGCGCCGGACGCCATCAGTTCGAGGCAGGCTTCCAGCAGGCATTTCTCGGTGAAGGGATCGCCGACCTGCACGGTCGGGCGCTTTTCCTCGATGTCGGCGCCGAACTCTGCCGAGGCCATGGTCGCGCCGCCGACGCCGTCGCGACCCGTCTTGGCGCCGAGATAGACAACCGGCAGGCCGACGCCCTCGGCCTTCGACAGGAAGATCGCGTCGGCCCTTGCGATGCCGGCGGCGAACGCGTTGACCAGGATGTTGCCGTCATAGCGCTCGTGGAACTCGACCTCGCCACCGACCGTCGGTACGCCGAAGGAATTGCCGTAACCGCCAACGCCGGCAACGACGCCGGCGACGAGATGGCGGGTCTTGGGGTGGTCGGGCGAGCCAAAGCGCAGCGCGTTCATCGCCGCGACGGGGCGCGCGCCCATGGTGAAGACGTCGCGCAAAATGCCGCCGACGCCGGTCGCGGCACCCTGATAGGGCTCGATATAGGAGGGGTGGTTGTGGCTCTCCATCTTGAAGACGACCACCTCGCCGTCGCCGATATCGACCACGCCGGCGTTCTCGCCCGGACCCTGGATGACGCGCGGCCCCTTCGTCGGCAGGGTGCGCAGCCATTTCTTCGAGGATTTGTAGGAACAGTGCTCGTTCCACATCGCCGAGAAGATGCCAAGCTCGGTAAAGGTCGGCTCACGGCCGATCAGCTCGAGGATGTGCTGGTATTCCTCCGGCTTGAGGCCGTGATCGGCGACGAGTTCGGGCGTGATCTTGATTTCGTTGGGTATGGTCATCTCTGGCAGCATGATCCGGGAGGCGCGTGAAGTCTCACTCATAAAGGAAGCAGTTGTGGCGTTCGAGCCAGAATTGGAGTGCTTCCCCAAAATATGGCCTCACGACTGCGAGTGTCGAATGGGACGGTTTGCAGAATGCGAGTTGGCTGCGATATTCTTGCATCCACGGCATTTCGCTCGGGAGTGTTATTATCGTACTGCCATCTAACGCCGAAGCATCTTCGGCCAATCTGATTGCCAGGAGGTCTCTGTGCCTATCAGCATTTTGTCATCGGCAGCAGCGATCTTCTTTTTTATTTTCTCGACTGCTGGAACGGCGATGGGCGGTGTTTTCGACCCTGAAAACAAAGAGTTGCTCGATTATCTCAGTCCGGATCAGATCAGGGAGCTCGGATTGGACAAGGCCGTGTTCTCCAACCACTACGCCCCAGAGAATGTGGCAGGTAATGCTTCTTCGGTCGATTCGTTCGAAGAGCAATTGAAGCGTACGCTCAATATCCTTTGCCCAAAGAATAAAAATATATATTTATTGTTCAAAGTAGTGCATTCATCAAAATTTTTTTATAGAAAATATTATTTAATTAGCAAAAAAACTGATAAATGTAATCCTAAGAATTGGAAGTTTGAAAATATAAATGAAGAAGAATACGAAAAATACGCCATTGGAAGAGTCGATCGAAAACGCTTGTCTGAGTACAATAGGCAAAAATCGACGGAAGGAAGTTTTTTTAATGCTGATATGTATTTGAATGGCGTTGGCAATTTAAACAGGATGATATTATTTGAAAAAAAGAAAGTGGTCTGGTTCTGGGAGCGTTGGGCTGAGGGGCTCACAGGCAATCCGAACGCCGAGTGGCGTACAAAAGAAATATTCTGCTACGACTTTGCCTACCAAAGAGTATGTGAAGACAAGAAATAGGAAATTCCCAGAGGAAACTTGACCTGCTTGTTCGTGCACAGGCTCTACATAGCGCATGCCGGTGCCGCGACCTACCGTCATCCGGCGCATTCATCAAGAAATCCGGGGAAAGACCGGCTTGGCCGAACGGCCGGACGGCGCCTGCTTGACGAAGGTCAATCGTTGAACTGTGACTCAGGCTATGATGCGTGAGTTCAGGGCAAACAGTGGGAGCAGGCACATGATCGGCAGATTGATGCGTTGTTCGGCCATCGCCATTGTGGCAATGGCGGCGGGGCTGGCGGTTTCGCCGGAAAGAAGCGCAGCGCAGGGGCCGCTGCTGGAGGCCTATTCGGCCTATCTCGGCAATGCCGATCATTACAATTCGCGCGGCGCGCGGCTGACCGAGCCGTGGCAGGTCATCCGTCAGGACCGGGCGAATTTCCATCGCTTCGGGATTCGCGATCCGGGCGACGAATATCACAGCTTCTTCGCCATCGCGGCCAATCGCAACCGCATGGAGCAGATGATCCTGCACGGCCATATCGACGCCAATGCGGGCTGGCGCGTCGTCAACGAGAATGTCTGGATCCGGGTCGAGATCTACCAGAACTCGGTCAGAGTCGACGTTCAGTAGGCTGGTTCACCCGAAGCTGTCATAGCCGGCGCGGCCGCCGTCGAGCAGGCGGCGCAGGGCGGCTTGCCGGCGGAGATCATTCTGCTAAGCTGAAGTTTACACGTTTGACGGGCGTGAGGTAACGAATGGCGAGCTACACTTGTTTCGTACACGGCTCGGGCTCTGACGACGATGTCGCGCTGACGATCGGCCACGCTCGCCGTCGATGCCGGTGCGCTTGTGCTCTGCTATAGGGTGAAGCTCTTCCTGCATTCGAACGAGTTACGCAATAGCCTAAGAAACTAACATTGATAGCATTATTTGGCATGTGCAATGAGAAATACAAAATAAGAGTAGATGGGAATTTCCAGTACATACCCTTGTTAATAGTATTTATTGGAACTCCATCGATATACTATTTACTTAAATATAATGCCATCAATTTTAGTGAGCTTCACCTTGAATTCTTTAATTCAATAAGGAGCAGAATTTCAAATGACTATCTGTTTGCGCTCGAATACGGGAATGAAATTTTTGCAAAAGCATATTTATCTACAATTTTTATTTTTTGTTCTATAATGATCTTTATAATTTTAAAAATCTCGAATATGGTGTTTTTTTATAATGCAAATATAAGAAGAAAAAAACTATATTATTTTTCTTTATTGCTTCTAACATTTATATTTATTATGCAAGATTTAATCAGCTTGGTGATGTAGATGCAAGTAAATACATTTCATGGTTTAGGGCGTATAATTACATGCATTTTGAAAGGCCGCCGCTTTCGGATATTTTCTTAATTTACGTCTGTATTATGCAATTTATGGTATTGTCTACCATATGTTTGTTTTTAGCTAAGTCTGTCGATGAAAAAAATATGTCGGAGATATAGTAATGGGCCTACTGACTCACCCGAAGCTGTCATAGCCGGCGCGGCCGCCGTCGAGCAGGCGGCGCAGGACCTGAAGCCCTTCGGCCAGTTCCTTGCGCGATCTCGGCGTCGAAATGCCGATACGGGCGCGGTGGAAGGTCTGGTCCGAGCGGCCGGCCTTGAACTCGTCCTCGTCGTCGATCAGCACGCCTTCCTCATAGGCCGCCTTCTTGAAGGTGCCGGACAGCCAGGGCTCGGGCAGGGCCAGCCACAGGAAGGGGATGTTGGGCAGCGTGCGGAAGTCGTGACCTTCCAGTATCCGTTTCGCCAGCGCCAGCCGCGCATTGTTCTCGGCGATCGACTTGGTACGGCAGGCAGCGGCCTCGCCGGACAGCACCAGGCGCGCACAGGTCTCGGCCAGCAGGAAAGGCATGCCGCCGGTGATCATCTTGTGGGCGACCCGCACGCGCTGGGCGGTGTGGGCAGGGCAGGCGACCCAGCCGCCACGCACGCCGGCGGCGACGGTCTTGGACAGGCCGTTGACCAGAAAGGTCCGGTCCGGCGCGCATTCGGCCAGCAGCGGACTGGAGTCGTCGCTCATCGCGCCGTAGAGGTCGTCCTCGATCAGCCAGACATTATGGCGCCTTGCGATGTCGGCGATCTGGTAGCGACGCTTGGCGGGCATGGTCGTCAGCGTCGGGTTTTGCGCCGACGGCATCAGGAAGGCGATCTTGGGGTGGCGCTGGGCGCAGACGTGCTCGAAATCCTCGGGGATCAGGCCGTTATCGTCCGAGCGCGCCAGCACGGTCCGGCGGCCGAGCAGCCCGGCCGAGCGCGAAATCTGCGAATAGGTGACATGTTCGAAGACGATGTGGTCGCCCGGCGAGGTCATGGCCGAGATGACGGCAACGATGGCGGCGTGTGCCCCCAGCGTGGGAACGATGTTCTCGGCCTGCGGGCGATACTTGCCGCGAGCCAGCCAGTGGGCGCCGGCCTCGAACCAGCGATCGGGAAAACGGCGGGCATAGGATGACACATCCTCGCCATTGTCTCGCACGATTTCCGCCAGAATTGTACCGATTGTACTGCTTTGTCCGAACTCCGGCGCGGCGGTGTTGTCCAGCCTGATCTTGCCGGAGGGCGGATCGAGGAAGCGTGTACCGTCCATGCCGGTCGTCGGCCGGACGTCGCCATTGTCGCGAACGGTCGGAACTTCAGGCTCCTCGCGATCGATAACATAGGTGCCGCGCCCGACCTCGCCGGTGACCAGGCCGCGCTGGCGCAGAATGGCGTAGGCACGGCCCACCGTTCCCACGGTTACGCCGATGTCGAAGGCCAGATTGCGCTGCGGCGGCAGTTTCGCGCCGGGGGGCAGGACGCCCTCGCCAATGTCGGATTCGATGCGGTCGGCCAGCCTCAGATAGAGGGGGCCTTCGCCTTCAGAAAGATCAGGAAGCCAAGTTGTCATGGTGACAATTTTGTAGCTTGCAAAATTGTACCCGTCAAGTCAAATGCGTTGCATCACAATCAAGGCGTGAACCACAAGAAACGGAAAAGAAGATGAGTACAATCGATACAATTGAAAGCCGCCTGGGCGGTGTAACGATTGCCGTCGGATCAAGCGTTTCCGCCTATACGTACAAGGTCCTGATCACGATCGAGGCCATTGTCGGGCGGATTGCCGACGCAGCCGAGAAAAGCCGCAGCCGCAGGGAGCTTGCCATGCTCTCTGATCATCAACTCGACGACATCGGCATCTCGCGTGCGGACGCACTGCGCGAAGCCGGCCGTTCCTACTGGTACTAAACGGAGGCCATCATGTTCGGATCAGTCTACAATCGCTTCGCCAAGGCCGCCGAAATGCGGCGCAGCCGCAAGGCATTGCTGCAGCTCAGCGACCGCCAGCTTCGCGATATCGGCATCACGCGCGACGAAGCACTGCGCGAAGCCGTACGCCCGTTCTGGTACTGAGCGGTTTCACCACACAAGATCGATTGGCGGATCGAGTTCCCCTTGTTCGTCAGTCCAACCTTAGCGGGCCGGCTTCCGGCCCGCTTTTTTTATGCCTTGTAGTGTCTTGCAGGTGCTGTGGCCGGGAATTTCTGACGAATCGGATCAGCCGCATGAATCGTCGCCCGAGGCCCAGCGTTTGACGTCTCCAGCGATGCGCGCGCCCAGCGATGTGGCGAGCACAGGGCCGTAGACCTGGATGTCCGTTGCGCCACTGCTCTTTTCCGCGCTGATTACGAGTTTGGGCAGGCCGCCCGGGTCGCGGCGCGGCACCAGGAGAAGGCGCGGCCGGCCGGCCGGTGAATGAGTCTCATCGGCGAGGCGAAAGCCACCGAACCCCGGATCCTTCGATGCGAACCAGCAGTCCTGCGCCGTGCGGCCTATCGACACCATGATCTGCACCGGCTCGCGGTCGCTCTTTAGCGAAAGCGCATCCGACGGCGCACCAAGCTGGCAGCCGGAAAGCAGGACGGTGAAGATGGCCGCCGGAATCGCGAGGGCGTTTTTCATCTGGATTCCGGATCAGGCGGCTTCGACGAGGGCCAGCGCGCTTTCGAACAGCGCGCGCCCGTCCGTGCCGCCATGGGCGGCCTCGATCAGGTCCTCGGGATGGGGCATCATGCCCATGACGTTGCCGCGCGCGTCGATGATGCCGGCGATGTCGTTGATCGAGCCGTTCGGATTGGTGCCTTCACCGTAGCGGAAGACGACCTGTCCTTCGCCCTCGATGCGAGCGAGCGTCTCGGCGTCGGCGAAATAATTGCCGTCATGATGGGCGACGGGGCAGCGCAGCATCTGTCCCTTCCTGTAGCCGCTTGTGAAGGCCGTGTTCGCGTTCTCGACCTTCAACATGACCTCGCGGCAGACGAATTTCAGTCCCGCATTGCGCATCAGCACGCCCGGCAGCAGACCCGCTTCGGTGAGGATCTGGAAGCCGTTGCACACGCCCATGATCAGCCGGCCCTCATCGGCGCGGGTGCGCAGCGCGTCCATCACCGGCGAACGCGCGGCGATGGCGCCCGAACGCAAATAATCGCCATAGGAAAAGCCGCCTGGTACAACGTAGAGATCGGCGTCGGGCACGACGGTTTCGGTGTGCCAGACGGTGAGCGGCGGGGTGCCGGCGATCTTGGTCAGCGCGGCGATCATGTCGCGGTCGCGATTGGAGCCGGGGAAGAGGATGACGGCGGCGGTCAATTGACACTCCATTGGGAAGCCCGGCCGGGTCGGCGTTCCTGCGGGAACGATCCGTCAGGTTTGCAAACGGGCGCGGTGGGCGAGGGCGTCGATCCCTCCAGATGCACGGATTCAGGGCAGGCTTGCAAGTCAAATGCGTTCATTCGGGCGGTGTATCCCGCGATTCCGTTGCGGCCGTGGCATCCCGGCGTGCGCGGGCCGGGTCGCCGGGCGAGCCGTCATAGATATGGGCGAACATGAAGGCGATCAGCGTGAGCGAGGCCCAGATCGCCGCGCCGATGCCGACCGCCCAGACCAGAAGATCGGTGTCGCCCGGGCCGTTCGGCCGGTCGAGCGTATCAGGATCGTCGGGATCGTAGACGATGGGCACGCGTTCGCCGGCGGTGACCGGGACCGAGGAAATCAGGAAACGCAGGATGAGCTTCGATCGCGTCTCGCCATTCGCCTCATAGCTGATCGTGGCGTAGTCCTTTTCGCGCGAGCGCCAGCCCCAGGAATCGTCGAGACGGTGCGCGTCGAGATAAGCCGGCGCTTCCTCGCAATCCATCACGGCCATGACGCGCCAGCCGGATCCGTATTGATGCTCGGCCTGGCAAAGCAATTCGACCTTTTCGACGATCGCGACGGCCGGGTTCCAGGAGATGGCATGCATGTAGCGTTCGAGGAGGACGAAGCCGCCAATGCCCGTGACGACGACGAACACGGCCATGCCGGCGAGGAAGGTGATCCCCACTGCTCTGCGCTTGTTCGTTACCGGGTGGTCGGTATCCGACATGTCGGCTCCGGTCGTTGCAGCTTCATGGCGCATGCGGAACGGCGAAGGCGCTCGTCCGTGCTTCGGTACGCCCGGCCGGTCCCGGTTTACGCCCCGTCGATCTCCACCGCGTAATCCTCGATCACGGTGTTGGCGAGCAGTTTCTCGCACATTGCATTGAGGTCGTCCCGCGCTGCCGTGCCGTCGGCGGCCTCGATGGCGATGTCGAAGACCTTGCCCTGGCGCACCGAGTTGACGCCCTCGAAGCCGAGCGCGGCGAGGCTGCCGGAGATTGCCTTGCCCTGCGGGTCGAGTACGCCATTCTTGAGCGTGACGGTAACGCGTGCGCGGATCAGCATGATGCCTTCTTGAAGTTGAGAATCCGATTCAACTCGAATTCCGAATCCGAATGTCGCGACAAGCTACTGAAATCGAAGCCTAATCGGTTTTGACCAGCACCGGGCCGGAAGGCCGCTGCTGCTCGTTTTCGTTCATGATGCCGAGGCGGCGGGCGACCTCGCGATAGGCTTCCAGCATGCCGCCGAGATCGCGGCGGAAGCGGTCCTTGTCCATCTTTTCCTGGGTCTGGATATCCCAAAGCCGGCAGGAATCGGGGGAAATCTCGTCGGCGACGACGATGCGCATCATCTCGCCCTCGTAGAGGCGACCCATCTCGATCTTGAAATCGACGAGCTGGATGCCGACGCCGAGGAACAGGCCGGAGAGGAAGTCATTGACGCGGATGGCGAGGCTCATCATGTCGTCGATGTCCTGCGGCGTCGCCCAGCCGAATGCCGTGATGTGTTCCTCGGAGACCAGCGGGTCGCCCAGCGCATCGTCCTTGTAGCAATATTCGATCAGCGTGCGCGGCAGCTGCGTGACTTCCTCGATCCCCAGCTTCTTGCTGAGCGAACCGGCCGCGACGTTGCGAACGACGACCTCGATCGGGACGATTTCGACCTGGCGCACCAGCTGTTCGCGCATGTTGAGGCGGCGGATGAAGTGGGTGGGAACGCCGATCTGGCCGAGCAGGGTGAAGATATGCTCGGAAATGCGGTTGTTGAGGACGCCCTTGCCCTCGACGATCTCGTGCTTCTTCTTGTTGAAGGCCGTCGCGTCGTCCTTGAAGAACTGGACGAGCGTACCGGGTTCCGGTCCCTCATAGAGAATCTTTGCCTTGCCTTCGTAGATGCGGCGGCGTCTGCTCATGATCGGGTTTTCCTGTCTGGAAAGCACTTTAAGTGCCGCTTTTGCCCGCGGCCGGGCTGTTTGTCCATGCCCGTATCAGCCGGGTTGTGGATACCTGCCTGTAAACACAGGCAAAGGGCGCCGGCTGGCGGGCAATCTGTCCTAGCCGGCGGGATTGGCGGAATCGCCTGTCGGGTCGGCTCTCCGGCGACCCTACTTTAAGGCATGGCGATAGACAACCATCGCCTCCACCGGTCGGATCGGACGCCGTTTGAGAGCTGGCGGGGCGAGGCTGCTGCGCGGGATCGTCGCGCGGGCACAAAACCGCCAATTCTTGCTATTCAAATGGTTGCCACCTTCCCCTATATAGCCCTAGGTATCGAGCGAGGCATCAGGAGGCAGCTATGGCCGGAATCAACGACCGCGAGAAGGCGTTCGAAAACAAGTTCGCCCATGACGAGGCGCTGAAATTCAAGGCAGAGGCACGGCGTAACCGCCTGCTGGGCATGTGGGCGGCCGAAAAGCTCGGCAAGGCAGGCGACGATGCCGATGCCTACGCCAAGGAAGTGATCCGTTCGGACTTCGAGGAGCCGGGCGATGACGACGTGTTCCGCAAGATTCGCGCCGATTTCGATGCGGCCGGTGTCGAGCAGTCGGATCACCAGATCCGGCGTACCATGGACGAGCTCATGCAGACCGCCGTGGACCAGGTGATGAAGGAAGCCTGAGGCTTATCATCGTTACCGAATTCGGTTTCGACAAACCCGTCATCCATCGATGGCGGGTTTTTTTCATTGCGCGGTTGAGAAATCGTAGGCCAGCGTTACGACATAGCGTTCGTCATAGCGCTCTGAATCGTAGTAGCGCAGGTCGAGTGACAAGGTGTCGGTTGCCTGCCAGGTCACACCGGCATTCCAGCTCGTGTCGTGGCTGTCGAATTTCTCCTTGAGTTCGCCCGACAGTTCCAGAGTGTCGCTCAGATCGAGGCTGGCACCGACGGTCGCCGAGCGGTCCTCGTTTTGCGGATCGTAGACATATTTGGCGAACACGCCGAACGGCTCGGAGAATTTGTAGTCCGCCCTGGCGATCCATTCGCCACAGCAATCGCCGGTGTCGTCGTAGAAATAGCGCGTGTAGTTCACGTCGAGCGTCAGCGGACCGAAATCCCTGCGCATGCCCCAGTAGAGGTCGAACTCACTGGAATCCGGATCGAGCTGCACCGTGGAGTACCAGATACCGGAATAGACGATGCCCGACGAAATCTCGGCATAGGCCTGGAAAGCGGGCCGGTCGTCCGACTGGGTCTCCCCTGAAGAAGATACGTAGTTGGACGTGACCGCGATGCCCCAGGCGAAATCGACGCGTCGGGAAAACCCTTCATCCTGCGCGATCGCTTCTTCGGGTGCCTCGATGATCCCGATGGGCTCGGCAGCGAAGCTGGGCTGGGCGAGGAGGGCAGTGAATGCGGCAAGCAGAAAGTGGCGCGTAACCATGTTTGCAGGCCCCGTGGACAACGGGACCAAACGTAAACAAACATGGTTAATGCCCGGTTAGCGGCTCAAGCCGTGAGCTTCGCCCTGATTGCGCGACTACCATCAGGTTTTCCCTCCAGAGCCTTTGTTCACTGATTTCCACAGCGCTCAATCCCTGTTGCAACCACTGATAGAAATACGGATAGTGTTTCTCTCACATGGAGGGTGGGCCATGAACAAGATTCCGGTACTGAAAGAGGGCATCGCGACCACACCAACAGTCATTGAAGATCACCATGGCGGCGGTGGTGGAGACGTCTTGCGGGGGGCAGGCGACATACCGTCGATGCTCATGGCGCCGGCCAGGGCCGCGCTGGACGCATGGCCGGCGATTAGCGATCGAAACACCGTTTTCACCAGCGCCAGACGCTATGTCGAGATCAAGCTCTGGGCAAACCGGATCGCCAAGGAGCTGGAGAAGAAGGGCGAATTTCCGGGGCTGTACGAGATCGCCGATCAGGCACTGCTCGTCTTGCGCAATTGCAGCAACATCATTGTCGAGAATGTGCATTTCCAGGATTGCTGGCCGACCGCGATCTACATTGAAAACTGCACCGACATTGTCATCCGCAACTGCTCATTCGCCGGCGGCACTTTTGCCGTATGCGCACGCGGTCCTTCAACGCGCGGAATCACGATCGAAAACTGCTTCTGGCAGCAGGACGACGAGAACGCCGATCGCAGGACCTGGGAGAAGGACGAAGCCGGAGCGAACGGACCGGCCATCTGGGACGGCATGAACTGGCAGCATGTTCACGGCGATATCGTCGACTACAACTACCCGGTCGATGTCGATAACGATCATCGCGGATGGGGTATCGCGGGCGACGTGGTGATTCGCGGCAATCACGTGCGCAACGCCTTCAACGCGGTTCACACGTTCGGCCAGGACGGCGATCTTCCACCGGTGACCTGCCGAAACGTGATGGTTGAAGGGAACCTGTTCGCCAGAATCCGCGACAATACGATCGAGCCTGAGCCGGGCGCGGTGAACTGGGTCGTGCGCCACAACAGGTTTCTCGACAATTTCCGGCCTTTTTCCATCGAGGGCACGAACACCGGCTATATCTACATCTTCGGAAACGAGGGCTGGAACCTCAGCAAGCCGGGAATGAACAGCGACGACAAGAACACTGGTGCCAGCCTGTTCAAGTTCACGTCGAAATCTGAATCCGACGGCCCCGTGGTCTTCGTCCACAATTCCTTCGTGATCTTCCGGGATTTCGCCAAGAAATTCGGCGTCGCCCAATGGCTCGTTGCCAACAATGCCATTTTCCAGGCTGGTGGCAGTTCGTTCTTCGGCAAGGGGTGGAAAAGCACGGACGTGCCGCATGATGAAAGCACTGCGCTGACCCGCCGCTGGGAGGAACTAGGCATCGAGTTCAAGGGTAACATTTTCCGTGCCAAACTTGATCGGCCGTTTGTGCGCTGCCACTACCCCGACCGGCTGCGCAGGGCGGGGTATGACAGGATCCCCGATGCCGAGCGCTGTGGAGATCCGAAATTCACCAGGCCGCCCTCGGGCGACTATCCTTCAGACGCCGATTTGCGGCCAGGCGCGCGTTCCCCACTTCCCAATTCCTCCGTGCCGATGGAAATCGTGTTTCCCGGCGGCGTCACCCGGACGGTTTCAGGTGGCAATCACGTAGGCGCCCGACAGGAGGATGGAGAATTGTTCGATCTGCCGGCTGATTTTCCCGCCATCGAGGCGTTTGTCGGCGTCTGAGAACGGATTCCGGCGGCCTGCTCTCGATCGAGAGCCAGGTACGCCCTGGTGTTCCGACAGCTGATGCCGGCGGCTGGTGCGTTTCAGAGGCTCAAGGAACCGAAATGCGCGGCCTCTCGAACGAACTCGAATGCGCGTTTCGACAGAGATGTCTCCACCGAAACCTGAAGCGCACTAGATCATCGCATCGGGGATCATCGCGCGTATTTTCTCCAGATCCTCCCCATAAACGTCCTGGAGAAAGCGCCGTTCGGAGTCCGTGAAGGGAGAGTATTTCCCGGTTCCGTCGTCATTGTTGGCGATTTGTCTCGCGGCCTCGTGATAAGCCTTTGGAGCCATGGCCTGATCCAGTTTTTCGAGCCGCTCCATGGCCTCGCGTGACGGACTGCGGGTTTTCGTTGGAACGGGCGCGGTCGGACCTGTGGGAATATCGACACCGCTGAATCGGGACATGACCGCGTTGGGCTGGTTCAGAAAGCTGTCGAACGTCCAAAGATGCATCCTTGCGCCGGGCACGACTTTGCGGATGCGCCCGACAAGCTCCGACCATCTGAGCGGTTGCCGGATGATTCTATTGCGAATGGCATCGAAATGTTCCGCCATGGGCCAGCGGGCGCGCATGTGCGCATAGGCTGAAGGTACGATATCTTCAAACGGCCTGATCGACAGGAAGATGTGAAGATCGGACCGACGCGACAACGCATCCATGGGGGCCAGGAAGCTTTCGGCTTGCAGATAAATCGGGTCGGTCAGCAATTGGCGGGGATTTCCCAGAAAATTCTCCTGGGAGAGCAGAATCGTCGTCGCACCGCATCTGGCCGGCGCCAGACCGCGTTGTATCCGACGTTCCATGGGTATGCCGTCCAGCCACATACGCCAATCCAGCAGACCCGCACGGCGCGTCAGCTTCAGCATCTGCAAATTTCTGGAAACCTTCTCGCGAGGCAGGTAGTCGACGCCGGCATCCGCCAGATACGCACGATGCATGTTCAGCGTGAACTGCAGATGCGTGGTTGCGGTTTTGTGCGCCCCGATATGGATTCGCCACTCCTTGACATGCGGGTGCCGATTTCCTGCGAACACTATTTTCTCCTGTCAGGCGGAAATGGTTTCGCCGCTAGGCGCGTGAACTGTGTCAGGCCTTTCGGCTCAGGACGCGGCGTTTATCGCCGGAATTCCCATCGATATCGAACCGGGCTGGTTTTCCATAACCTTGCTCGAGATCTTGGCATGACGTTGAGGTCATGGCTGGCACCGGAGATCGCAGGGCTGTTATTGGGTTGAGATAGCAGTCTTTTTTTTCGGCCCCAAGCGAAAAGGGTGCTGAATTATCCTCGCTCAGCTATGGCCGGAACAATACTCCGGGAAAATCTCGCTCTATCCTGTCGAGATCCTCCGCGTAAGCCTCGGCGAGGATTTTGGATTCGCTATCCGAAAACGGCGAGAACTTGTTCGTTCTATCGTCGGATTCGGCGATGAGTGCGGCAGCCTCCTTGTATGCGAGGCGGTCGAGAGACGGGTCGAGTTGCTCCAGCCGGGCGATGGTTTCGTTCGAGACGCTTTGCGTCCCCAGTGGTCGTGGCAGCGATTCGTGAACCGGAATCTCGACACCGCTGAGCTTGCCCATGATGTCGTTGGGTTGCCTTGCATAGTCTTCCAGAGTCCACACATGCAGCCTGGCGTTCGGAATGGTACTCCGTGCGCGCGCAATCAGGTCCGACCAGAGGGGAGGCCGGTTCAGCGCGCGTTCGGCAATGTCCCTAAAGTTTACCGGCAGGGGATGCCTGAGAATCACATGCGAGTATGCGGAAGACAGTGTCTTTTCGGTGCTTCGAATGGACAAGAAGATATCCAGATTCTCCTGCCTGCCGAGTGATGCCAGAGCCTCGAGGCGATGTTCAGCGCCTGCATAATAGGGGTTCGTCAACAAGTCCTGCGGCGAACCGAGAAGGTTCTCTTCCGAAAGCAGAACGGTGTTGAGGCCGCCAAGAAGCCCGTCCAGCGACTCGTAAAGTTTCCAGCGCATGCCCGCGCCACCGAACCACATGCGCCACCCGAGGGTGCCTTTGCCAATCTTGAGCTTCTTGGTGCGGAAAACCTGCCGGGGAATGTAATCCACGCCCGCCTCGGCCAGTCGTTCGCGATGCTGTGCCAGCGTGTCCTGCAGATGGGTCGTCGCGGTCTTGTGGGCGCCGATATGAATGCGCCAGTGTTCGACGGGTCCTTGCCTGGCTTTGCCTGAGCGATCTTGCATCGAGTGTTACTTTCTTCCTCAAGCCTTCAGCTTCGCCATGAACCGCGCGAAGACCATAAGCCCTTCCGGCCAGGGGCCGTGCCCACTTTCGTGGTTCAGGTGGCCGCTGTCGCCGGCGTCCATGAACAGCGATCCCCAGCCTGCCGCCATTTCCTCGGCCTTGTCGAAGGCGCAGAAGCTGTCGGTGCGGCTGGCGATGGTGACGGAGGGAAAGGGCAGGGGATCGCGGCGGCAGGGCCCGAAGGTCAGCAAATGGCGGGGCCGTATCGACGGATTCTCGACATCGGGCGGGGCGACCAGGAAAGCGCCCGCGACGCGCTTGTCGAAGAGGTCCGAAGCGTTGACGATGACCTGCGCGCCGATCGAATGGCCGACCAGGACGACCGGCTTTTGCGCCATGCCGACCGCCTCGACCAGATTGTCGCGCCAATCCTCGAAGACCGGCTTGTGCCAATCGCCCATGGCGACGCGATGCGCGGCGGAAAGCTTGGCTTCCCAGCGCGACTGCCAGTGATCGGGGCCCGAGCCCTTGTAGCCCGGCACGATGAGAATTTCGGCATCGGTGGTTTTCATGCAGGTGCAAATGGGTCGTGCGCAAGGCAGGAGTCAACCGGGGCAGAGGTTGAAAACTGATCCTTACGCACGTGAAAAGTCGAGACCGGTCCGAAAGGGCGGACCGGTCTCGAGATGTTGCGGGCATATGCCGCCTTGATATCGACTGATGCCGGGTGGCCGATCAGCCCTGCTGGCCCGCGGTTGCATCGGGCTGGACGGGGATGGCCGGCGAGCCTTCCTCGGCGGGTGCCATGCGGTTGTCGGACTGCGGTGCGGGCGTTGTTTCACCGGCAGGTGCGGTCTGCGGCGTGATGGTGATCGTCGGATCCTCGCGTGCAGTCGTGTCGTTACCGACCGTGGCGAAGGCGAAGACGGCGATGGCGAGCAGCGCGACGATACCGAGACCGACGGCGAATGTGTTGGCGCCGGACGTACGCGGTGAGATTGCCGGTTCCTTCTCGGCAAAATTGGGTGCGTTGTAGTCACGATAATAGGTCATGGCTTTGTACCTCCGTTACGTACCTACAACGGGCGATGAGGAGGTTCGTTGCCCAACGGTCCATCACGTTGCGTGTGAAATTGTTACGACGACGGTGAGACGGGTAGCACCATGCGTTCACGTTTTGCGAGAAAAATTGCGTCATTCTATAATCGGTTGATTATGATCGTGACGTTGGACGAAGCATGACGCCGGGAGGCAGAGCGACCGCGATCCTGCTCATCGTGTTGCCGGCATGGGTACCATCGCTCACGGCTGCATCCGCGCAGGTGCGCGCGCCGTCGTGCGGGAACCGCAAATATTGCACGCAGATGATCGACTGCGCCGAGGCCTATTACCAGTTCGCCGTTTGCGGCGATACGGCGCGAGACGGCGATGGCGACGGCATTCCGTGCGAGAATGTCTGTGGGAAGACGCTCGAGATCATGCACGAGCGCCTTCGTGCCCAGGGCCATGATGGTTCAGGTGACGGGCAGGGATTGCTTCAGGTGCCGAGCGCCGTCGAATTCTCCTGCACGCCGCGCAAGACATGCGGCCAGATGGTGAGTTGCGAGGAGGCCGAGTTTCAATTGCGGGAATGCGGCAATCGCCGCCTGGACGGCAACCATGACGGCATCCCCTGCAATGCCTGTGCCGGTAGTGTTTCGAACTTTGTCGAAAACGCCATTCGGCCCGCGGTGGCGGGCCGAACAGCGGTCAGGTCGAATGCATTCTCGGGATTATTCGACCTGCTCACCCGGTGCGATCTGCGGAATGGCGGGTGCTGCCGGCTGCTCCGCCTGTCCGGCCGGTGACGGGACGGTCGCAGTCGGAGCGCTCTGCACGCTCGAATCGCGGACGGTCTGTGCGTCATCGCCGCCGCCCGAGAAGGCGAACAGGGCAATGGCGCCGATCAAGATGAGACCCAGCGCAACGATTATGCCGGTCGAACCCGTCGAACGGGGAACCCGCATCGGGTCTGCCGACGGATAGGGGGTGGCACCGGTATAACCGGGTCTGTTGTAGTCCTGATAATCGGTCATGATCAGTCCTCCGTTACGCCTCCAGAACTGCCGAACAAGATCGACCGTTGCATGGCCGCAGAATCACGTTTGATGAACCATTGTGACATGGATATTCCGACGCGAGGTATCGGACGAAATTCCCATGTTCAATAAATTCAATGCCTTATAGTGGGTTTCAGGCTTCAGGTGGCCGGTAACGCATTTCAGTCGCGATAGAGTCTTCGACCCTCCCAGAACGCGTATAGCAGCAGCAGGACAGCACCACCCAGCACGTAGGGGATCGCCGTGCGCAGGCGCGATGAACCGCGCTGCAATTGTGCCACGAGCCGGTCGAGCGGTCCGGCGACAAGGGTTTCGGCGCGTACGGATACCGGTTCGCCGATGGCACCGGATTCCTGCTCGACGGTACCGATCGCGACGATCTCGCTGTCATGCACGAAACCCATGATGGTGATCGCGCCTTCCAAGGCGCCGGCGGGCGGTTCCACGCGTTCTTCGGCCGCCCAGTAGATGGAACGCTCGTCGAAGGCATAGTCGTCGTTGACGATGCGGACCCGGCCGACCGAGGTGCGGATATCGAGCGGCTGCTTGCCGGTCTCGATCACGACATCCCTGCTGCCCCGGAATTCGCTCTTGCGCTGCTCACGCCTAAACGCGACGAATTCCTCGCGCAGCAGCGGCGTCGAATCGGCGATCGTGCCGGCCACAACCGCCGTCTCGCCTGGCTGTGCCAGGTGCACATCCGGTAATTGCATCAGGCGCGAGGCCAGTTCGCGCTCCTTGATGCCGCTGTCATGAAGCACCCAGGCCAGGAAAAGCAGACCAATGCCGAACAGGCCCGACAGCCAGATGAGGCCGCCCCGAATGGCATTGAGAGGTTTGCGGTACTTGTCCATCCGGGCGCCCTGCAATTTTGCCTGGAACTAGTTCTTCGTGTCGCCGAACACCCGCCTGAAGATCGTGTCGACATGCTTGGTGTGATAGCCGAGGTCGAATTTCTCGCGCAGATCCTCCTCCGAGAGGGCCGCCATCACCTCAGGGTCGGCGAGCAGTTCGGTGAGGAAGTCGGCGCCCTGTTCCCAGACCTTCATGGCGTTGCGCTGGACGAGGCGGTAGGCGTCCTCGCGGGAGACGCCCGCCTGGGTCAGCGCCAGCAACACGCGTTGCGAGTGGACGAGGCCGCGGAACTTGTTGAGGTTCGCGAGCATGTTGTCAGGGTAGACGACAAGTTTCGCGATAACGCCGGCAAGGCGGTGCAGCGCGAAATCGAGATGGACGGTGGCGTCGGGCCCGATGCCGCGCTCGACGGAGGAATGCGAGATGTCGCGCTCGTGCCACAACGTCACGTTCTCCAGCGCCGGCGTGACGGCCGAGCGCACGAGACGGGCCAGTCCCGTCAGGTTTTCCGTCAGCACCGGGTTGCGCTTGTGCGGCATGGCCGAGGAACCCTTCTGGCCAGGCGAGAAGAATTCTTCCGCCTCCAGCACCTCGGTGCGCTGCATGTGGCGGATTTCGGTGGCGATGTTCTCGATCGACGACGCGATGACGCCGAGCGTCGCGAAGAACATGGCGTGACGGTCGCGCGGGATCACCTGCGTGGAAACGGGCTCGGCGCGCAGGCCGAGCTTTTCGCAGACATGTTCCTCAACACTCGGGTCGATGTTGGCGAAGGTGCCGACGGCGCCGGAGATCGCGCCGGTGGCGATCTCGTAGCGGGCCTTTTCCAGCCGGTTCCGGCCGCGATCCATCTCGGCGTAGAAGCGCGCAAAGGTGAGGCCCATCGTGGTCGGTTCGGCATGGATGCCGTGGCTGCGGCCGATCCGGATCGTGTCCTTGTGCTCCAGTGCGCGCGCCTTGAGCGCGTCGAGCACCTTGTCCATGCCGGCGAGCAGCAGGTCGGCGGCGCGTACGAGCTGGATGTTGAGCGTCGTGTCGAGCACGTCGGAAGACGTCATGCCCTGATGGACGAAGCGCGCGTCGGGACCGACGATCTCGGCCAGATGGGTCAGGAAGGCGATGACGTCGTGCTTCGTCTCGCGCTCGATGGCGTCGATGCGCTCGATGTCGAAGGTTGCGCTGCCGCCCTTGTCCCAGATCGTCTTCGCCGCTTCCTTCGGGATGACGCCAAGTTCCGCCAGCGCGTCGCAGGCATGCGCCTCGATCTCGAACCAGATGCGGAACTTGGTCTCGGGCGACCAGATGGCCACCATTTCAGGGCGTGCGTAGCGTGGGATCATCAACGGGTGCCTTCCGGAATGCGTGCGCCATCATGTCTTGCGCGGGAACGTGATGCGCCAAGCACGACATCAGGTCAACTCGCCAGCGCCTGCTACCCACGGCTTTGCATGCGATGCGGCGTCAGCCGAAGCGTTGTCGCCAGGCCGGGAAGAGATCGCGTGCCGCCGGTTGGGCTTCGTAGACGCCTCGTGCGATCGCACGCGCCATGGTCGAGGCGGCGAGCGCGCAAAGGTCGATGAAGGCGTTCGGACCGGGCGGCAACGGCTTGCGGCCTGTGGCGAGGCAGAAGACCAGATCGCCGTCATGCGGGGTATGCGAGGGCCAGAGCGCGCGGGCGAAGCCGTCATGGGCCGAGATGGCCAGCCGCTTGGCTTCGCCCCGCGTCAGCGCGGCGTCGGTTGCGATGACCGCGATGGTCGTGTTGGCGCCGGCCCCGGCCTTCATCGGTGCCATGTCGCGGTATTTGAGGCGGACCTTCGCGGTGTTTGCCGGCATGGCGGTGGGCATGCCCAGCCCGCCGAATTCATCTCCGATCTCGAAGGGGGCCGCCCAGAAATGCCGGCTGTCGCCGACGACCGGGCTGCCGATGGCGTTGACAGCGGCCAGTGCGCCGAGTGTGATGCCGCTTTCCAGTACCAGGGAGGCGGAGCCGAGCCCGCCCTTCAGACCGGCCGTTGTGGCGCCCGTGCCGGCACCTTGTGTGCCCAGTGCAAAATCGACACCGGCGCCGGCTGCAGCCTCGTATCCCAGTTCACGATAAGGCGGATACAGTCCCCAGTCCTTGTCACCGCCATTGATCAGGTCGAACAGAATCGCGGCCGGTACGATGGGAACGCGCATGCCGCCGACCTCGAAACCCTTGCCCTGCGCCCTCAGCCAGGCCTGCACGCCGGTTGCGGCATCCAGTCCGAAGGCCGAGCCGCCGGAAAAGACGACGGCATCGGCGCGCTCCACCGAATTCTCCGGTGACAGCATGTCGGTTTCACGCGTGCCCGGCGCCCCTCCCATGACATGGACGGCCGCGGTCGCGGGTTCGTCGCAGATGACGGCGGTGACGCCTGATTTCAGCGTGGCATTGGCGGCGTTGCCGACGGAAAGCCCTTCCACGTCGGTGATCAGATTGCGTTTTCCAGGCGTGGTCATTGCTCTCCCTGCGCAAGCGGTCTGAACCCGCCATTGCGCCAGATTTGAAGCCTGTAGGGATTGGTTCGGTTGCGGCCGCTTTCGTCGAAATCGACATTGCCGAGCACGGTGGCGAACACCGTGTCGGCGAGATTGGTCGCAGTTTCGGCGGGATCGGTGCGCGTGGCGGCGATGGCTATCTCCATCGCGGCATAGCCCAGATAGACATAGCGTTCGGGCTCGATTCCGGCTTCGGCGAGCCTGTCGGAAAGGTCGCGCGCCGGCTCCAGCGTCGCCGGATCGGGCAGGACGACGGCGAGCAGGCCATCGGGAACGGTGTCGGCGCCCTCGATCCAGGGCAACATGTCGAGGCTCGGTCCGCCGGCCAGTTCGAATTCGGCATCGCTCTGGCGCACGCCGTCGACGACGATGGCGGTATCCTCGGCGCTCGCCGCGATGAAGACGGCGGTGACGCCGGAACTGCGCAGGCGGCGCACGAGGCCGGCCTGGGTCGACTGTGCCGGGCGGAAATTGTCGGCGAATTGAGGTGGCTGTCCAGCTTCCTCCATCAGGGCGCGGAATTCGTCCGCGAAGGTCCGACCGAAGGCGGTGCCGTCGTCGACGACGGCCCAGGGACGGCCGCGCCAGCGCTGGGCAAGTGTCTCGGAGGCGACCAGGGCTGCGTCCCGGTCAGCGGGCGCCAGGCGCCAGACATTCCACTTCTCCCTAGCGCGGTCCTTGAGCAGCCGCTCGGAACGTGCACCGGCGACAAGGATGGGAATGCCGGTGGAACGCAATACGCGCGCGGCGGCGAAGGCGGCTTCGTTGCACAGAAAGCCGGTGGCCAGCGAGACCCCGGCGGCCCGCAGATCGGCGGCGGCCAGTTCGGCGCCGGCGGTTTCGCAACCGTCGTCGGCAACCACCAGTTCGACATCGTCATCGGGCGCAAGATCGGCAACGGCGAGCCTGGCGCCTTGCTGAAACTGTTCGGCGAGCAGGGCCGAGGGACCGGTGATCGGCAGCAACAGGCCGATCTTGAGCGTATCCGCGCGGGTTTGCGTCGCGAACGTTGCCGCACTGAGCGTCCACGCGAAGGCCAGCGCCAGGCCGGTGGCAGCACGCGCGAATCGTTGCTTGCCCACAAGCGCTCCGGTCGTGCGAATTGTCGGGTGGAGGAGGGGCAGGGCGGTCCTCATGCATTGGCGGGCTGGCGTGTTAAGCAAGACTCTACGGGGCGGGTGTTTCGCGCGCAAGGAGAAGCGCGCGGCCTTTACACGATTGCAAGGAAGCGCCACTATCCGCGCCGGCGGCAGGAAAAAGAGGGTTCCTGCCAGCATGTTACCAATCAGGGAGAAGATTGCATGAACGCCAAATTGAAAGTCGCGCTCGCGACGGGCATCGCCACGGCGATCCTCGCCGGACCGGCCATGGCCGAGGACATCAAGATCGGTTTCCTCGGTGGCATCACCGGGCCGATCGAAAGCCTCGCCCCCCCGATTGTCGACGGCGCGCAGTTGGCGCTTCGCCACATGAACGAGCAGGGCGGTCTCCTGGGTGGAAACAACGCCGTTCTGGTAATCGGTGACTCGACCTGCGCCGATGCCACGAAGGCAGCCGACGCCGCCGACCGTCTGGTCAATGTCGACAAGGTTGTCGCCATCGATGGCGCGCTTTGCTCCGGCGCGACGATTTCGGCGGCCAACAACGCGGCCATTCCGGGCGGCGTTGTGATGATCTCGCCGGCCTCGACATCGCCGGCGATCACCGCGCTTGACGACAAGGATCTGGTTTATCGCACTGCGACCTCCGATGCCTATCAGGGAGAGGTGCTGTCGCGCCTGATCGCCTCCAAGGGCGTGACGAATGTCGCGATCACCTATGTCAACAACGACTACGGCAAGGGCCTGGCCGATTCGCTCGCCGCGGCCTTCCCGAAGGATGGCGGCACGATCGCAATCTCGGAAGCGCATGAGGACGGCAAGGCGGATTATCGCGCCGAACTCGGTTCGCTCGCGGCAAGCGGTGCGACCGACCTCGTGATCATCGGCTATGCCGACGGTTCGGGCGGCACGATCCTGCGTCAGGCGCTGGAAGGTGGCGACTTCACCATGTTCTTCTCGGCCGACGGCATGGTCTCCGACAAGATCGCGGCCGAACTCGGTTCGCAGCTCGAGGGCAAGCTGGTGATGACCAAGCCGGGCACGCCGGAAATTCCGGGCTCGGCCTCGTTCAAGAAGCTGGCCGAGGAAGCCGGTATCAAGGCGGACGGCGTGTTCGTGCCGAACTCCTATGACGCTGCCTTCATCATCGGTCTGGCCATAGAGAAGGCCGGTTCGACCGACCGCGCGGCCATCGCCAAGGCGGTCCGCGAAGTGGCACTGCCCCCCGGTGAGACGATCCTGCCGGGCGAATGGTCCAAGGCCGTCGAGCTGATCAAGGCCGGCACCGACATCAACTATGAAGGTGCCGTCGGCTCGAACGATTTCGACGAAAACGGCGACGTTTCGACCGTGTTCCTGCACACCGAGATCAAGGACGGCAAGGTCGTCGATCTGGGCATCGCCGAATAAGGCAGGCGCCTGATATGAATGAGAAAGCCCGGGACAATGTCCCGGGCTTTTTTGTTGGGCGAGGCGTTGCGGTCTGCACCTTCGTCATGCTCGGGTCTGTCCCGAGCTTCTAAAGAACCACAGGGATTCATCAGATCCTCGGAACAAGGCCGAGGATGACGACTGTGTTTGGGAATTAATCGTGCACTGTCGTCGTGAATTCTGCGGGCAGCGAGACTTCCAGCAGCTCCAAGTCGGGCGAACAATCCGTCATGCGGGTCCTGAAATCGGGCGGGATGACGAAGGCGTCGCCGATTTTCAGATCGCGCGGCTCGCCGTCCTCGCCGGTCAGGGTGAGCGAACCTTCCTGCACGAAACAGAAATAGATGTCGCCGTCGAGGCTGGTCCACGGCGTCTCGGCGATGCCCGATTCCGGCGCGCCGGCCGGGCGCAGCACCTTGACGGAGGCGACACCGCCGGTTGCCTTGCCGATGCCTGTGTCGCGCGCCTCGAAGCCGGCGATGCGCCACGGCTCCCAGACGGCGTTGGCCACTTCGTGGCGGCAGAATTTCTGGCCGTGGAAATCCTTGTCCGGATCGTAACGCCCGGTCGGCAGGTCCATGTCGTGGTCGAGCGTGGTGATGTGCTCGGCCGGACAGCCGATCTCGATGACTTCAAGCGTGCCGGAGGACTCCAGCACGCGATGCCGGATCTGCGGCGGCTGCAGCACGCAATCACCAGCGGCCAGGATGAAGGGCTCGCCCTGGTCCTCGTAGACGAGGCGCACCCAGCCGCGATAGCAGTAGATCATCTGGAAGCCGACGATGTGGAAATGCACATTGTCGGGGACCGGCCCCTTCACCGGCACGCGGATATGCGAGGCGATCATCGAACCACCGAGGCGGTCTGGCACGAGATCGCGATATTGCATGCCGGCGCGACCGATCACCCACGGGTCACCGTCGGTCAGCTTGCGCACCATGAACTGGTGCTTCGTCGGCGGCATGACGAGTGGCGGATGGGCCTCGACGAACTCGATCTTCATGCCGTTCGGCGCGATCATTGTCTCGGTCGAACCGGTGCGCGCGTCCGGATCGTTGTAGAGGAGCCGCAGCGTGCCGGGCTCGCCCTCGGCGCCGCGCGTCAGGCGCAGGGTCGTGCCGTAGCCGGAGACGACAGCGACGGACGGGTCGTCGGCGGGAAAGATCTGCTCGAGCCGGAAGCCCAGCTCCTTCAGGAAGAAGGGTAGCGTCTTGTCGAGTTCCGCGCAGGGAACGACGATCTGCGATCCCTCGATGGTGCTGGACAGTTCGAGGGAAGCTTTCTCCTTGAGGGCCGCAAGCTTGTTGTGATCACCGCTTATGGGAAATCTCCTCCGGTAGTGCGCCGCGCGGCGCCAGCCGCAAGACCAGCGTGATGGTCAGGCCGATGACGAAAACGCGCATCTGCAGGGCCCTGGAATCGAGATCGGATGGCGCCTGCCAGCCGAACCACAGATCCCCGTAGACACGCAATTGCTCAAAGAACCACGAGGCGATCGGCGCCGACATGACCCAGATCACATAGACGACCAGGGCGCCGAAAATCGCGCCGCGATTGTTGCCCGCGCCGCCGAGGATGACCATGACCCAGACAAGGAAGGTGTGGTTGAGGTCGATGAAGCCGGCCGGATCGAACACGCTGGCGAAATGGATCAGCATGGCGCCGCCGAAGCCCATCAGCATGCAGCCGAAGATGAATATCTCCAGCCGGCGGCGGTTGACGTCCTTGCCCATCGCCTCAGCGGCTTCCTCATTGTCGCGGATGGCGCGCATCATCCGTCCCCACGGGGCGTGGTAAGCGCGCTGAAGCGCCAGATAGATGACGACGACGAGTATGGCGACGAGCGAAAGATAGAGCGCGCGTGAGAGCAGGAACTCGCCGTCCTCGGGACGCGGCACCGGCCATGGCAGCGGCGAGACGGTGAGCGTGCCTTTGGTCAGCCAGTCGGCGTTTTTCAGGAAGTGCTTGATGATCTGCGCGAAGCCTAACGTGGCGATGGCGAGATAATCGGAGCGCAGGCCGAGGCACACCTTGCCGACGAACCATGCGATGAAGCCGGCGACAATGGCGGCGACCACCCAGCCGACGAAGACCGGCATGCCGAGGCCGCCCATCCAGACCGCCTTCGACTCGATTTCTTCGGCCATCACGTCCAGATGCAACGTAAGCATGATCCAGGCGAATGCGATGGCGATGGCGATCAGCAGCGCTCGCAGTTTCGGGCCGACGCCGAAGCGGTGGGAATAATTGGCGAGCGCGATCAGGGCGCCGGCGACCACCAGCTTGACGACGAACCAGGCGAGCATGCCCGGGCCGTCGGAATTCCAGAAATCGGGATTGGTCGGGAAGGAAACGATCATGGAGGCCGCCGCGCCGGCGGCGACGAAGCCCATGATGCCGACATTGAACAGGCCGGCATAGCCCCACTGGATGTTCAGCCCGAGCGCCAGCATGGCGTAGCAGGCGGCCTCGACGAAGACGCGGGTCGAGTAGACCGGACCTTGGAAGATGTACACGGCGAGGATGACGAGGCCGAGAATGGCGAAGACCACAAAGTCGCGGAGATAGCTCCTCGTCGGTGCAGCATTTGGAGACGCCGGATTGGGAGGAGCGGGATTGGTGGAAGCGGTCACAGCACCCTCCCTTTGAAGATGCCGGTCGGGCGATAGACCAGCACGATGATGAGGATGATGAAGGGAACGGTCAGCTTGTACTCGGTGGGTACCAGCGCAATGGAGGCCGGCAAATCGAAGGGCAGCCATTCGCTGAAGGGGCGCAGCAGGACCGACCAGTTGAAGATCGCAAGCGTTTCGGAAAAGCCGACGAGGAACCCGCCGGCGATCGCGCCATAGGGCTGGCCGATGCCACCGACGATGGTGGCGGCGAAGATCGGCAGCAGAATGTTGAACGACAGGTCGGGCTTGAGGAAGACGTCCATCGACAGCAGGCCGCCGGCGGCGCAGGCAAGTCCGCCGCCGATGATCCAGGTGGCGCGCACGACATGGTCGATGTTGATGCCGGAGATCAGCGCCAGATCGGTGTTGTCGGAGACGGCGCGCATCGCCTTGCCGAGCCGCGAACGTGTCAGGAAAAGGTGCAGCGCGATGACGGCCAGGAAGGTGAAGACGATCAGCACCGCCTGCGGTTCGGTCAGCACGATGTCGCGCGACGAGCCGGGGAAGGGGATGCGGTAGATGTCCTTGGGCTGGTCGAAGAACATGTTGCGGCTGCTGGTGCCGGCCAGGATTCGGACCAGACCCTGCAGCATCAGCATGACGCCGATGGACGCCATGACGATGATGATCGGCTTCGCGCCACGCTCGCGCAGCGGCCGGTAGAACATGCGGTCGAGACCGATCGCGAAGCCTGCCGTCAGCAGCATTGCCGGCACGAGGGTGAGCAGCACGAGCGGGACCGGTGAGGCCAGGCCCATGGCCGACAGTATGCCGGCGAGCGCGAGCGTGAAAAACGCGCCGACCGTCATCAGGTCGCCATGGGCGATGTGGGCAAAGCGCAAAATGCCGAAGATGAGGGTCAGCCCTACCGCGCCGAGCGCGTAGATCGACCCGATGATGAGGCCGGAGATAACCGCCTTGTTGAGGAAAAAGACGAAATCCGCCAATGGTCTATCCGTTCCCTGTCATCGTCGGCGCGGTCATGCTCAACCTCCCAGAAAGCTCCTGGCGACTTCGGGATTGGCGAGCAGGTTCCTGCCGGTGTCGGTGAAGGCGTTGGTGCCGTTGGCGAGCACGAAGCCGGTCGTGGCGATGGCGAGTGCCTGCTTGGCGTTCTGTTCGACCATGACGATGGTCACCCCGGTCTCGTTGATGGCGATGACGCGGTCGAAGATCTCGCTCATAAACATCGGCGACAGGCCGGCCGTCGGCTCGTCGAGCAGCAGCAGGCGCGGTTCGATCATCAACGCGCGGCCGACGGCGACCATCTGGCGCTGGCCGCCGGACAGTTCGCCGGCCTTCTGGCTGCGCTTGTCCTTGAGCGGGGGGAAGACGTCGTAGACCTGTTCCATGAGGCCGGAGAAATCATCGCGGCGCGAATAGGCGCCCATTTCGAGGTTCTCGTTTACGGTTAGCGTCGGGAAGATGTTGTATTCCTGCGGTACGAAGGCGATGCGCCGCGCGGCGAACTTGTCGGGCGCGAGGCGGGTGATGTCCTCGTTCTCGACGGTGATGGAGCCGCCGGTGACGTTGACCAGGCCGAACATTGCCTTGAGCAGGGTCGACTTGCCGGCGCCGTTGGGCCCGACGATGACGCCGATCTCGCCCTGCTCGAGCGACAGGTCGACCTTGTCCAGAATGGTCATCTGGCCGTATCCGCCCGTCAGCGCCTCGATCGCCAGGAAGCTCATGGACGCGCACCGGTCTGCGCGGCGGATTGTTCGGCGGACTTTTCGGCTGCCATCGCGGTGGCGTGGCCGGTCGGCGAACCGCCGAAATAGGCATCGATGACACGCTGGTCGGCCTTGATGTCGTCGATATGACCCTCGGTCATCACCGAACCCGATGCCATGACGATCACCGGGTCGCACAGTTCCGCGATGAAATCCATGTCGTGCTCGATCACGAAGAAGGTGTAGCCCATCTCGCGGTTGAGCCGCACGATGTTCTCGGCCAGATCCTTCAGCAGCGTGCGGTTGACGCCGGCGGCGATCTCGTCGAGCAGTACGAGGCGCGCATCGACCATCATGGTGCGGCCCAGTTCGAGCAGCTTCTTCTGGCCGCCGGAGAGGTTGCCGGCCGGCTCGTTGCGCACGCGCCCGAGCTTCAGGAAATCGATGACCTCGTCGGCCTTGCGCATGACGTCAGATTCCTGCGCGGCGACGCGCCCCGGCCGGAACCATGCCGAGTAGAGGTCCTCGCCGGCCTGGCCTTGCGGCACCATCATCAGGTTTTCGAGAACCGAAAGGTTGGAGAATTCGTGGGCGATCTGGAAGGTGCGAAGCACGCCGCGCGAGAACAGCTCATGGGCACTCAGGCCTGTCACGTCCTTGCCATCGAGCAGGATGCTGCCGCTGGTCGGCGCGAACGTGCCGGCCATCATGTTGAAGAGCGTGGATTTTCCGGCGCCATTGGGGCCGATCAGCCCGGTGATCGAGCCTTGCTCGACCGACAGCGAACAGTCGCGAACGGCATGGAACGAACCGAATCGCTTGGAGACCGCCCTGACCTCGACGATTGCTGACATTGTTCCCCGTTCGTCATTCCGGGCTTGTGCCCGCCGGTTCTTCGCCGGATCGTTCCTGCATAACAATGCGCCCGGCCGCTGGCAATGCAACGATTTTGTCGCGTTCCGGCCTTCACCCTGCGGTTGCGCGTCGAACACTCTTTGTGTTTTCGCGCCGGATGTGATGAAAACCGGCCTTCATGCATTACATATCGGTGACTTGGCCGGTGAACGGGACGAACCGGTCGAACACGACGCGTCGCCGATCGGCGCCAGTCGCAAGCAAGGGCCTCATGGACGCAGCGAAAACCACAGCGAAATCCCGCGATGCCTCCGGGCGATCCGTGGACGGCGTCGCCTCGCAGGCCTATCGCGATGCGATGAGCCGGTTTGCCGGCGCGGTCCATGTCGTCACGACCGGCGGGCCGGCCGGCCGGCGCGGAGTGACTGTATCGGCGGCGGTTTCCGTTTCCGACGATCCGCCGACGCTTCTGATCTGTCTCAACCGCAACCGGCCCGAAAACGCGATGTTCGCCGACAATGGCTGCTTCGCACTCAACGTGCTTAGCGCGGAACATCTGGCGCTGGCGCGCGCGTTTGCTGGCGAGGGCAGTCTCGCCATGGACAAGCGCTTCGAACTCGGCGACTGGCAGGAACTCGAGACCGGTGCGCCGGTACTTGCCGGGGCAAGGATTTCGCTCGACTGCAAGGTTGTCGAGACGCGGCAGGTGCATACCCACGACGTGCTGCTGGGCGAGGTGGTTGGCGTCGGCGAACCGGTCGAGGGCGAGGCCCTCATCTATCTGGACCGCCAATACGCCACTGTGTAGGCTCGCGCGAGCGAGAGAGGATCGAGGAAGGCATGAACCAGCAGGCGTCAGGCGAGCAAGCATCGGGCGAGCATATCCCGGGGGGGCAGGCGCGGCGGGGACTTCCCGCGAGCATTGACGATACCCTGGAATTGCTGTCGTCGGCCGGCTACATCGCCGACCGGTCGCTGGCGACCGTGCTCTATCTCAGCCTGAAGATGGGCCGCCCGCTGTTCCTCGAGGGCGAGGCCGGTGTCGGCAAGACCGAGATCGCGAAAGTGCTGTCGCAGACGCTGGGCCGACCGCTGATCCGGTTGCAATGCTATGAGGGGCTCGACGTCGCCTCCGCCGTTTATGAATGGAACTACGCGGCGCAGATGATCGAGATCCGGATGCGCGAGGCGCTGGGTGACCAGGATCACGACATGCTGGAAAAGAGCGTGTTTTCCGAGCGTTTCCTGATCCGCCGGCCGCTGCTGCAGGCGCTGGACGGCCTGCCGGGCGCGGCACCCGTGCTGCTGATCGACGAACTCGACCGCACCGACGAGGCGTTCGAGGCGTTTCTCCTTGAAATCCTTTCGGATTTTCAGGTGACCATTCCCGAGTTCGGTACGGTGAAGGCGGCCGAGCCGCCGATCGTGATAATCACTACCAACCGCACGCGCGAAATTCACGATGCGCTGAAGCGGCGCTGCCTCTATCACTGGGTCGATTATCCCGACGCGGCGCGTGAACTGGAAATCCTGCACACCAAGGTGCCGAATGCGGGCGAGGACCTGTCGCGCGAGATCGTGGCCTATGTCCAGAAGCTGCGCGAGATGGATCTGTTCAAGAATCCGGGCGTCGCCGAAACCCTCGACTGGGCGAGCGCGCTGACCGAACTCGACAAGTTGGCGCTCGACCCGCAGACCGTTTCCGACACGATCGGCGTGCTGCTGAAATACCAGGACGATATAGCGCGCATCGAATCGAGCGAGGGACGCAAGCTGCTCGAACAGGCCAAGGCCGAGGTTCGGGCGGCGGCGGAAGCCTGAGCGGTCGGACCATGAGCGAACGCGGCGAGCCCGAACAGCGTATCCTGGCCGACGACGGCAGGCTCGGCGATAACATCCTGCATTTCGCGCGAACACTGCGCGCGGCCGGCATGCGCGTCGGGCCGGCGGCGGCGCTCGATGCGGTGCGCGCAGTGCAGGCGGCCGGCATCGGCGATCGCGAGGATTTCTACTGGACGCTGCATTGCGTGCTGGTGATGCGGCATGAGGACCATGCCGTGTTCGACGAGGCATTCAGGCTGTTCTGGCGGCCGCGCGATCTGGTTGAGAAGATGCTGCAGATGTTCTCGCCCATGGCCGATCCGCGCGACAAGGCCGAGGAGGAGCGCCGTGCCGCCCAGAACCGGGCGGCCGAGGCGATGTTCTCTGGTCAGGAAAACAGGCGCGAGGAACGCGAGCAGCAACGCATCGAGATCGACGCGCGCATGACTGCGTCCGGCAAGGAAGTGCTGCGCGCCAAGGATTTCGCGCAGATGAACACGGCGGAACTGGCGCTCGCGCGCCGCGCCATGGCCGATCTTACCCTGCCGCTCGATACGGTGCGCACCCGCCGCTTCGAGGCTGTGACACGGCCGGGCTCGATCGATCCTCGGCGCACGCTGGCGGCGTCCATGCGCACGGGCGGCGATCTTATCCTGCCGAAATTCCGAAAGCCGCGCGTCGAGCAGCCGCCCATCGTGGTGCTGGCCGACATTTCCGGCTCGATGAGCCAGTATTCGCGCATCTTCCTGCATTTTCTGCATGCTCTGATGGAAAAACGGCGGCGCGTGCACGGTTTCCTGTTCGGCACGCGGCTGACCAATGTGACGCGGCAATTGCGCCGCAAGGACCCCGACGAGGCGCTTGCCGAGGTCAGCCGCTCGGTCGAGGACTGGTCGGGCGGCACGCGCATCGGGACGGCGCTGGCGGAATTCAACCGGTTGTGGTCGCGGCGGGTGCTGGGGCAGGGCGCGATCGTGCTTTTGATCACCGATGGTCTAGAGCGCGATGTCGATGCTATTCTCGAACGCGAGATGGATCGCCTGCATCGCTCCTGCCGGCGGGTGATCTGGCTCAACCCGCTGCTGCGTTTCGAAGGTTTCGAGGCAAGGGCCCATGGCATTCGCGCCATGCTGCCTTATGTCGATGAATTCAGGCCGGTGCATTCGCTGGAGGCGCTCGGCGATCTCTGCCATGCGTTGTCGCGGCCGGCGGACAGGATGCACGACCCGCGCCGATGGCTGGAAGCCATGGCGGCGTAAGAGGGCGGCTAAACCGAATAAGGATCGAGGAGACTTTACATGGAAAGCATGATGACCGATCCGCTGGCTGACGAACTGGCCACCGCCGAGAGCTGGAAGAAGGCCGGGCGTAACGTCGCGGTTGCGACCGTGGTGGAAACCTGGGGCTCGGCGCCTCGCCCGGTCGGCTCGCATCTGGTGATCGACGAGGCCGGCAATTTCGAAGGTTCGGTCTCGGGCGGCTGTGTCGAGGGGGCTGTCGTCGCCGACGCGATGGATGTCATCGAGAGCGGCAAGGCAAAGATGCTGGAATTCGGTGTTGCCGACGAGACGGCTTGGCAGGTCGGGCTTTCGTGCGGTGGGCGCATCCGCGTCTATGTCGAGAAGCTGGATTGAACGGGCAGGGGCGCCATGAAACTCGACCATCTCAAGCAGTTGAACGCGGAACGCGACGCGCGGCGCGCCGTCATCCTGGTGACCGATCTCGACGACGGTTCGAGCCGGATCGTGCGCGAAGGCGAACGACCGGACGGCGAACTGGGTGAGGCGGTGGAAAAGGCGTTCCGTTCCGGCAAGTCTGGCACGGTCGAGCTCGACGGCAGGTCGCTGTTCCTCAATGTGCATGTGCCGCCCGCGCGGATCGTCGTGATCGGTGCGGTGCATATCAGCCAGGCACTGGCGCCGATGGCGAAGATTGCGGGTTTCGATCTCGAAATCATCGATCCGCGCACGGCGTTCGCGACGCCGGAGCGCTTTGTTGGCGTTGAATTGCACGCCGAATGGCCAGAGGACGTTCTCAAGACGCGTCCGCTCGACCGCTATACGGCGCTTGCCGCGCTGACCCACGATCCCAAGATCGACGACATGCCGCTGACGGCCGCGCTTAAGGCCGGATGCTTCTATGTCGGTGCGCTCGGCAGCCGCAAGACACATGGCAAGAGGCGCGACCGACTGATGACGGCGGGCGTGACCGAGGCACAGCTCAACCGCATCGCCGCCCCCATCGGCGTCGATATCGGTGCATCTAGCCCGGCCGAGATCGCCGTGGCGGTGCTGGCGCAGATCATCGAGGCGCTTCGCCGGCGCGACCTCGCCGCTGAAGCCGGCGAACGGGTGACGGCCGAGGCATGAAATTCGGTACGGTCGAGCTCGGGCAGGCTGAAGGTGCGGTGCTCGCTCATGCGGTCAAACTGCCGGACGGTCCCAGGCTGAAAAAGGGCAGGGTGCTCACCGCCCAGGACATCTCGGCGCTGCAAGCCGCCGGTGTCGACAGCATCATTGCCGCGAGGCTCGAGCCCGACGATCTGGGCGAGGACGCGGCGGCTCGGCGCATCGCACAGGCGCTGCTCTCGCCCGGCCTGCGCGCGGCGGCGGCGGCAACGGGACGGGTCAATCTCTATGCCGAGGTAGATGGTGTTTTCCATGCGGACCGTGCATTGGTCGATGCGATCAATGCGATCGATCCAGGCGTGACGCTGGCGACGCTGGATCATCTGAGTGCGGTGACGGCCGGGCGCATGGTTGCCACCGTGAAAATCATTCCCTATGCCGTCTCGGAAACCTCGGTGTCTCAGGCGATGGCGGTCGCGTCCGGGGCGGAGGCCATCGGCATCGACGCCTATCGCGCAATGCGCGTGGGCGTGGTCGCGACCATGCTGCCCTCGCTCAAGCCATCCGTGATGGACAAGACCATCCGCGTGCTCGAAGGCCGCCTGGAACCGAGCCAGTCGACCGTTGAGCGCGAAATCCGCACGGCGCATGACGAAAGCGAGATCGCCGAGGCCATCGCGGCGCTATTGCCCGAATGCGACATGGTGCTCGTCTTCGGCGCGTCGGCGATCTGCGACATCGACGATGTCATCCCGGCCGCGATCCGGCGGCAGGACGGCGAAATCATCCATTTCGGCATGCCGGTCGATCCGGGTAATCTGCTGCTGCTCGCCGAAATCGACGGCAAGCCGGTGATCGGCGCGCCCGGCTGCGCGCGTTCTTCCGCCGAAAACGGGTTCGACTGGATACTTCAAAGGCTGATCGCAGGCCGCAAGGTCACGGCCGGGGAAATCACCGGCATGGGCGTTGGCGGACTTTTGATGGAGATCGGCGCAAGGCCGCAGCCGCGCGAGGCGGCGAAACCACCGGCCAGGCGTGTCGCGGCGGTGGTGCTCGCCGCCGGGCGTTCAACGCGCATGGGCGAGGCCAACAAATTGCTCGCAGAACTGGACGGCAGGCCGATCGTCAGGCATGTCGTGCAAGCGGCGCTCGCGAGCGGCGCGGCCGAGACGATCGTGGTCACGGGCCATGAGGGCGACAAGGTTGCCGCCGCGCTCGACGGCACCGCAGCTCGCATCGTGGCCAATCCCGATCATGCTCTGGGCATGTCTACCTCGCTGGCCGCCGGGATCGCGTCCGTTTCGCCGGATTGCGAGGCTGCGATCGTGCTGCTCGGCGACATGCCACGACTGACTGCCGCGATGATCGATCGCATGATCGCGGCCGCCGCGGCGTCGCCTGCCGACGCTATCGTCATGGCCTGTCATGGCGGCGAACGCGGCAATCCGGTACTGTGGCCGCGCCGCGATTTCGATGCGCTGCGTGCGATCACCGGCGACAAGGGCGCGCGTAACCTGATCGGCGAACATGGCGATCGCATCGTCGCGGTGGAATTGGGCGAGGCGGCAGGCTTCGATGTCGACACACCGGAGGAACTGGAGCGCGCCGGCGGCAAGCCCGCCTGAGCGTTTTCAGGCGCCGTTTTGCGGGGGTTCCATCGCGGCAATCGCTGCTGCCTCGATCTCGCGGGCGCGCTGCAGTGCCGGACGGGCTTCGCAGCGCCCGGCATAGCCGGCAAAGACGGGATTCTTGTCGAGGAGCCCAAAGGCCAGGCCGAAAAAGACGGCGCTGCCGATCACGACATCGGCCGCGGTGAAGCGTTCTCCCGCGATCCAGTCGCCTTCGGCCAGGCCCTGTTCCAGTGCATGGACCACGGTTTCGTAATTGCCCCATGCGGCGCGCGATTTTAGTGTTTCCCAGCCGGAGAATTTTTGCATGTAGGCCGGCTCGATGCAGCTTCCGGCGAAGAACATCCAGCGCAGATAGTCTCCCCTGGCCGGGTCGTCCGGGCGCGGTGCCAGGCCTGCCTCCGGGAAACGGTCAGCGACATAGGTGCAGATCGCCCCGGTCTCGCTCACATGCGTGTCGCCATCGACCAATGCCGGCACCTTGCCCATTGAGTTGATCGCACGGTAGCCGGGCGTGTCCTGTTCACCGCCATGCGTGTCCACGAGCACGCGCTCGTAGGGCACGCCGACTTCCTCCATCAGCCAGATCGAGGTGAGGGAACGGGATCTTGGAGCCCAGTAGAGTTTCATGGTTTACGCCTTATCTTCGGTTCATCTTTTGCCGGACGATAGGCAAGTCGGGCCGGATGTCCAGCGATGCCGCAAAGCCAACCGCCAGACCCTGACGCGCCCGGGTCACCACGGGATCAGATCAGCTGCATGCCCTTCATCGAGCAATGACCGTCGCGCGCGATGATGATGTGGTCGTGCACGGTGATCCCCATCGGCTTGGCGATGTCGACGATGGTGCGGGTCATCTCGATATCGGCGCGCGAGGGCGCGGGATCGCCGGATGGATGGTTGTGGACCAGGATAATGGCGGTCGCCGACAGTTCAAGCGCCCGGCGCACCACCTCGCGCGGATAGACCGGGGTGTGGTCGACCGTGCCGACCTGCTGGACCTCGTCGCGGATCAGGCGATTCTTCTTGTCGAGGAAGAGCAGTCGGAACTGTTCGCGTTCCTCGAAGGCCATGGCGATGCGGCAATACTCCAGCACCTGCTGCCAGGAACCGAGAATGGTCTTGCCGCGCACCTGGCCGCCGGTCAGCGCCGCGGCGGCGGCCTGCACGATCTTCAGATCACTGACGACATTCTCGGACAGGCCGTCGACCGCCTCGAGTCTGTGGGACGGTGCGGCGATCACCTCGGCCAGTGAGCCGAATTCGGCGATCAGCTTCTTGGCAAGCGGCTTGACGTCGCGGCGGGGGATGGAGCGAAAGAGCAGGAGTTCGAGCAGTTCATATTCGGCGAGCGCTTCGGCGCCGTGCTCGCGGAACTTCTTTCTCAGGCGGTCGCGATGGCCGTGAAAATGCGGGGCAGGGCCACGCTTTGCCGATTGGGTTTCCTTGAAACCGCCGGGTGAATCCCCGTCTTCCCCGTCCGCCGCCGACAATGCTTACCCCCGGATTCGCTCTCGCGAAAATCACTCGTAGGGAGGGACAGTATAGCCCGCGGGCGAGAGCGTAAATATCTCGCAGCCGGTTTCGGTGACGCCGACCGAATGTTCGAACTGGGCCGAAAGCGAGCGATCGCGCGTGACCGCCGTCCAGCCATCGGCGAGAACCTTCACGCCGGCGCGACCCAGATTGATCATCGGCTCGATGGTGAAGATCATGCCGGGCTTGAGCTCAATGCCCTCGCCGCGCCGGCCGTAATGCAGGATGTTTGGCGCGTCGTGAAAGACCAGCCCGACGCCGTGGCCGCAGAAATCGCGCACGACCGAGCAGCGCTCGGCCTCGGCGAAATCCTGGATGGCGGCGCCGATGTCGCCGGTGCGCGCACCGGGTTTTACTTCGGCGATGCCGAGCATCATCGCCTCGTAGGTTACCTCGATCAGCCTTTCGGCGGCGCGCTTGAGCGTGCCCACCGGGTACATGCGGCTCGAATCACCATGCCAGCCATCGAGCACGAGGGTGACGTCGATGTTGACGATATCGCCGTTGCGCAGCGGCTTGTCGTTGGGGATGCCGTGGCACACGACGTGGTTGATCGAGGTGCAGGTCGATTTGGTGTAGCCGCGATAGTTCAGCGTGGCGGGCAGCGCGCCGGCATCGCGGGCGAAGTCGAAGACGAAATTGTCGATCTCTTCCGTTGTCACCCCCGGGGCCACGATCGAAGTCAGCCGGTCGAGGCATTCGGCGGTCAGCTGCCCGGCCCGGCGCATGCCTTCGAAACCGTCCTCGCCATAAAGCTTGATGGTGCCGGTGTTCTTGAGGGGGGCCTGGGATGCTTCGATATAGGAGGACATGGTGCGCGTCTTCGGGTTGATGCCGGGAGGCGATCGGGTTGCTGGCGGATAATGGCGCCGCCGTGGCGGCATTGCTGGTACCGATTTGGCATCTGGACCGGCTGTCTTCAAGTCAATTAAGCTGAATCATCCGGTCGGGCGGGTGTCCGCAAGCTCTGGCGGGCGGCGGAAAAGGGCGATAGAAGGCTCGCATAGCGGGGGTCGACGGAGCAGAATCATTTCAAAGCAAGAGAACGGGCTGGGCATCGGTTTCGGCCTTGAAAGAATAGGACTGGCGGCGTTGCGTCTTCCGGTCCTCTTCACGCTGGTAATCGTCGCGGTGTCGGTGTTCGCCGGCTGGAGCCTGCGCAATCTCCAATTCGATGGCGACATTACCGCCGTGCTGCCCGAAGAGAGCCAGGGCTATCGCGAATATTTCGGTCAGAAGGACGATTTCCGCGATTTTTCCCGCGACATCACGGTGATTGTGCGCTCCGACCGGCTGATGACGGCGCAGGGGCTGGAGGATCTGCGCTTCCTGCAGCTCGATACGGCACTCGCCGATTATGTCGAGAACGTCGTCACCGTCTTTTCCGCACCGAAGCTCGATCCTGATACGGGCCGGATCGGCGTCTTCTTCCCCGAGACCATCGAAAGCGACGAGCAGGCCCGCGAACTGGTCGCCGAGGTCATCCACGATTATCCGCAGGCAGGCTCGCTGATTGCGCCGGACAAGAACATGGCGCTGATGATCGTGACCATGGATACCGGCCTGATGCGCGATAGCGGCGACGGCTCCGGCTATAACCAGTACGAGATGCTGCGCGAGATGCTGGCGGATTCGGCGCCGGACGATTTCCGCCTGCTCTACACCGGGCTGACGCCGATCGGCTCGACGGTGGTTTCCGCGCTCATTTCCGACCAGTTCAGACTGACGACGATCGGGCTGGCGCTCGGCATCGTCATAGCGCTGTTCATCTATCGCAGCGTGGCGGCGGCGTTCATCTGCTCGGTTCCGCCGGCGCTGACCGCGCTGTGGACGCTGGGTCTGTTCGGCGCGATGGGCACACCGGTCAACTATTTGTCGACCGTGTTGCCGACGCTGGCGCTGATCCTGGCCTTTGCCGACGGCATCGTCGTCTACTACCGATGGCAGCACTCGAATGCGCTATCGCCCGATCTCGGCGCCAATCTGGCCGAGGCGCTCAGGCGTGTCGGACCGGCTTCGGCACTGACTTCGGTGACGACGCTGCTTGCCTTCGCATCCTTTTCGTTTGCGCCCGGATCGGCGCTGAAATCCTTCTCGCTGATCGGCGTCTGCGCGGTGTCGCTCGCCTTCCTGGCGGTGATCATCGGCATGCCGGTCATGGCGCACTGGGCGATCAGGTTCGGGCTGATCCGGCCGGGAAAGGTGCGCAGCCCGGCCTTTCAGGGGATCGGCGAGCGCTTCGCCAATTTCGTCTGGCCGCGCCCGGCAAGGATCGCGCTGATCGCGGTTGTCGCGGTCATCGGGCTTTCGATCGTCCATGCCATGGTGCGGCCGGAATATCTGATCACCGATTATCTGCCGAAGGATGCCGACACGCTGGAGGCCGAGGTGCTGGCCAACGAGGTCGGGGGCAGGGCGCAGATCTTCCTGTCCATCCCCGCCGCCGAACCCGATGCATCCTTCGCGCCGGCCAATCTGGAACGGCTCGAAGAGGTCGAGACCATCGCGGCGACGCTCTATCCGCCCGAGCGCATCTTCTCGCTGAGGACGCTGGCTAAGGGCGTGAGAAACGAGGCCGCGCTCGCCAATCTGGCACGCCAGTTCGAGGAGGCACAGGCGAACGAACGCGACAGCTATCGCTCGCGCGATGGCGACCGGCTACTCGTCGCGGTGCGCATATCGTCGGAACAGTCGATCGTCAACACACTCGACCAGGTCGACGCACTGCAGGCGAAGGTCGATGAACTGCCCTATGGCGACGACATCGTCATCACGGGCTTCGAAGTGCTGATGGCGCATGAATTCACGCATCTGATCGACCAGTTGCGCACCAGCCTTCTGATCGCGATCTTCCTCGGCGTGGCGGTGATCGGGATCGCAACGCGTTCGCCGATCATGGCGGTGGTGGCGCTGACGCCCAACCTGCTGCCGATCTTCACGGTTGAGCTCATCGTCTGGCTGAGGGGCGGGGTGATCAACATCTCCGAGGTGATCGCGCTGACCATCGCTTTTGGCATCGCCATCGACAATGCGGTGCATGTGGTCAATGTCTATCGCACCGAGCGGCGCTCCGGCGCCGAGCCACCGGAAGCGCTGCGGACCTCGATGCTGGAAGTCGGGCCGGCGCTTGCCGCCTCCACGGTGATCATCTGCACGGCGGCGCTGGTCACGCAGGCGAGCGTGCTGCCGATGGTGCCGGTCGTCGGAAAACTGATGATCGCGACCCTGCTGGTTGCCTTCTTTTCCAACATGGCGGTCCTGCCGGCCAATATTTTGACACTCAAGCGGGCTTTGTTGCGCGGCAAGGGCGGCGATTCTGGATCGGATGCGTAATCGGCGCATTAAGCCTGAAGGCCGCGCAAGAAAAGGAAAACGGAACATCATGAATGCAGGAAGAACTTTGAAATCGGCAATGACAGCGTGTCTGCTCGGCGCGGCCATACAGATGGCGGGCGGCCTGTCGCCGGTCGGACCGCTTGCGGCCGGCTCGGCGCATGCGGCCGATGCCGGTGCGTTTCTCGAGCGCCTCGCCGGCGAGTATCGCGGCCGGGGCACGGCGAAGCTCGCCGGGCGCGATGATGCCGAGAAGGTTTCCTGCAAGATTTCCAACCGCTACGACGAAGCCAGCAAGGCGCTGATCGTGAAAGGCAATTGCGCGAGTACGCAGGGCAAGAGTTCGGTCAGCGGCAAGATGACCCATCAGGGCGATTCGGTGCGCGGCGCGCTGTTCGCCTCGGGCGAGGCGGCCGTGACGAAATCGGAAGGCTCGGTGAAGAACGGCAAGCTGACCGTGACCACGAATTTCGTCAACAAGACCACGCAGCGCCTGACCCGGACCATCCAGATCATTCAGCATTCGGGCAGCGGTTTCAAAGCGCAATTCTACGTCTATGATAACGGCAAGAAGAAATTCGAGCCCTCCGGCGAATTGAGTTTCAGCGGGTCGTAGGCGAGCGGAGGGGCACCGCGTCGCGATCGCATCGAGGAGAGGGCTGGATGGAGCGATATGTCGATCCCGATAAGGAGCGCTTCGGCAAGTTCAAGGATCTGCCGCGCGAGGGTCGTATCCAGATGCTCAATCTGGTGCGCCTGAAGGACACGGCGGTCTACGAGGACGGCACGATGGTGACGGGCGAGGAAGCCTATGGTGCCTATTCGCGCGAGAGCGGACCGATCTTCCAGCGCCTCGGCGGGCGCATTGTGTGGTCGGGCAATTTCGAACTGACGCTGATCGGGCCCGAGCAGGAACACTGGGATCTGTGCTTTATCGCGGAATATCCGTCCGGCGAGGCTTTCATCTCGATGCTGCGCGATCCCGATTACCGCAAGGCCGTCGTGCATCGCCAAGTGGCGGTGGAAACCTCGCGGTTGATCCGGATGCGCCCGAAGGAAGGCGGTGCCGGGTTCGGCTGATCGGGGTTACACCACCTTCAGCCATTCGTCGGCAGGCGCGCGCTGCGTGACGAGGCCGTTGACCGGCGCGTCGGGGTCGCGATAGCCGATCGAAACGCCGCAAAACAGCATCATGTCATCGCCGATGCCGCAAAATTGCGAGACCGTCTTCGGATAGGCGACCCAGCACTCCTGCGCGCAGGTATCGATGCCTTCTTCCGCTGCCAGCAGCATGAAGGTCTGGAGATACATGCCGAGATCGGACCATTGCGGCGCGCCCATCGTCCGGTCGACGAAGCAGAAGATCGCGGCCGGCGCGCCAAAAAACCGGAAGTTCTCGGCGAATCGCACCAGACGCGCCTGCCTGTCCTCGCGGGCGATGCCGAGCAGGGCGTACATTTCCTCGCCATTCTCGAAGCGACGGGTGCGATAGGGCTCCTTGAGCTTTGGCGGATAGACCGCGTATTCAGCCGATTCGCCGCCTTCGATGGCTTTGCCCGAGAGCCGCTGCTCCATCAGATCGCGAAAGGCCGTCATGACCTCGCCATTGACGATGGCGATCTGCCAGGGCTGGAGATTGCCGCCGGAGGGCGCGCGCGCTGCCTTTTCGGCAAGCCGCGCAATGGTTGCGGTATCGATGGCACGTGGCAGGAACGCCCGGACCGACATCCTGCGTTCGACTGCTTCGCTGACCTTCATGTTTCCGCTCCGACTATCTGCGAATCCGATGCGTGCCATGGTGCCAAAAAAACACGGCCCCGGTCGAGCCGGGGCCGTGTCGAAAGTTGCTCAGTCCGCGCTGAAGCGACGGATCGATGATCAGCCGTACCAGCAGCGGCGAACCTTGCGCCAGCGGATCGGGCGACCGTAATAGTCCCAGCGATAGGGTACGCGGTGCCAGCGGCAATGCCGCTGGCGGCGCTGGCCGTAATAGGGCCTGCCGTAATAGCCATTACCCGGGCCGTAATAGCCGCCGGCACTGGCACTGGCGACGGGCAGGAACGAGCCTGCGGTAGCGAGCGTGGCAACCGCAATCGCGGTCGAGAGGGCTTTGCGAAGCTTGGTCATCGGCTTCTCCAGTTTGCTTTGGTCCCAGAATGAATCGGATGCCGTGCTTCCGATGGTTGGATCATTACACAATACTCTCGTGACAAGCGTGCAATATTGCACATGTCGAGACAAGAGCGGAATCCGAGCTTCTTTCATTGTCTTGAAAAAGAAAAGCCCCGGCAGTGCCGGGGCTTTCCGTCGAACGCAGGCGTTCGTGACTTTCGTCGATCCTGTTCAGACCGAGTAGTACATGTCGAACTCGACCGGATGAGGCGTGTGCTCGAAGCGGATGACCTCTTCCATCTTCAGTTCGATGTAGGCATCGATCTGGTCCTTGTCGAAGACACCGCCTTCGAGAAGGAACTTGTGGTCCTTCTCGAGTGCGCCCAGTGCCTCGCGCAGCGAAGCCGAGACGGTCGGGATCTTCTTGAGTTCCTTCGGCGGCAGGTCGTAGAGATCCTTGTCCATGGCGGAGCCGGGATGGATCTTGTTCTTGATGCCGTCCATACCGGCCATCAGCATGGCCGCGAAGCCCAGATAGGGGTTCTGGCTCGGATCCGGGAAGCGAACCTCGACGCGCTTCGACTTCGGCGAGGAGCCGAAGGGAATGCGGCACGACGCGGAACGGTTGCGGGCCGAATAGGCGAGCAGCACGGGAGCCTCGAAGCCCGGCACCAGACGCTTGTAGGAGTTGGTGGTCGGGTTGGTGAAGGCGTTGATCGCCTTGGCGTGCTTGATGATGCCGCCGATGTAGTAGAGGCAGGTCTCGGACAGGCCGGCATATTCATTGCCGGCGAAGACCGGCTTGCCGTCCTTCCAGATCGACTGGTGGCAGTGCATGCCGGTGCCGTTGTCGCCATAGACCGGCTTCGGCATGAAGGTTGCCGTCTTGCCATAGGCGTGGGCGACCTGATGCACGGCGTATTTGTAGAGCTGCATCTGGTCGGCCGACTTGACCATCGGTGCGAACAGCGTGCCGAGTTCGTGCTGGGCCGCGGCCACCTCGTGGTGATGCTTTTCCATCTTCAGGCCCATTTGGGTGAGGACGGTCAGCATTTCCGAGCGCATGTCCTGGAGGCTGTCGACCGGCGGTACCGGGAAATAGCCGCCCTTGATGCGCGGACGGTGGCCGGTGTTGCCCATCTCGTAGTCGGTGTCGTCGTTCGACGGCAGTTCGGACGAGTCGAGCTTGAAGCCGGTGTTGTAGGGATCGGCCTTGTACTTGACGTCGTCGAAGACGAAGAACTCGGGCTCGGGACCGAAGAAGACCGTGTCACCGATGCCGGCTGCCTTGACATAGGCTTCGGCGCGCTTGGCCGTCGAACGCGGGTCGCGGTTGTAGCCTTCGCCCGATACGGGATCGAGGATGTCGCAGAGTACGACCAGGGTCGACTGCGCGAAGAAGGGATCGACGTGCGCCGACTCGGGATCGAGCATGAGGCACATGTCGGACTCGTTGATCGCCTTCCAGCCGGCAATCGAGGAGCCGTCGAACATCACGCCCTCGGCGAACATGTCTTCATCGACGAGGCCGCAGTCCATGGTCACATGCTGCAATTTGCCCTTCGGGTCCGTGAAGCGAAGGTCGAGGAACTTGATGTCCTCTTCCTTGATTTTCTTCAAGATATCGGCTGCAGTCGTCATAATTTTCCTTCCTGTAGGACTGGTTGCAGGGGCACCCGGCTTGAAAATGGCGGCGACCAACGCCGCCCGCCGGATGCAGTCTTTTCGTTCAGATCGCGTCCACGCCGGTTTCGCCGGTGCGGATGCGGATCACCTCCTCGATACTGGAGACGAAAATCTTGCCGTCACCGATGCGGCCGGTCTGTGCGGCGTTGCGGATTGCATCCACCGCGCCGGCCACGTTCTCATCGGACAGAACCAATTCGACCTTCACCTTGGGCAGGAAGTCGACAACGTATTCCGCCCCCCGGTAGAGCTCGGTGTGGCCCTTCTGACGGCCAAAACCCTTGGCTTCGGTAACGGTGATGCCCTGCAGACCGACTTCCTGCAGCGCCTCTTTCACTTCATCCAGCTTGAAGGGTTTGATGATGGCCTCGATTTTTTTCATCTTAGTCTCTTTATTTCCTCGCTTGGACAAAATGGGACGCGCTTCAGCCCCGTCGCGCGCAGGGCGGAAACGCATTCGGACCGTTTCCTCGATGCCGCCTATGCACAGAGCGTGCCAGAACCAGCAAGGTGTGCGCGCCCGGCGGAAACAAGGCAAAATTTACCATGTACCGGGCACGGCGCGGTCATCGGCGTCGAGAATGGCAACCATGTCTGATTAATAATAAGGCAGCAAGCCTAACAATTCATCGCGATGGCGGGAGGGGTCCGCCACCCACGCTCAGGGGCGATCAATTGCGCAGGAAGGCAGGGACGAATTCCTCGCCGCCAAAGGGATGATCGCCATCGCTGTGCGAGGCAGCCTCGCCACCGCGCTGCGGCTTTTCCCTGCGGCGCGAGCCGCCCTCGTTCTTGCGTTTGCGCTCGCTGTTGCGGGTATCGTCCTCACGGGCCGCAACCGGCTTGTCGGCCGGCTCCTGACGGTCGCGTTCGGCGGACGGCTTCTCGGACGATTTTCCGGCCGATTTCTCGGAAGCCCTGCTCGAGGATTTGCTGGCGGAACGGCCGCCCGAGGCGGATTTGCGCTCCGAGGTGCGTCCGCCGCGACGCCGTCCGGCGCGCTCGTCCCACTCGACCGGTTCATCGAGCCATTCGATCTCCTGCTGCAGCAGGGTCTCGATCGCTTCGTACTGCTTGCGGTCGGCGGGCGTGACGATGGTGAATGCCTTGCCGGAACGGCCTGCGCGGCCGGTGCGGCCGATGCGGTGGACGTAATCCTCGGCGTTGACGGGAACGTCATAGTTGAAGACGTGACTGACATCGGGGATGTCGAGGCCGCGCGCGGCGACGTCGGAGGCGACGAGCAGCTTGATCTTGTCGTCCTTGAAGGCCTGCAGCATGGCCATGCGCGAGCGCTGGTCCATGTCACCATGCAGCGCGCCCGAGGAATAGCCGTGCTTGTCCAGCGAGCGCCACAGTGTCGAAACTTCGGTCTTGCGATTGCAGAAGATGATCGCGTTCTTGAAGCCTTCGGCCTCGTCGTCGATCAGCTTGCGCAGGATGGCGCGCTTTTCATAATCCTCATAGGGCGAGGCGACAGCACGCTGGGTGATCGTGGTCGAGGCAGATGAGCGCTGCGCCACCGAGACCATGACCGGATTTTGCAGGAACTGCTTGGAGAGCTTTTCGATCTCCGGCGGCATGGTGGCCGAGAAGAACAGGGTCTGGCGCGTGAACGGCACCATTTTCACGATGCGCTCGATGTCGGGGATGAAGCCCATGTCGAGCATGCGGTCGGCTTCGTCGATGACGAGGATGTCGACGCCGTTCATCAGCAGCTTGCCGCGCTCGAAATGATCGAGCAGGCGGCCCGGCGTTGCGATAAGCACATCGACGCCGCGGTCGAGCTTGCGGAACTGGTCCTCGAAGGACACGCCGCCGATCAGCAGCGCCACGGTCAGCTTGTGGTTGCGCCCGTAGCGCACGAAATTCTCCTCGACCTGGGCGGCGAGTTCGCGCGTCGGCTCAAGGATGAGGGTGCGCGGCATGCGGGCGCGGGCGCGGCCCTTTTCGAGCAGGGAGAGCATGGGCAGGACGAAGGAGGCGGTCTTGCCGGTGCCGGTCTGGGCGATGCCCATCACGTCGCGCTTGGCGAGGACGTGCGGGATGGCCTGTTCCTGAATGGGGGTGGGGTTTTCGTAACCGGACGCCTTGACGGCATCAAGGACTTTCGGGCTGAGGCCGAGATTGTCGAAGGACATTTGCGGGCAGGTTCTTTCGCGTGTTGGGGTTCGACAGCGGACACGATGCCCGCGATGACAAAGACGAACCGGAGATCGAGGGAGCGGTACTGGCCGGGCTCTTTACTGCCCGCTTGTGTCGTTAAGAACCCGTGGCGCCCTGCATGCCCGGATTGGCATCGGGCGCGAGCCGCTTCCCTGACTGCCCCGCACATAGTCCGCGCGCCGCTTCAAGTCAACCTCACCAAGGGGATGGGCGTTCGGGTGCGTGGGTTGTTGTGGTGTTGCGCGGGACGGTCAGTTGTGCAGAATTCGACCGACGATTTTCCGCGCGCCAGCGTAGCAAACGTTTTGGAGGAGCCGTCTTGAAACCCGTTCCCGCCGCCCTTGCCCTGTTGCTTGCGCTCGCGCAGCCGGCATTCGCAGAAAGCTGCCAGGAGAAGTTCGTCCGCGTCATGGTCGAGCGTAGCGACAGGACCGAGCCGTCGCGCAATCATGTGACGCAGGAAATCGTCGGCGGCATGAAGTCGACCAACTGGAACCTGCAGGACGGCTCGGGCAATTGGCGCACCGAGATGATCGAGCCGGAGACGATGCCGTGGTCGATGGTTGTCGACAACATCCTTTATTCCTCGATGGACAAGGGTACGACCTGGACGAAGGTTCGCGAGATGGATGCCGGCGCGAGCCCCGAGGCCGTGAAGGCGCAACTCGCCGAGCGCGCGAAGACGGTGCGCAACGCCGAATGCGGCGAGGCGGAACTCGAAGGCGTCGTGCACGAAACGGTCGCGGCCGACTACACCATGGAGGGCGGCTACGAGGTCAGTGACAAATTCTGGATCAACCCGGAAACCGGCTACATCTCAAAAGCCGAAACAAGAATGAAGGGCAACGGGTTCGAGAGTTTCACGACGCAGCTGATCGAGCCCGCGCCAGGGTTGACGATCGAAAAGCCGGAATAGACGCTCTAAACGTCCAGCAATTCGTCGCCAGCAAATTCGGCATTTTCCTGGATGAAGTGGAAGCGGGCTTCGGGCTTGTTGCCCATCAGCCGGTCGACGGCGTCGCTGGTACCTTGCGGCTCGTTGACATCGACGCGCAGCAGGGTACGCTTTTTCGGGTCCATGGTCGTTTCCTTGAGCTGGGCCGGCATCATCTCGCCCAGGCCCTTGAAGCGACCGATATCGACCTTCTTGTTGCCCGAGAATTCGGTTTTCAGCAATTCGTCCTTGTGGGCGTCGTCGCGGGCGTAGAGTGTCTTGCCGCCCTGGGTCAGGCGGTAGAGCGGCGGCACGGCCAGGAACAGATGCCGGTTGGCGATCAGTTCCGGCATTTCGCGGTAGAAGAAGGTGATCAGCAGCGAGGCGATATGCGCGCCGTCGACATCGGCGTCAGTCATGATGATGACGCGGTCGTAGCGCAGATCGTCGTCGCGGTATTTGGAACGTGTGCCGCAGCCCAGCGCCTGGACGAGGTCGGCGATCTGCTGGTTGGCGGCGAGCTTGTCGCGGCCGGCCGAGGCGACATTGAGGATTTTCCCGCGCAGCGGCAGCACGGCCTGGTTCTCGCGCTTGCGCGCCTGCTTTGCGGAACCTCCTGCCGAATCGCCCTCGACGATGAACAGTTCCGTGCCGCCGGCCGCATTGGCCGAACAGTCGGCGAGCTTTCCGGGCAGGCGCAACTTGCGCGTCGCCGTCTTGCGGTTGATCTCCTTTTCCTTGCGGCGTGCAAGACGTTCTTCGGCGCGGTCGACCACCCATTCGAGCAGCTTGCCGGCCTGCTGCGGCGAGGCCGCGAGCCAGTGGTCGAACCGGTCGCGTACCGCGTTTTCCACGATGCGCCCGGCCTCGACGGTGGCTAGCTTGTCCTTGGTCTGGCCGACGAATTCCGGTTCGCGGATGAACACCGACAGCATGGCAGCGGCAGACGTCATCACGTCGTCGGTGGTGATCAGCTGCGCCTTCTTGTTGCCGACGATGTCGCCATAGGATTTCAGGCCGCGCGTCAACGCGATGCGCAGACCGGCTTCATGCGTGCCGCCGTCTCCGGTGGGGACGGTATTGCAATAGGAATTGACGAAACCGTCGTCATTGTACCAGGCGACGGCCCATTCGACCGCTCCATGGCCGGAGGATTTCTCGGTCTTTCCGGCGAAGGGCTCGACTGTGACCTTGTGCTTTGCGGCGATGGTGGCTTCGAGATAGTCCTTCAGCCCGCCCGGGAAGTGGAAGGTGGCGACGGGCTCCGGCGCATTCGGATCCGTCAGCAGGGAGGGATCGCACTTCCAGCGGATCTCGACACCGCCGAACAGGTAGGCCTTGGAACGGGCCATGGTGAACAGGCGCGCGGGATCGAAGGCGCAATTGGCGCCGAAGATCGCCTCGTCGGGCTTGAAGCGGATTTTGGTGCCGCGGCGGTTGTGAACCTCACCGATCTCGGCGAGGGGGCCGAGCGGAATACCCTGGCGGAACTCCTGGCGGTAGAGACGGCGGTTGGTCGCCACCTCGACCTCGAGATGGATCGACAGCGCGTTGACGACCGAGGCGCCGACGCCGTGCAGGCCGCCTGAGGTCTCGTAGGCCTTGGAATCGAACTTGCCGCCGGCGTGCAGCACGGTCATCACGACCTCGACCGTCGACTTGTCCCTGAATTTCGGATGCGCCTCGACGGGAATGCCGCGACCATTGTCCGTGACGCTCAGATAGCCCTGATCGTCGAGTTCGACCTCGATCCAGGTCGCATGGCCGGCGACAGCCTCGTCCATGGAATTGTCGATGACCTCGGCGAAGAGGTGGTGCATCGCCTTGTCGTCGGTGCCGCCGATATACATGCCCGGCCGGCGACGCACCGGCTCCAGACCCTCGAGCACCTCGATGTCGGACGCGTCATAGCCCGAGCCGGTGCGGCCCGTGTCCGCCTGACTGGGCGGTTTGCGGGCAGCAGGCGGCGACGCCGGTTTTGCCGGTTGGGGAATGTTGGCGAAAAGGTCGTTGCTGTCGTCCATGGAATGCCGCGTCGCGTACGAATCACTTGAGCAAGACTAGCGTGTCACAAAGTCGATTGCGACCGCACCGCCCAGTTGGATTGTTCCCTGAATGTTCCGTGAATTTCTGTCTGGCAGACAAATGCGGTTTGCGCAAGGCGGCGGCGAAGACGGTTGCCGCTTCCGGCATAGTCCTATAGGGCGAATGCCGACCCAGGCGAGGGAACAGCCATGCATTGCAACATCTGCGGCGGAACGCAATTCGAAAGCTATCGCGGCCGGCCGGGCGAAGTCTGCACGCAATGCGGCTCGAAGGCGCGCCATCGCGTGGCGCTCGACGTCTATGAGCGGTTCCTGTGGCCGAAGGCGGGCGAGGGGGCTCTCCTGCTGCATCTGGCACCCGAGGCCTGCCTGTATCCGGTCCTTTCGGAGGTGTTCGGCGAGGGCTATCTCACCGCCGACGCCGCGCCGGAGCGCTATTCCCATGCCTCGCCGGTGAAGCTCGTGTTGCCGGGTGATTTCGACGCGTTTGCCCCCGGCCATTTCGACGGCATCGTTCACAACCACGTGCTGGAGCATATTCCGGGACACTGGAAGGATCACCTTGTCGGCCTGACCAACTGGCTGAAGCCCGGCGGCGTGATGGTCTTCTCGGTGCCCGGGCCCTCTGCGGACCGGCCGACGGCCGAGGGTGGCGAGCATCTGTCGAGCGATGCCGAGCGGCTCGAACGCTTCCTGCAGGAGGATCATGTTCGCCTGTTCGGTGACGATCTCGCCCCCTTCCTTCGCGGCCTTGCCGGTGGCACTCTCGTGCCCGATGGCGTCACCGACGAAAGACGGGCCGAACTGGGCGTCAGGCCCGGCAAGGCGCCGTTCTTCGTCTGGCGCAGGGACGATGCCTGACCCGATCGTTGCGAGGGAACCTAGATGAGTTCAGCCTATCCGCTTCGCCCCTTTGTCGCCGGCCTACCCGCCACCGTGCCCTTTGTTGGCCCGGAAGCGCAGGAGCGGGCGCGCGGCAAGCCGTTCCGGGCGCGCATCGGCGCCAATGAATGCGTGTTCGGGCCGTCGCCGAAGGCCATCGAGGCGATGGCGGAAGCGGGCAAGGAACTCTGGAAATATGGCGATCCGGAAGGCTACGAGCTGCGCCATGCGCTTGCCGCCCATTACGGCGTGACGCCCGCCAATGTGGTGCTCGGACCGGGGATTGACGGGCTGCTCGGCCACACGACGCGGCTGTTTGTGGAGGAGGGCGTGCATGTCGTCACCTCCGACGGCGCCTATCCGACCTTCAATTTCCACGTCACCGGCCATGGCGGTACGCTGCACAAGATGACCTATCGCAACGACCGCGAGGATCTCGGTGCGCTGCTCGACAAGGCGAAGGCGGTCGGGGCGCGGCTGATCTATTTGTCCAATCCCGACAATCCGATGGGAACCTGGTGGAAGGCGTCGGACATCGCCGAACTGATCGACGGATTGCCGTCGGACTGCCTGCTGGTGCTCGATGAGGCCTATGCCGAATACGGGCCGGACGATGCCGTGGTGCCGATCGATACGTCGAACTGGCAGGTCCTGCATTTCCGCACCTTTTCAAAGGCCTACGGCATGGCGGGTGCGCGCGTTGGCTATCTGGTCGGCGAGGCTGGGCTGATCGCCGAATACGAGAAGGTGCGCGACCATTACGGCATGAACCGCACGGCCGAGATCGGCGCGGCGGCGGCACTGGCAGATCAGGACTGGCTCGCGCTCACCGTGCAGCGCACGGCCGAGGCGCGCGACCGCATTTCGGCGATCGCGACGGCGCACGGGCTGTCGCCGATCCCGTCGGCGACGAATTTCGTCACCATCGACTGCCACCGCGACACGGCGTTTGCCAAATCGGTGATGGAGGGACTTCTGGCGCGCGGCGTGTTCATCCGAATGCCCGGCGCGGAGCCCTTGTCGCGCTGCATCAGGGTCAGCGCCGGCTGGCCGGACGACCTCGACATTTTCGAGGAAA
>JBHIWX010000017.1:0-55990 GCA_041987205.1 Rhizobiaceae bacterium | reverse complement strand
GTCGTGAACACGGCGCTGATGACCGGCTTTCCCTTCCTGCCCGACAACCTTGCGCTAGAACTGGCGTTCAAATTCGCGATCATGAACGCGATCTGGCTGCCCATCCATTTTCTCTGGCTTTATGCTGGCACCGTGCTGCATCGCCTCGATCTCGGCGCGCGGGCGCATTTTGCGATCAATCTCGCCATGGCGCTGGCCATGCTGCTGGTCGTCGGGCTCGCTGCCTGGTCCACGCTGACCGCCTGAACGCGATCTCACGATCAATTCGCTTCCGGCCGATGCCCTCTTGAATGGAGGTGCCGGGAGCGATATGTGAAGCACCGCTCATGGAGGTGCCCGGCTGCGATGCCGGGCTGAGAGGCCATTCATCCTGGCCAACTCTTGGAACCTGATCCGGATCATGCCGGCGTAGGGAATGAGACGCCAAGGAAGGGTTCGTCCTCCAGAAGCGTGTCGCCCGCCGGGGTGCCGTTTGGAGGAAGACTCACGATGGAACCCTGTTCCCCCGAAGCCGCTTTCAGGCTGCTCGAAAAGGTCAGGGCCGAACGGCCCCTGGTCCACAACATCACCAACTATGTCGCGATGACGGTGTCGGCGAACGTCCTGCTGGCGCTCGGTGCATCCCCGGCCATGGCGCATGCCGTCGATGAGCAGGAGGATTTCGCCGCCATCGCCTCCTCGCTGGTCGTCAACATCGGCACGCTGTCGCCGCCGTGGATCGATGCGATGAAGCATGCCGCCGGATACTACGCCGCCCTGGGCAAGCCCTGGGTGCTCGACCCTGTCGGCGTCGGCGCAACCGAACTGCGCAACAAGACGGCCTCGGCCCTGCTTGCCATGCGGCCGACCGTGCTTCGTGGCAATGCCGGCGAGGTGATGGCGCTGGCCGGCATGGCCGGAGGTGTACAGGGCGTCGACTCGACAGCCGGCTCCGACGTCGCACTCGACGCGGCGACCGGACTTGCCGGCAAGCTCGGCATCGTCGTCGCGGTCACCGGCGAAACCGACTACGTCACCGACGGCAAGCGTACGGTCGCCATCACGGGCGGGCACGAATTGATGCCGTTGTCGACGGCGCTGGGCTGCTCGCTGTCGGGCGTCGTCGGAGCGTTCGTCACCGCAGCGCCGGCCTTCGAGGCGACGGTCGCCGCGCTCGCGGCCTATGCCGCGGCGGGCAGGATCGCCGGCGACCGGGTGAAGGGACCGGGCCATCTGCCGGCCGAACTTTGCGACGCGCTCTACGCGCTTGACGCCGCGTCGCTCGGCGCCAACACCTCGATCGAGATGCGCTGACGATGAAGCCGGCCTTCGACCTTTCCGTCTACCTCGTTACCGATCCGGTGCTTAATGGCGGCCGGGCGGTCGAGGACGTCGTCGCCGATGCGGTACGCGGCGGCGCCACCATGGTGCAGCTTCGCGATCCCGTCACGCCGTCGCGCGACCTCGTCGCTTTGGCGCGTCGTCTGGTGCTGCTGTTACGCCCGCTCGCCATTCCCTTCATCGTCAACGACCGCATCGACGTGGCGATGATCGCAGGCGCCGATGGCGTGCATGTCGGGCAGGGCGACATGGACGCGCGCGACGCCCGCACCCTGATGGGCGAGGACTGCATAATCGGCCTTTCGGTCGCCAACGCGGCCGAACTGGAGGCCTCCCGCGACGCCCTCGGCGCGGTCGATTATCTGGGCGTCGGCCCGGTGTTCTCGACGGCGACGAAACCCGACGCGGGCGAGGCGATCGGTCTTGACGGCATCGCATGGATGCGCGGCGCCAGCGATCTGCCGCTCGTTGCCATCGGCGGGATCGACAAGGCCAACACCGGCGGGATCGTGCGGGCAGGCGCCGACGGCGTGGCCGTCGTTTCGGCGATCATGAACGCGCCCGATCCGGCCGGGGCAAGTGCCGAAATCCTGGCGGAAGTGGCCCGTGGAAGGGATGAGCTGAGATGAAAAAGGAATCTGAATTCAGAAGCTTGCGCCAGCTTTCTGAATCTGAATCAAAACTTTAGGAAAGACGGCGCGCAACTTGAATCAAAGTCTCAAGTTGAGCATCCGACTTGAATCGATTTCTTAAGTGGGAAGGGTGGCGCGAATGCGCGCCGGGGCCCCACCGAACGTCGAAGCGAATCTACCTCAGCTTGGTAAAAAAAGTTTAAAAAACCGGGAAGCGACGAAACGATGACACAACCCGTCTTGCCCATCGCCGTAACCATTGCCGGCTCCGACTCCGGTGGCGGCGCCGGCACCCAGGCCGACATCAAGACCATGTCGGCAAACCGCGTCTACGCGGCGAGTGTCATCGTCGCGCTGACCGCGCAAAACACGCTCGGTGTCACCGGCATCCACGACGTGCCGGTCGACTTCGTGACCAAACAGATCGACGCCGTCTTCTCCGATCTCGATGTCGCGGCGGTCAAGATCGGCATGCTGTCGAGAAGCGAAACCATCGTCGCGGTGGCCGACGGATTGCGCCGCCATGGCGCGCGCAACATCGTCCTCGATCCGGTCATGGTCGCCGCCAGCGGCGACCCGCTCTTGCACGACGATGCGGTCGAGGCGCTGGTCGCCGAACTGTTTCCGCTGGCCACCATCGTCACGCCCAATCTGCACGAGGCGGCACGGCTGACCGGGCTGCCGGTGGCCGGCGACCGTGAGGCGGTGTCGGGGCAGGCGATGGCGCTGGCCGCGATGACGGGCGGCGCAGTTCTCGTCAAGGGCGGGCACGGCGAAGGCGGCGAGGCGGTCGACCTGCTGCTCGCGGACGGCAAGGAGCAATGGCTCACGGCCCCGCGAATCGAGACCGACAACACCCATGGCACCGGATGCTCGCTGTCCTCGGCCATCGCGTCGCAACTGGCGCTCGGCAAGCAGCTGGGCGAAGCCGTCGCCCTGGCGAAGACCTGGCTGACCGGTGCGATCGCCGCCGCCGACCAGTTGCAGGTCGGCAAGGGCCACGGCCCCGTCCATCATTTCCACGAGATGTGGCGTTGACCGCGGAGGTCACTTCGCCGTCATGACGTCCTGCGTCTCTTCTTCCGCGGCAGCTTCGGCGGCTTCCTCCGCCACCTCGGCCGAAGGCGCCAGCGTATAGGATTGCGGCGTCAGCGCGGTGGCCGGAGCGAAGGTCTGGAAATCCATTGTTTCCTCATCCGAAGGAGCCGGACGTCTCGTCAGGCGCCAAGCGGTATAGGCGGCGATCGCGAGGTTCAGCAGCGCGATGGTGATGAACATGCCGCCCGCGCCGTACCATGCCGTGATCCGCGCGGTCAGGATCGGACCGGCCATCGTGCCCACGCCATAGACCATCAGCAGGCCGGACGAGACCTGGACATAGTCTTCGGGCGCGGCATGGTCGTTGGCATGCGCCACCAGGATCGCATAGATCGGATAGATGAAGGCCCCGGTCATCGCCATCAGCGCGAAGAAGGCGAGGCCCGGCGACTGCGCGTCGACCTGCATGAAGGCTGTCGCCGCGACGATGACGGCGCCAGCCGCGCCGATCCCGATCATCACGATGCGCCGGTCGATACGGTCGGACAGCCAGCCGAACGGGTACTGGAAAACGGCCGACCCCAGTATGGCAAGGCTGACCATGGTCGCGATCGCCGTGTTCGACATGCCGGACATCGCACCGAACACGGGCGCGAAGTTCTGCCACGAGCCGGCGATGCCGCCGGCCAGGAATACGCCGACCAGCGCGGCCGGCGAATTGACATAGAGCTCCTTCAGCTTGACGTGGACCTGTTCCAGCGGCTCGGGCGAAGGCGCCTTGGAGAGCGCCGTCGGCAGGATCGCCAGCGCGAACAGGATCGCCGCGATCATGAAGGGCCGGTCGGTCTCGGGCGCGGCGACGACGATGGCATATTGCCCGGCGATCATCGCGAGCTGGGTGATGATCAGGTAGACCGAGAAGATCGCGCCACGCGTCTCGTTGGTCACCCGCCCGTTGATCCAGCTCTCGATGATCATGTAGGAGCCGGAAAAGCACAGGCCCGCCACGATGCGCAGCACGAACCAGGCCGCCGGATCGACGATCATCGCGCTGAGCAGGATCGAGATGGCCAGCAGTGCCGAAAGCGAGCCGAACGCCCTGATATGGCCGGCACGCCGCACCATGCGCGGTACGACGATGCAGCCGGAGGTGAAACCGATGGCCCAGCCGGCGCCGATCAGGCCGATGGCGTCGGTGGAAAAGCCCTCGAGCTGACTGCGGATCGGCAGCAATATCCATTGCACGCCGCCGCCAGCGAGCAGGAAGGCCGTGCTCATGAAAAGCGCGAGGATCGGAACGAACTGCCTGGCCATATCGAGCCTCGCTTCAAGCCTTGGGAAAGAATCGCCGCGACATTAGTCGCCATGTATTGCGAAGGAACCGGTCAAACGCGAAAATCGTGGCTTGATTGCGACTTGAAACTGGCGGGCTGGCGATGCGCCCGCCTTTGCGCCGTTTGAGGTGTTCGGGGAATGCCGAAACCTGCCTAGCGCCGGGGCTCGAAATCCTTCATCGCCAGCAGCACGGCCGCAGCGATCATCAGCGAGCCGCAGACCTTGTTGATCAGGCCGAACGGATGCTGCCTGAGCAAGCGGACGGCGCGCATGCTGAGCCAGCCCCAGGCGAGCAGGGTCAGGCAGTCGACCAGCAGATAGGTCAGGCCGAGTATCATCAATTGCGGCAGGACGGGTAGCGCCGGGTCGATGAATTGCGGAAAGAGCGCACCGAAGAAGACCACGGCAAATGGATTGGCCATGGAGGTTATGAAGCCCTGCCGGTAGAGCCGCGATGTCCTGTCAGGGGCCTTGCCTTCCGGCTCGCCGGCCGTGGCGGGGGAAAGCATCAACTGGAGGCCGATCCAGGCGAGATAGGCGACGCCGAGCCATTTGATCCACTCGAACGCTGTCTGCGAGGTCGTAATGATGGCGGCAAGCCCGAACGCCGCGCCGGTCATTTGCAGGACGTTCGCGGAGAGGTCGCCCGCAATGGTGATTGTGGCCCGCCGCAAGCCGTGGCGTGCGCTGTTGGAGATAATCAGCAACTGGCTGGTATCGGGCGGGGTGGCGAAGAACACCGCCACCGCCGCGAGGTAGACCAGATAGGTATCGAGAGGCATGGCCGTTTCGTCCGGTTGGTGCCGGCCATCGTAGTCGCGAAACCGCGCGAGTGAAACAAACCGGGCGGCTTGCACGCCCCGTCAGGTGCCGCCTCCTGACAGGCGACATATGTTGAAAGGTGAGACGATGCTCAGCGCCCCAGCGCGCGGGCGACATAGGGCGCCAGCCGGTTCGCCACAACGGTGTAGCCGTCAGCGTTGAGATGCGGCACGAAATCGCGCAGCGAATATTGCGGCTTCTTCTTGCCGTTCACCGCGACGCCGGTGAAGAAATCGCCGGCATAGATCGCACCGTTTTTCGCCGCGATGTCGGCAAAGCTGTAGGGGTGGAATCCGCAAAGGATGACCTGCACGCCGCGCGCCCGCAGCTTCGAGAGTATGGCGTCGAGATTAGCGCGCATGCGCGATTGCGGCACCATGAAGCGCCGGTCGTTTCGGCCGAAGAAGACGATGGCGACCTTCGTGCCCTGCGGAACGGCCGAATTCAGCCGGCGCAACCCGCCGCCCGACGTGTCGCCATTGATGCCGCTGTTCTTCACCGTGACGTCGTAGCCGCGCGCACGAAGCAGCGCCTGCAATTTGGACGGATAATTCTGCGCCCTGGGCACGCCGAAACCGGCCGTGTTGCTGTCGCCGATCGCGACGACGAGACTGGCCGCCTGCGCCGGAGCCGACATGAAAAGCGAAAGCGCCAGCAGGAGAACGCCTGCCAGAAGGCTGGATGAACGGAATTGCGTCATGAAAATCGCCTCAACAAAGTCGAAGCCCCTGACGCAATATTGCGCAGATTCCGCGATCGCGGCAATGGTCCATCCATATGCGCGGCTTTAGCGGCGGCGCCCGGTCTTTCCAGACCACCGGTTCGAAAGACCCTAGTCCGCTTCGCTCATCAGCGATGAGGGGTTGCTGCTGTCGGAAGATGCCTTTTCAAGCCGGGCCTGCAGTTTAAGCATGTCCTGCCAGGCCGAACGCTTCTGGGCGGGTTGGCGCAGCAGAAAGGCCGGATGCAGCATGGCGATGGCGTCATACTGGCGCTCGCCCACCGAATAGGTCTTCCACTTGCCCCGAAGCTTCAGGATGCCGTCGGTTGTCTTCAGCATCAGCTTGGCCGAAACCGCGCCGACGAAGACGATCACTTCCGGATCGACCAGCTCGATGTGGCGCTCGATGAAGGGGCGACAGATTTCCGTCTCGGCCGGGGTGGGGTTCCGGTTGCCGGGCGGCCGCCAGGCCAGCACATTGGTGATGTAGACGGAACTCCGGTCGAGGCCGATGGCTGCCAGCATGCGGTCGAGCAACTGGCCGGAACGCCCGACGAATGGCAGGCCCTGAAGGTCCTCGTCGCGGCCGGGCGCCTCGCCGATCAGCATCACCCTGGCTTGCGGGTTGCCGTCGGCGAACACGGTGTTCTTGGCCGTCAGGCGCAGATTGCATCCCTCAAAACGCTCCATCGCCTGGCGCAACGCGTCGAGCGTGTCGACCGAGGTCGCCAGTTCGCGTGCGCTTTCCACCGCCTTGTCATCGGGAATGGCCGCATTGGCGAGCCCGCCGCCTGCGGTGCCCGGACCGCCCGGCGCATGGGTTGGCGGCACGCCGGCGAAACGCCCCGCCGCGCGGTCGGCCGGCGATGGTGCGGGACCGCCGCCGGACGAGGCGACAGGCATGTGTCCGGGGGCAGGGCGAAGCGGCTTGCGTTCCGCTGCGCTGGCTGAGCGTTCGGCGGCCAGCGCGGCGCTCTCGGCGAAACGGTCGACCGGCTCTTCCTCGAGCGCGATGTCGACGCCGATATCCTGATACCAGCGAAGCAGTTCCGCAGCCTCTTGCGCGGAGATGCCGGAATGTTCACCCGTCGTCGCGGTCATCGCTTGCCTGTTTCTGTCTCCATCCGCAAATCTACCCCTTTCCGGCCGCCGCTGGCAAAGGGCGGGGTGTGCCGCACACAGCAAAGAATATTGACTTTAACGTAAACGTTAGTTTTTCTGGTGCGGCTGGCTTACTTGCCCGGCCGCATTTCGATGCGGCTGCGGGACTATCGTGTGCAGCCATTGGCGGGTCCGATAGCCGAAACCGTACAATCCGATTTTGCGTAAATGGGTTTGCGGATGCGGAAATTTCATGGCACCCAATGCCGCAAGAGGGCGGCCCGCCGGATGGCCGCAAGAGATTGAATCGTCAGGAGAGTGGCATGTCGGAGGAAATGGAGCTTCCAGAACGCGAGTCGATGGAGTTCGACGTTGTCATCGTCGGCGCGGGACCTGCCGGCCTGGCCGCGGCGATCCGTTTGAAGCAGATCAACGCCGATCTGTCCGTCGTCGTGCTGGAGAAGGGCCCCGAAGTCGGCGCCCACATCCTGTCCGGCGCCGTGGTCGACCCGATCGCCGTCAACCGGCTCTTCCCCGACTGGAAGGACGATCCGGAACATCCCTTCAAGACGCCGGTGACGAAGGACAAGTTCTTCATGATGAGCGAAAGCGGCGCGATCCCGCTGCCCAATTTCGCCATGCCGCCGCTGATGAACAATCACGGCAACTACATCGTCTCGCTCGGCAATGTCTGCCGCTGGCTGGGCGCGCGCGCCGAGGCGCTGGGCGTCGAGATCTATCCGGGCTTCGCCGGCGCCGAAGTGCTCTACAACGATGACGGCGCGGTCATCGGCGTCGCCACCGGCGACATGGGCCTCGAAAAAGACGGCACGCCCGGCCCGAATTTCGAGCGCGGCATGGCGCTGCTCGGCAAGTACACGCTGATCGGCGAGGGCGTGCGCGGTTCGCTCGCCAAGAAGCTCATCGCCAAATTCGACCTTTCGAAAGACGCCGAGCCGCAGAAATTCGGCATCGGCATCAAGGAATTGTGGGAGGTCGACCCGTCGAAGCACCAGCCGGGCCTCGTCCAGCACACCTTCGGCTGGCCGCTCGATTCCGGCACTGGCGGCGGTTCCTTCCTCTACCATCTGGAGGACAACCAGGTCGCCGTCGGCTTCGTCCTGCATCTCAACTACAAGAACCCCTATCTGTCGCCCTTCCAGGAGTTCCAGCGCTTCAAGACCCACCCGAAGGTCCGCGACACCTTCGAGGGCGGCAAGCGCATCGCCTATGGCGCGCGCGCCATCACCGAGGGCGGCTGGCAGTCCGTGCCGAAGCTGACCTTCCCGGGCGGCGCGCTGATCGGCTGCTCGGCCGGCTTCGTCAACGTGCCGCGCATCAAGGGCTCCCACAACGCGATGTTGTCGGGCATGCTCGCTGCGGAGAAGCTGGCCGAGGCGCTCGCCGCCGGCCGTTCCGGCGACGAACTCGCCGATTACGAGAACGAATGGCGTGCGACCGACATTGGCAAGGACCTCAAGAAGGTCCGCAACGCCAAGCCACTCTGGTCGAAATTCGGCACGCTGATCGGCATTGGGCTTGGTGGGCTCGACATGTGGTGCACCACGCTGTTCGGCGGCTGGTCGCCCTTCGGCACGATGAAGCACGGCAAGCCCGATTATGCCGCGCTGGAGCCGGCGGACAAGTTCAAGCCGATCGACTATCCCAAGCCCGACGGCAAGCTCACCTTCGACCGTGCCTCGTCGGTCTTCCTGTCGAACACCAATCACGACGAGAACGAACCGCCGCATCTCCATGTACTGGATCTGGACCTGCAGAAGCAGTCGGAACTTGGCACCTATGCCGGCCCGTCGTCGCGCTACTGCCCGGTCGGCGTCTATGAATGGGTGGATTCGGCAGGCAATGCGGTGACCGGCACCGATACATCGGACGCGAAGTTCGTGGTCAACTTCCAGAACTGCGTCCACTGCAAGACCTGCGACATCAAGGATCCGAACCAGAACATCGACTGGACCCCGCCCTACGGTGGTGAAGGCCCGGTCTACCCGAACATGTAATGCTGGGGTGAGGCCCGTCTATTGTCGCCACCGTTCAGGAATGCCGGAGAGGGGCCAGCTTACCCGAATATATAGAGGGCAAGCTCCCGGCTAGCCTGTTGCGTGAGGGGAAAGAGACAAATGTCAAACGATCCGATAGCGATTGCGCGTGCCATTTATGAGGCTTACGCCAAAAGCGACCGCGACAAGATCGAAAGCCTGGTTGCGGACGATTTCCATTTCACCAGTCCGCTCGACAACCGAATTGATCGCAAGCGCTATTTCGAGCTTTGCTGGCCGAATAATGAGAATATTTCAGCTTTTGAATTCGTCCGGCTGGTTGCTGACGGCGAATGCGTGTACGTGACCTATGAAGCCACTAGTATCGCCGGGAAGCGTTTCCGCAACACTGAAATCCTCACCATCAGAAATGGCAAACTGGTCGACGCGGAAGTCTATTTCGGCTGGAATTTGCCTCATCAGGCCCCGCCAGGCGAGCACATGCCTGCCGATTGAATCGCGTTACCTTGGCGTAACTATGCGCGCTGCAGCAGCATGAAGTACCTTGCTATTTCCGCCTACCTGCGTTAAATGGCCGCGATCGAGTTTTCGGCCGAACGGCTTGGCCTCTACGCCCGGTACTCCCGGTGTGTGACGCACGACCTACTACTCCTGAGACACGATGACCCGACAAATGCGGCCACGCATGCGTCGACACACACACAGGTACTACCGAAAGGACTACCCATGCCCAATGGCACCGTAAAATGGTTTAACTCCCAGAAGGGTTACGGCTTCATCGAGCCCGAGGACGGCGGCAAGGACGTATTCGTCCACATTTCCGCAGTCGAGCGCGCCGGCCTCTCCGGCCTCGCCGATGGCCAGAAGGTCAGCTTTGAAATCACGACCGACCGCCGCACCGGCAAGTCGGCAGCCGACAATCTGACCGCGCTCTGAGCGCCGCGCCGGGATATCCCGGCGATTTACGAATTCGAGGAACCCCGGTGGCCACAGGCCATCGGGGTTTTTCATGCCCGGACCGGCTGGTCCAGATCGTGCTCGCTGGCGCACAACTCGTGGTCGGCAAGGGCGCGAATGACGTAGCAATCGCCGACATGATCGGCCTTGCAGCCAGTGGAGATGCGTTCGAGTTCGCTCTCCAGCCGCCTGAGTTGCGCGATGCGGGCGCGCACCGCCTCGAGTTGCTCGGTCGCGATGCGGTCGGCATCGTCGCAGGGCCTGTCCGGGTGCGCGCTCAGCCGGATGAGTTCGCGGATCGCCTCGATCGGCAGGCCCAGATCGCGCGCGTGCCGGATGAAGGCGAGCCGTTCCAGCCCCTTGCGGTCATAGCGCCGCTGGTTGCCGTGCGAACGTGTCGGTGCGTCGAGCAGGCCCATCTGCTCGTAATAGCGGATGGTCGGCACCTTGACGCCCGTGCGTTGTGAAAGCTCTCCGATCGAAAACATTTCATGTTCCTCTTGAACCTCTAGCCGCTAGAGACATTAGGTAGGTGGGAGAGAGATTCAAGCGGAGCATTCCATGGGCGCCCATCACGACCACCACGAGAGCGATTTCACCGGCATATCGGACGACTACCGGCGCCGGCTGTGGGCCGTCATCGCCATCAACGCGTCGATGTTCGTCGTCGAGATGACGGCGGGCCAGCTCGGCCGGTCGCAGGCACTGCAGGCCGACGCGCTCGATTTCCTCGCCGATTCCCTGACCTACGCCATTTCGCTCGCCGTCATCGGCGCCTCGCTGCGCACACGCTCGACCGTCGCGCTGATGAAGGGCTTGAGCCTTTCGGCCATGGGGTTGTGGGTGTTCGGCTCGACCGTTTATCGCGTCTTCTTCCTCGGCACGCCGGAGGCCGAGATCATGGGCGGGGTTGGCTTGCTTGCGCTCGCCGCCAATGTCGCCAGTGTCATGCTGCTGATCCTCTACAAGGACGGCGATGCGAATGTCCGCTCGGTCTGGCTGTGCTCGCGCAACGACGCCATCGGCAATGTCGCGGTCATGGCCGCCGCCGTCGGCGTCTGGATGACATCGTCGGGCTGGCCGGACGTGATCGTCGCCGCCGGCATGGCGGGCCTGTTCCTGTCCTCGTCCTTCCTGATCATCCGCCAGGCATGGGCGGAGCGCCGCAGGGCGGTCGCCGCCTGAAAAATCAGTCGCGGATCACGAATTCGATCAGCAGCGGCAGATGGTCCGAGCCTGCCGGTGGCAGGGTGCGGGCCGAAACGATCCTGACCGCACCTTTCGACATGGCATTGTCGATGGGCAGGCCCAGCTTCGCTGGCCATTGCAGGACGCGCGCCACGCGCTCGGCGGAAGGCTTGCGGTCGGCCGGCACCTCGTCGACGAGGTTCGAAGCGACCAGCGCCGGCCCCCAGGTGGCGCCGATGCCGCGCGCGATCTCGAGCCCGCCCGCCGCGGCGAATCGCGTCACCCCATGCGACCATGTCACCGAATTGAAATCGCCGGCGATCAGCGCGTCGTCTCGCAGGCGCCCAAGGCGCGGCACCAGCGCATCGATCTGGCGCGGACCGCTCGCCGGCCACGGCCAGCGAAGATGCACCACACCGGCGCTGATCTCCTTGCCGTCGATGACGATGGTGGTCAGGCCGAGCGAGGCGTAGTCGCCGCAGAAATCCTTGCCCTTTTCGATCGGCAGGCGCGACAGGATCACGCTGCCGCCAACGGTCTTCCACTCGGCGCAGCGGAAGGCAAAGGGATAGTCCTCGCGCAGCGACTCGTTGAGCTGCCGCAGATGCCAGGACATCTCGGTGAGATAGAGGATGTCGGGATCGGCGGCGCGGATTGCCTCCAGCACCTTTTCAGGCGTGGGATTGCGCCACAGCAGGTTCATCGCGAACAGGCGATAGACGCGTTCCCCGCCCACGGGCGTGTTGGCATAGCTCGTGATCGGCAGACCGGGCGCGCTGGCGAACAGGCCGCCGAACCCGATCAGTGCGAAGACGATGGACGGTGCCTTCGAACAGCGGAACGACCACAACACCGCCAGAACCAGCAGGCCGACGGAAAAATGCAGCCGGAAATTCGAGAACAGGTCGAAGGCTGGATGCACGAAGCCCAGAAAGCCGACCGCGATTGCGCTGGCAAGGCCGAGCATGGCGAGAAGGATTGCCGTTCGCAGCAGGGACATCGACGACCTGATCGGACCTATTGGAATGCGGTCTCGGAAAAGCTTCTCAGCTTGCGCGAATGCAGCCTTTCGGAAGGCATCTCGCGCAGTTTTTCCAGCGCTCTGATGCCGATCGCCAGATGCTGGCTGACCTGCCGATTGTAGAACTCGGTCGCCATGCCCGGCAGCTTCAGCTCGCCGTGCAGCGGCTTGTCGGAGACGCAGAGCAGCGTTCCGTAGGGTACGCGGAAGCGAAACCCGTTGGCCGCGATGGTCGCCGATTCCATGTCGAGCGCCACCGCTCGCGATTGCGACAGGCGCTGCACCGGGCCCGACTGGTCGCGCAGTTCCCAGTTGCGGTTGTCGATCGTCGCCACGGTGCCGGTCCGCATGATCTTCTTCAGTTCATAGCCCGACAGGCCGGTGATCTCGGCGACGGCCTCCTGCAGCGCTACCTGCACTTCAGCGAGCGGCGGGATCGGCACCCATGTCGGCAAATCGTCGTCGAGCACGTGGTCCTCGCGCAGATAGGCATGCGCCAGCACGTAATCGCCGAGCGACTGCGTGTTGCGCAGGCCCGCGCAATGGCCGAGCATCAGCCAGGTATGCGGCCGCAGCACCGCCACATGGTCGGTGATTGTCTTGGCGTTGGAGGGGCCGACGCCGATATTGATCATGGTGATGCCGGCATTGCCCGCCCGCGTCAGGTGAAAGGCCGGCATTTGCGGCATGCGCGTCGGCACGGTGCCCGACACGGGCGTCGGATTGCCGGCCTCGGTCACGACATTGCCCGGCTCGACCAGCGCTGTATAGCCACCGTCGCCCTTTTCCAGCATCTCGCGCGCGAAGCGCACAAACTCGTCCATGTAGAACTGGTAGTTGGTCAGCAGCACGTAGTTCTGGAAATATTGCGGACTTGTCGCGGTGTAGTGGGCGAGCCGGTGCAGCGAATAGTCGATCCTGGGCGCCGTGAACGGCGCCAGCGGCTGCGGCACATCGGGCGAATCGTCGAATTCGCCATTGGCGATCCGGTCGTCGGTCGTCGTGAGGTCCGGCGCGTCGAAAATGTCGCGCAGCGGCCGATCGAACAGTTCCTCGATCGCGCCGGGCACGTGATAGCCTTCCTCGAAGGCGAAGTGCAGCGGGATCGGCGTCTCCGAAACGCCGATCGTGACCGGCATGCCGTGATTGGCGATCAGCAGTCCGATCTGGCGCGACAGATAATTGGTGAAAAGATCGGGGCGCGTCACCGTCGTGAGATAGCCGCCGGGTTCGGAGACATGGCCGTAGGCCAGCCGCGAATCGACATTGGCGTAGCTCGCCGTGGTGAAGCGGATTTCGGGGTAGAAAGCGCGAAGCCGCGCGACCACCTTCTCGCCGTCAAGGATTGCGCGGAAATGATCGCGCAGGAACTGCGTTCCCTGCTCGTAAAGGCGCGTCAGTTCGGCGACCGCCTCGTTGGCGTCGCTGAACGACCGGGGTGGATCGTAATCGGGTGTCTTGAGCGGCAGATCCGCCGTGGATAGTCCGGATTCTATTCTCATGACGGGATTATAGAGTCCCGTTCGTGTCGCGGCGACTACATTTTCGCCGCCTGCGGCCAGTTGAGCGGCCGAGGCGGCGCAAAATGGGGTGTGGTGCCGCTACGAACGGTCAGGCCGCGTTCAGCGGTTCCCGCAGTGCGCCGTGCTCCGGCCAAGCGGCAGATCGGCCAGTTCCCGCGGGCTCATCCGCGCGATCGCGGGATGCGATAGCGGATCATCGGCGAAGGCGCCGACAGTCGGTGCGCCATTGCGGGCAGCGTGCGATTTCGGCCAATTGGCCCTGATTCCGTAGAATAGCTTCATGATGTTTTTTCCTTTTCTTATCATCATGCCCTTATCTGGAACGTCGAGGCCCGGATTTCCATCGAAAATCAAAGCGGGATCGTATAGAAAAACTGAATGGAAGTTCTCAATCGCCTCCATCTGAATGGCCTGCGCGCGCTCGAAGCGGTGGGAAGGCTGGGCGCGCTGGGTCCGGCCGCTGACGAATTGGGCGTATCGCCCGGCGCGGTCAGCCAGCAGATCATCAAGGCCGAAAGGCAGCTTGGAAAGCCGGTGTTCCATCGTCAGGGCAAGCGGCTGGTCCCGACCGAATTCGGCGCCGAACTGCTGCCCGGCCTGCGCGAGGGCTTTCAGATCCTCACGAGAAGCGTCGAAAACGCCCTGCACCGATCCGACGACGTGCTGACGATTTCCGTGGCCCCGGTGCTCGCCTCGAAATGGCTGGTGCCGCGCCTGACGGAATTCTCGGCCCTGAACCCGAGCATCCGCATCCGGATCGACGCAACCATCGATCTGGCCGATCCCGACCATTCCGACATTGACCTGGCGCTGCGTGTCGGGGGTGGCAACTGGCCAAATGTCGACGCGGAACTGCTCCTGCCACAGGAGATATTCCCGGTCTGCGCGCCGGCCATCGCCGAAACCCTGCACGAACCGGCCGATTTGCTGTCGGTGCCGGCGGTGATCGACGTCCATTCGGTGCTGAGCTGGGATGTCTGGCTGAAGGCCCATGGCCTGCCGGCCGGCGCGATGAAGACCGGCCACTCCTTCACCGACGCTTCCCTCTGCCTCGATGCGGCGATTGCCGGGCAGGGTGCGCTGCTCGCCTGGCAGACGCTCGCCGAATACGCACTCGGCAAGGGAATGCTGGTGGCGCCTTTCAGGGAGCGCATCCCCACGGGGCTTGGCTACTATCTGGTCACCGCGAAAAACCGACGCGACCCGGACAAGGTCGCGCATTTCCGGCAATGGATCAGGACGAAGATGGACGCGACGGCGCACAGCTTCGACGATTTCCGCCTGCTGGCGCCCTGACGCGCGATACCGGTTCGGCTTGCGCGGGGCGTACATCTGTCGAAACTTTAATGTTCGCCGTCTTGCCTTTGCCCGCGTTCCCGGCGAACGCTTGGGAATTCGAAAGCGGAGAACAAGGCGATGTCGGAACCGTCTGAAACGAGTGTACGCCCCTTTGCCGTCCGGCTGGCGGCCGGCGTGATGATCGGCGGCGCTGCAATGGCGATGAGCGCCGCCGACGCGATGGCCGATCCGATCGAGGGCCGCTGGTTCACGCCGATGAAGGAGACGGTCCGCATCGCGCCATGCGGCAATTCCTGGTGCGCGACGGTGGATACGGGAAGTTACGCCGGCACTGGCATCGGTGTCTTCACCGGTAGCGATGGCAAATACTCGGCGAAGATAACCGAGCCGAAAAACGGCCGCACGGTCGAGGGCAACGCAAGGATTTCCGGCGAGGTCATGCATCTCGAAGGTTGTGTGGCGAAGCTTGTCTGCGCCAAACGGGACTGGCGCCGGCTCTGATCGAGCTATCTAAGAAAAAGGGGCCCTGCGGCCCCTTTATTGTTTCTGACAGGTCGGTTGCCCGGCGCTACTGCCGCTTCCAGGTCTCGCCCTTGCAGAAAATCGCGACGCAGCCTTCAAGCTTCATGTCGTCGCCGGTGACCTTGGCCTTGCCCGTATAGGTCTTGCCTTCGTCAAGCGCGATCACCTTGCCCTTGTAGTCGGCGCCGGAACCGCTCATGCAGCCGATCGACTGGCCCTTGTAGTCTCCATTCTGCACCGTGCCGCAAAACTGGCCGCCTTCTTCAGCGTAAACGACGATCGTCTCTGTCGACGGGCGAAACCATGTGCCCTCGATCGGTTCCGCGGCAAGCGCGAACCCGGTGCCGCTTGCCAGGCCAATGACGGCAATTGCCGCGGCTGCGATGCCGCGCAGGATGGTCGAATGCATGCCATTTCCTCCCTCGTGGATGGTGGCTCCGCGCGAATGCGCTGATTTGCACGTTCATACCATCCCAGCCGGAGCTTCGCCACACGCTTGCGCCCCGTTTGTTGACGGCCAGGGGTCAACCGGAACGCACCCCGGCGGCCATGTTTCGGTTAAACGCTTGCCTCGCCTTTGCCTCAAATCCGATGGGTCAAACGGTGCGATGGTTACGCAAGGGTTTCCGCGATCGGCGCAAACTTTCGCAATTTTCTGCACAACCAATTGAATTCATTGAATTCTCTACGTGAATCGGACGTTAAGTTTACGTCTCATTCGGATTTGATTGGCTTCCCGTTAAGCATCTCCTTTTACCCCGATTTCAAGACCTGCCGTCATGTTGGACCCAACAAAACGAGGCCGGACCCAACCGGCCCGTTACAGGGCCAGTAGCCCGAAACAGGGACAAGAATTTACATGCGGCAGGGACGCCGCGAACGGAACAAACGTCGCGAAAGACGATAGGAACACAGGGGGACTGGTAAGATGGCACGATTTGACATGACGGGCATGCAGTTCGGTGAAATGGCAGCCGCCGACAGCGTCGAGGCGCTGTTCGAACTGGGGCTGATCTATGCGACCGGAAGGAATTGCGAGCCCGACAACGTCACTGCGCACAAATGGTTCAACATCGCCGCTTTCCGCGGCCTGGAAGCCGCCAAGATGCGCCGCGAGGAACTGGCCGCCGAGATGAGCCGCGACGAGATCGCCGCTGCCCAGCGCGCCGCCCGCGAGTGGCTGACGACACACTAATTCACGGTTTGCGCGCCGCGCGGCGCGCACCGAAAATCCCGGGGGACGAAGAGCGCGGCAAACGCGCCGGGGGGACCGGGTGGCCGGACGGGGAATCCGGCAACATCGATGGCGGCTGGTCTTTCGGGACACGACGGGGAAGGACCGGCCGCCACATCCCTTCGCTACACTTCCCATTTCAGCCGACATGAATGGCAGCCGCTGCTTGCGCCTTTCGGGGCGGCCGGTTTCTTGCCAATCAAGGCCGTGAATGCGATGGGGAACCATGATGCCGGCAATCCGCGACAATCTCAGGGACCTCTATTACGGCGACGGGCGCCGCACGCGCCTGTTCCATCTGGCCCTGACGGCGCTGGACATTGCCGCGATCGTCTATTTCCTGGCGACCGTGCGCATCGAGCATGTTTCCTTCTATCGGGTAATCGATCTGGCGATTTTCCTGGTGTTCGCCATCGAATTCGGCGCGCGCTTCTGGATCGACGACGAGAAGCGCTGGTTCTTCCTGCGCCTTTCGACGGTCGCCGACGTGATCGTGCTGGCCTCGCTGGTCGTGCCGTTGTTCGTCGAAAATCTGGGCTTCCTGCGTGTCCTGCGCACGCTGCGCTTCGTTCGCGTCTTCCGCATCTCGGAGGAATTCCGCCGGCTGCTGCCAATCCGAAAGCGTCAGGAGGACGTGTTCGGCGCAACGCTGAACCTGCTCGTCTTCATTTTCGTCGTGACCTCGACGGTCTGGGTGCTCGAGGCACGCATCAATCCCGACATCAACAACTGGGTCGACGCGCTCTATTTCACCGTCGCCACGCTGACGACGACCGGTTATGGCGACATCACGCTGCACGACCCGATCGGGCGCCTGCTCACCGTCTTCATCATGATCTTCGGCGTCGCGCTGTTCCTGCGGCTGGCACAGGCGATCTTCCGGCCTGCCAAGGTGCGCTACACCTGCAAGTCCTGCGGGCTGATGGTGCATGACCCCGACGCCAGCCATTGCAAGCACTGCGGCGCGGTCGTGCATATCGAGACGGAGGGCGACTGGTAGGCCGCCCGACGTTTTGGTTGAGCGCTTCCGCTCAGAACAATTGCTGCGGCACGAACAGGCAAATCGTCCGCCCGTTGTCGCGCCCGCCATTCGAGCACCAGTGATAGTCGTCGTCGGGCGATTTTCTCACCCTTGTATCGCTGTAGACGACGATTTCTCCTGAGGTGCGGATCAGATAGCCGTCATGGCCGGGCCGGATCTGGCTCGCCTTGATCGGCCGGCAGTCGACACCGGTGCAGCACTCATACGGGTAGGGCCAGCCGGATGGTGCGTCATGGGCTCCGGCGGGCGGAACGGCCAGCGCGCACAGCGCTGCGCCGCATGCCAATGCGGCCTTCGCGAGGCCTGAGAACGAATTCGACATGGCGTCTCCTCCAGTCCTCCTCCCGACGATGAGGGTCTGCCTCTATGGTTAACGAATGGTTAACGCCTGCCCGCAATGGTTGATTTACGTCTCTGCCGAACCCGTTCCGGCTTGTCCGTGGGAACGCGCTGTCAAACGCATTGCTTCCCTTCCGGCCCTCCGCTAAGAGCACCGCCATGACGATTTTGGTGACGGGCGCGGCGGGTTTCATCGGTTCACATGTGGCGCGGGCATTGCTCGCCCGCGACGAACCGGTCATCGGCATTGACGTGCTCAACGACTACTATTCGCCGGAGCTCAAGCGAGACCGCCTTCAGCGCCTCGCCAACGAGAAGGGCTTCACCTTCGTCGAGGCCGATATCGCGGACATGGAAGCCCTGAAGGCGGCGGTCGGCGAGCGCGAGATCACGCGTATCGTCCACCTCGCCGCCCAGGCCGGCGTGCGCTATTCCATCGAGAACCCGCTCGCCTATGCGCATGCCAATCTGATCGGTCATCTCAACATGCTGGAACTGGCGCGCCACACGCCGACCCTCCGGCACATGTGCTACGCGTCTTCCTCCTCGGTCTATGGTGGGCGCACCGATACGCCGTTTCGCGAAAGCGACAACACCGACCGGCCCGTCTCGCTCTACGCCGCCACCAAGAAGGCGGACGAGTTGATGAGCCACACCTATTCGCATCTATACGGCATCCCGCAGACGGGCCTGCGCTTCTTCACCGTCTACGGACCGTGGGGCCGGCCGGACATGGCCTATTGGCTATTCACCGAGGCGATTCTTGAGGGCAGGCCGATCAAGGTCTTCAACAATGGCGAAATGCTCCGCGACTTCACCTATATCGACGACATCGTCGACGCCGTGGTCAACATCACGATGACCGGCCATGTCCGCGAGCTCGACGTGCCGCATTTCGTCTACAATATCGGCAACAACCAGCCGGAACGCCTCGACGATTTCATCTCGATCATCGAGAAGCATCTCGGACGCAAGGCGATCCGCGAGAACCTGCCGATGCAGCCGGGCGACGTGCCCGCGACCTATGCCGACATCACCGCGATCCGCGACGATTACGGCTTCGAGCCCAAGACCGATCTCGATACCGGCCTGTCGCGCTTTGTCGCCTGGTACCGGCAGCATTACGACAAATAGTCCTGTCCATAACCTTACCGAAACATCTGCGCCGAGATACCCATTCGCGCGCATTGAACGGACGGCAGCGCTTCTATTTTCCGTGAAAACTCGAAACGCACTGGCTGCGGACCGTAGTGTGCGGTCTGGTGAATTGTCGTCTTCTGCACGGTCTGCGCCCTTGTTATTTTTCTCCGCTGTTGGCTAAGTGCCGGGCATTGGACATGCGGGAGGGGTGGAGATGATACGGCATGGCTTGTTCCTGGCGGTGGCTGCCCTGCTGGCGGCGCTCTGCCTGACGCCGGTTTCTGCACTCAACGCTGCCGCGCAGACGGCGGTGCTCAAGGCGATTTCGGGCGACAAGACCACCGAAAAAGACGCCGATAACACCGACAATCTGCCCAAAAGCATGGAGAGCCTGGTCGAGCAGGCCCGGAAGGACGGGTTCGCCGTCGTCGTGATCTCGCCGCAGGACGAAGCGCCTGCCTCGTCCGACGCCGACATGTCGACCATGATGACCGAGATGGGGCTGACCGCCCGCCAGCGGTTGAAGGTCGTCCTTGCCAACGCGCCTAACCTGCCTTCCGACATTGCCGCGGCGGTGCGGTCGGCGAGCCCCGACGGGACGATGAACTGGCTCCTGATCGCGCTCGCCACCGCGATCGGCGGCATTCTGGTCGGCTTCCTGCCGTCGCGCGCCATCCAGTACTGGGGGCGGGAACATTTCCGCCACATGTACCATTCGCAGCCGTCCGACAGGGCCGAGAAGATCGGCTATCTTCTGTTCCGCGCCGCGCTGATGCTGATCAATGCGATCCTGCTCTTCGCCGTAGCTGCGGTCATCGCCATCATCTTCGACACGGACCACGCCCCGACCCGCGCCACCATCTTTGTGATCGTGTCGACCTACGCGATCTGGCGGGTGACACGCTACGTCATCCTGTTCAACCTGTTCGCACCGGACGTGCCGAGCCATCGCATGCTCAACATCTCCGATGCCGATGCCTCGGCGGTTTACCGCGAATGGAGCTGGGCCATAGCCGTCGCGACCCTGGTCGCCGGGATCACGACCTGGTTCGGCGTCATCCATCTTGCGCCCGATTCCCACATTCTGGCCCAGCTCGTCGGTTCGCTGATCGCGGCCATGCTGATCGCCTTCATGACGATCCGCTATCGCAGGGTGATCGCGGGCGTCATCCTCGGAGCCGGCGATCCGGAGGAAAAGCCCGGCTGGCGCCGTTTCCTGGCCTCGACCTGGCACATCATCGGCCTGCTCTATCTGGTCGCCGCCTGGCTGATGACGGCGTTCAACATCGTGCTCGACCTTCCCAACAAACCCTTGCTGATCATCGCGCCCCCGGCCGCCTTCATCGGCGCGCTGGCCGCCTATGGGGTCATCCTGCTGCTGATCGAGCGCTTTTATCGCGCCCGCCGCGCCTCCTTCGAGCGCAAGCTGCGGGTCGCCCGCAATGCCGAGCTCGAACAGCGCCGGACCGAGGAAGCCGCTCGCAAGGAGGCCGAGAAGGAAGGCATCGAGGAAGGCGAGGAGCAGGTCGAGAACATCGTCACCCCACAGCCGCTCCACGAGCTCCCGACCTACCGGCCGCTGTTCAAGCCGCTGCTCGAACAGACCGCCGCCATCGTCGTGACGCTGGGCGCCATCGGTCTGGTGCTCGCCGCCTGGGACGTGCGCGCCGGCGAGCGCGGCAACCCGATTACCGCCTTCATGGACACGCTGTCCTTCATTGTCCTCGCCTGGGTGCTCTATCGCGCGGTCGACATCTATGTCGCCGCCAAGCTCGCCGACGAGGCGCAGGGCGAGGGTGATCCGCACGCCATTGATGATGAGCCGGCAGGCCACGGCACGTCGCGCATCGGTACATTGCTGCCGATCATCCGGCTTGCCGCCAAGACAACCATCGTCGTGATTGTCGGCATGATTGTGCTTTCCAATCTCGGCGTCGACATCGCGCCGCTCTTCGCCGGTGCCGGTGTCGTCGGCCTGGCTGTCGGTTTCGGCGCGCAGACGCTGATCCGCGACATCTTCTCGGGCGGCTTTTTCCTGTTCGACGATGCCTTCCGCAAGGGCGAATACATCGAGCTGGGCGACATTCGCGGTACGGTGGAGAAGATCTCGCTGCGCTCCTTCCAGCTCCGCCACCACAACGGCCCGCTGCACACCATCCCCTTCGGCGAGATCAAGCAGCTCACCAACTATTCGCGCGACTGGGTGATCATGAAGCTGCCGCTGCGGCTGACCTTCGATACCGACATCGAGAAGGTCCGCAAGCTGGTCAAGAAACTCGGTCAGCAGCTACTTGAACATCCCGAGGTCGGCAAGAACTTCCTCCAGCCGCTGAAATCGCAGGGCGTCGTTCAGATGGACGATTCCGCGATGATCCTGCGCGTCAAGTTCATGACCAAGCCGGGCGACCAGTGGGTTACCCGCAAGGTGGTCTATGCCTCGATCCAGGAGCTGTTCCACCGCGAGGGCATCCATTTCGCCAATCGCGAGGTCACGGTGCGCATCGCCGACACGCCGGGCGCGCGTTCGCTGAGCGAGGAGGAAAGGGAAAAAGCCGCCGCAGCAGCAGCAAGAACGCTCCAGGATGAGACAGGCAGTCCCCCGTCAGGAGACGATCGCTGAGGCGAGGATTCCCGCATCGGTTGATTTGTGTGGAATTCGCGCTCGAAATCGCATGCTAGCACGACGAAAACCGCTGCGGTGTGTCTTATGTCACTTTGTTTTCGCAACCCTTTGTGTAAACCTTCAAAACTGATAGGGGAACCACAACCACAAGGAACAGGGGCGGGCGCTGAATGGAGGAAGCGCGGGGTACTTTGCTGGAAATCGAGAACCTGAACGTCTCCTTCGCCATCCAGGGTGGCAAGGTCGAGGCGGTCAGGGGCGTGAGCTTTGGCGTGCGCAAGGGCTCGGTCCTGGCGCTGGTCGGTGAGTCCGGCTCGGGCAAATCGGTCATCGCACAATCGATCCTGCGCATCCTGCCGAGAAACGGCTCGATCGATTCCGGACGCATCCTGTTTTACGATGACAGTGCGCCGGGCGGCGTCATCGACATTGCCGCGCTCGGCGATCGCGATCCCTATCTCTACAAGATGCGGGGCGGCCGCATTTCCATGGTCTTCCAGGAGCCGATGACCGCGCTGTCGCCGCTCCACACCATCGGCAATCAGGTCGAGGAGGCGCTGCGTCTGCACCACAAGCAGAGCGCGGAGATGGCGCGTACCGAGACCGAGGAAATCCTGCGCCTCGTCGGCTTTCCCGACCCTGCCAAGGGCTATGAGCGCTATCCGTTCGAACTGTCCGGCGGCCTGCGCCAGCGCGCCGTCATCGCCATGGCGCTGATCTGCAATCCGGCACTGGTCATCGCCGACGAGCCAACCACCGCGCTCGACGTTACCGTCCAGGCCCAGATCCTCGGCCTGATGAAGGATCTGCAGAAGAAGTTCCACACCTCGATCCTGCTGATCACCCACGATCTGGGCGTCGTCGCCAACATGGCCGACGAGGTCGTCGTTGCCTATCACGGCAAGATCATGGAGGCAGGGCCGGTCGACACCATCTTCCGCCGGCCCGAACACCCCTATCTCAAGGCGCTGATGGCCGCCGTGCCGCATTTCGACATGGCGCCGGGCGAACGCCTGGTCTCGCTGCGTGAGATGGGCAAGGAAGACAATGACGCCATCGCCAAGCTGGCCGCCCGTTTCCAGGCCAACAAACCGCTGGCCAAGGATCTGCCGCATCTGGAGGTGAAGAACCTGCGCAAGGAGTTCATCGTGCGCAAGGGTTCCTTCTTCAAGGCGGGTGAGGCGAGCAAGGTCGTCGCCGTCGACGATGTCAGCTTCTCGATCGCGCCGGGCGAATGCCTCGGCCTGGTCGGCGAGAGCGGCTCCGGCAAGACCACCGTCTCCAAGCTGATCATGCGCGCGCTTGCCGCGACTTCCGGCGAGGTCCGGATGAATTCGGCCGACGGCATGATCGACGTGCTCGCCCTGTCAGGGCCCGAATTGCTGGATTTCCGGCGCAAGGTCCAGATGATCTTCCAGGACCCGTTTTCCTCGCTCAACCCGCGCATGACGGTCAACTCCATCCTGGAAGAGCCGTTCATCATCCACGATCTCGGCAACCGCGCCGAACGCAAGCGCGACATCGTCGACCTGATCTCCATGGTCGGCCTCGATCCGCGTTTCCTCAACCGCTACCCGCATTCCTTTTCAGGCGGTCAGCGCCAGCGCATCGGCATCGCCCGCGCGCTCGCGCTCCATCCCGAACTGATGATCTGCGACGAACCGGTTTCCGCGCTCGACGTTTCGGTTCAGGCGCAGATCCTCAACCTTCTCAATGATTTGAGATCCGAGCTGGGATTGACCAGCCTGTTCATTTCGCACAATCTGGCGGTGGTAAACTACGTCGCCGAACGTATTGCGGTCATGTGCCGTGGCGCGCTGGTCGAAATGGCGCCGCGCGAGGAACTGTTCGCAAATCCCGTGCATCCCTACACCAGGGCGTTGCTCGCCTCGGTGCCTTATCCCGATCTCGACCGGTTGCTGGATTTCGAGAATTTCAAGTATTCCGGTGCCGATGACGTTTCAAGCTGGGGCAAGGCCTTCCTTTCAAGCGAAGGCTCCAAACTGACCAGCATCGAAGTGGAAAAAGGACACTTCGTGCTGGCAAATAACAACGCCGACATGAGGGAACTGGTTTGATGTCTGTAACGATCGCCCGCACGATCCGCGGTGTCGCGGCGGGCCTGTTTGGCATGATGTGCCTGGCAGGCCTGACGGTATCCGGCGCCTTGGCCGGGGAAGCGCCCGAGCTCGCCAAGCTCGTCGAGGAGGGCAAGCTGCCGCCGCTGACAGAGCGCATGCCCAAATCTCCGCTCGTAGTCGATTTGCCCGAGGAGGGCAAGAAGATCGGCAAATATGGCGGTGACCTCCATCTGCTGATGGGCTCGGTCAAGGATATCGGCCAGATCACCGTCTACACCTATGCCCGTCTGGTCGGCTTCGATCACAACATCGACCTCAAGCCCGACCTGCTGGAATCCGCCGACGTTGTCGAGGGTCGCCAGTTCACCTTCAAGATTCGCGACGGCCACAAATGGTCTGACGGCCATCCCTTCACGGCGGAGGATTTCCGCTATTTCTGGGAAGACATGGCGAAGGATCCCGATCTCGGCCCCGAGACCATGCCCACCGAGATGCTGGTCGACGGCGAGGAGCCGAAATTCGAAATCGTCGATCCGCTGACCGTGCGCTACACTTGGTCGAAGCCCAACCCGGCCTTCCTGCAGGCGCTTGCATGGCCCGCGCCGCTCTACATCTACCGACCGGCGCATTACATGAAGCAGTTCCACGCCCGCCATGCCGACGCGGCCGAACTCCAGAAAAAGGTCGAGGAAGCCAATCTCGACAAATGGACCTCGCTCCATACGAAGATGCAGCGTCAGCGCCGCCCGGAAAACCCGGATCTGCCGACCCTGCAGGCGTGGCGCAACACCACGCAGTCGCCGTCCGAACGCTTCATCTTCGAGCGCAACCCCTATTTCCATCGCGTCGACAATGAGGGCAACCAGCTTCCCTATATCGACCGCATCGTCATGGACGTCGTCTCCTCGGAAGTCATTCCGGCCAAGACCGGCGGTGGCGAGAGCGACCTTCAGGCGCGCTACATCCGCTTCGACAATTTCACCTTCCTCAAGGAGGCGGAGGAAAAGCACGGCTTCCACACCTATCTGTGGTCGACCGGCAAGGGCTCGCAGGTCGCCCTGTTCCCGAACCTCAACGTCACCGACACGGTCTGGCGCGGCCTGCTGCGTGACGCCCGTTTCCGCCGCGCGCTGTCGCTCGGCATCGACCGCGAGGAAATCAACGAGGTCATCTATTTCGGCCTTGCCACGCCCAGCGCCAACACGGTGATGCCGCAGAGCCCGCTCTACAAGGAAGAGTACAAGGACGCCTGGACGGCTCACGATATCGACAAGGCCAATGCGCTTCTCGACGAGGCGGGACTGGCCGCGCGCGACGATGACGGCATCAGGCTCCTGCCCAACGGTCAGCGGGCCGAGATCACGGTGGAATCCTCCGGCGAAAGCACCGAGGAAACCGACGTGCTCGAACTGGTCGCCGACCACTGGCAGAAGATCGGTATCAAGATGTTCGTACGCGCCTCGCAGCGCGACATCTTCCGCCGCCGCGCCCAGAACGGCGAGACCCAGATGTCGGTCTTCTCAGGCATGGACAATGCCATCGCGGCCTCCGACATGAGCCCGCAGGAACTGGCCCCGACATCGCAGGCACAGCTGCAATGGCCGAAATGGGGCGAGTATTTCGGCACCGGCGGATCGTCGGGCGAGCCGCCCGACATGCCCGAGGCCATGGCGCAGATCGACCGCTACAACGCCTGGCTTGCGGCAACCACACAGGAAGAACGCCGCGCCGTCTGGCACTCCATGCTGTCGACCTACACCGATCAGGTCTTTTCCATCGGTATCGTCAACAATACGCGCCAGCCGGTTGTGATCTCCGACAGATTGCGCAACGTTCCCGAGGAAGCGATCTATACTTGGGAACCGACCGCCTTCTTCGGTGCCTACCGGCCCGACACTTTCTGGTTCGAACAGTAAGCCGAAACCTGCCGGGGGCAGCATGATGACGACCAACACGGGACCGGAATAGAGACTGATGCTCGGCTACATCATCAAGCGCGTTCTCTACATGGTGCCGACGCTGGTGCTGATCTCGATGCTGGTGTTCACCCTCATCGAGCTGCCCCCCGGCGACTATTTCGAGACCTACGTCAATGCGCTGCTGGCCTCCGGCGAAAAGGTGGACCAGCAGCAACTCGAATTCCTGCGCCAGGAATACGGCTTCGACCTGCCGCCGTATGAGCGCTATTTCAAATGGGCCACCGGCCTGTTGCAGGGCGATCTCGGTTATTCTTTCGAATACCAGTTGCCCGTCTCCGAGGTGATCGGGGACCGCATGTTCCTGACCATCGTCGTCACCTTCTTCACCATCCTGTTCACCTGGGCGGTGGCATTCCCGATCGGCATCTATTCTGCGACCCGCCAGTACAGCTGGGGCGATTACGGCCTGACCTTCATCGGCCTGCTCGGCCTTGCGACGCCGAACTTCCTGCTGGCGCTGGTCATGCTCTATTTCGCCAAGGAGTGGTTCGGCACCTCGATCGGCGGGCTCTACGACGCCGAATTCATCGGCCAGCCGATGAGCTGGTCGAAATTCGTCTCCGTGCTCGAGCATCTGTGGATTCCCGTCATTGTCATCGGCACCGCCGGCACGGCCGGCATGATCCGCCGCGTGCGCGCCAATCTGCTCGACGAATTGCGCAAGCCGTACGTCACGACCGCGCGGGCCAAGGGCGTGCCTGAATTCCGTGCGCTGATGAAATACCCGTTCCGCATGTCGCTGAACTTCTTCATCGCCGATATCGGCGGCATCCTGCCCCAGGTCATTTCCGGCGCCGAGCTGGTCGCCATCGTCCTGTCGCTGCAGACGACCGGGCCGTTGCTCGTCACCGCGCTGCAGAGCCAGGACATGTATCTTGCCGGCTCCTTCCTGATGATGCTCGCCTTCCTGACCGTGATCGGCGTCCTGATATCCGACATCGCGCTGGCGATCCTCGATCCGCGCATCCGGCTGGCCGGAGGAGTGAGCCGGTGACCGAGCATACGAACAGTGGGGCGACGACCGCCGACGCCGGCAAGGCGTCCGAGATTCCGCATTACGTCTCGCGCGAGCCTTTCGATCCGCGTGCCATCGAGAAGATGACGCCGGAGCAGGAAAAGGTCTTCCTGGCTTCGCAGAAGAAGTTGATGTGGTGGAAGTTCAAGCGCCACCGCGTCGCCGTCTGGTGTGGCCTGTTCCTTGCCATCGTCTACGCCTCGGTGCTGATCAGCGAATTCCTGGCGCCCTACGCGCTGGAGACGCGCAACGCGAAATACATTTATGCGCCGCCGCAATCGATCCATCTCTTCCACGAAGGCGAGTTCGTCGGTCCCTTCGTCTACGGCTACAAGCAGACGCTCGATCTCAAGACGCTGAAACGCATCTACACCGACGACACGGATGATGTGCAGCCGCTGCGCTTCTTCTGCCGCGGCGACGAATACGCGTTCTGGGGCCTGTTCAAGGCCGATCTCCATCTGGTCTGCCCCGCCGAGGCTGGCGGCTTCTTCCCGCTCGGCGCTGACCGGCTCGGGCGTGACGTGCTTTCGCGCATGATCTACGGCGCCCGCATCTCGCTGACGATCGGTCTGATCGGCGTGGCGGTCTCCTTCCTGCTCGGCATCGTGATTGGCGGTCTGGCCGGCTATTACGGCGGCTGGGTCGACCTCGTCGTCCAGCGCCTGATCGAGGTCATCCAGTCCCTGCCAACGCTGCCGCTCTGGCTGGCGCTTGCCGCCATCATGCCGGTCACCTGGTCGCCGATTCTCGTCTATTTCGGCATCACCATCATTCTGGGTCTGCTGGAATGGACTTCGCTGGCGCGCGCGGTGCGCTCCAAGCTCCTGTCGCTGCGCGAGGAAGACTACGTCCTTGCCGCCCGGATGCTGGGCGCGCGCCCGGCGCGCATCATCGGCCTGCATCTCGTGCCGGGCTTCATGAGCCACCTCATCGCCTCGGCGACGATCACCATCCCGACCATGATCCTGGGTGAGACGGCGCTGTCCTTCCTCGGCCTCGGTCTGCGTCCGCCGGTGGTTTCATGGGGCGTGCTGCTCAACGAGGCGCAGAACATCAACGTCGTCGCGCTCTATCCCTGGCTGATGTGGCCGGTGGCGCCGGTGATCCTCGTCATCCTCGCCTTCAACTTCTTCGGCGACGGATTGCGCGACGCGGCCGATCCCTACGCCTGATACCGGTTTGAGCTGATTGAATTCCAGCCTGGCCGAAGCTTGAACCCTCGAGGAATCAGGCTTCCGTCAGCAATTCGTCGGCATGCACCCAGGCCGCGCCTTCCTCGCCCATGCGCGCCATCAGCGTCTCCAGCGCGGTCCATGCCGTCTCGTCATGGGCAAGATGATGGGTCAGGATGCCGACGCCACGAAAGCCGTGCCGTCGTGCCTCTGCCAGATTGGACGCCAACTGATCGTAGATCCAGGCGAGATCCCGCCCGACCCGGCCACCCGACCAGTGGATGATGTCGATATGGGCGTTGACGTGGCGCACCGGCAGCGGGCGCTCCGGCCAGCCATGCGCCGACACGCCACCGAAGCCGGCCCTGCCGATATACCGTAGAACCTCGTCCTCGATGCGGTTCCAGGGCGGCACCAGCAGATCCGACACCCAGCCGAACAGGCCGATCAGCTTCTCGCGTCCCTGCCGCAATTCGTCCAGCACGGTCTCTAGCGGGCGATGGCTCCCCAGTTCGCAGGGCTTTTCGCCAACCGGCGCATGGCTGACATGGGCCCAGCCATGCACGGCCCCGACGATCAGCACCTCGTCGCGCACCAGCGCGCCGAGCGCGTCGTCGGTCATCGAAGGGATAGAGGCAAGCAGGAGCGGTGTCCCGTGATGCCGGACGAGGCCGACGAGGCGCTCCAGTTCCGGCGTGATCGTTACCGCGTCGTCATCGCGCAGGAACAGGCGAGGGCGCTGCCCCGCTGCGTGCCATCGCCCGATCTCCTGTTCGACCCGCGTCCAGGCCTCTTGAGCGTCTTCATCCGTCATGCCGCCCCCACGCGCCGTGCCATCACGGCCTCGATGATATCCTTCAGCCTCTCGGCCGCCCGCGCGCCGGAACGCGCGTCGAGCACAAACCGCCTGGCACCGTCGCCGAGCCGTTCGCGCAAGGCTTTGTCTTCGATCATGCGCCTCAGGACAAGCGCATAATGTTCCGCGTCTGGCGGATCGGCGAGGAGGCCGCTGGTCCCGTCGGCGACCACCAGCGGCACGCCCATGTTCTTCAGCGCCGCCGCCGGCGTGCCCCGTGTGGCCGCCTCGAGATAGACCATGCCATAGGCTTCGCGGCAGCCCGGCCATGCCAGAAGGTCGGCCTGCGCCATCAGGCTCAGCACCTCACCCGGCGGGCGCTCGCCGGCGAAATGGACCCGCCCGGCGATCCCGGACCCGAACAGGCCGCGTATCGTTGCCTCGCCCGGTCCGCCGCCGACAATCGCGAGCGACCAGTCGAGATCGGTGAGCCGCGCCAGTGCCTCGGCGAGCACGGTGTAGGAATCGAGCTTCGCGCCGGGCCGCATCATGCCGACCGTCAGCAGCCGACAGGCGGTCGGACCCGCGCCCTTCCACGGGTCGTCCGCCACCGGTTCCGCCACCAGCAGATCGGCATCGATGAACGGGTCGAGGCGCGTCACCCTGTCGTCGGGCACGAAGGTCGCGAGATAGTCGCGGTCGGAATCCGTCATCACGATGTTCATGTCGGCGCCGGCAATGCCGCGCTGCGCCTCGGCGCGCCAGGGAAGCCACTCCCCGTTCGGCCCCTGGCCGGTCTTGCACGGTTCCGCCGTGACCATGGGAATGCCGAGCCGCGCGCAGATCGCCTCGCCCAGCCAGTCGGGCGACTTGTCGTAGGGATGGTAGCAGAACCACAGGTCGGGCCAGACGCCTAAGTCCTCCCATTCGGCCATCAGCCGGTCGGCCTCGGCCAGCGCGCCGGCCTTCTTTTCCGCCAGATGCTCCGCTCCATGGCGCTTGGAATAGGAGATGTAGCGGCTCGCCAGGAAGGCGTCATAGCCGGCGCGCTGCAACGCCGCCAGCAACATGCGCGCCATCTGCCGGTCGCCGGAGGGGATCGGATGGTCCGGCGGTTTCAGCGGGGCGTAATAGGCGATGCGCAGGTGCTGTGTCACGAAATCATGCCATTTCGGCTATAGGCTGCAAATATCGCCCCGATTCGGGTTGGGAACCGGGGCATGGGTCGTGTGTATCGTACCGGACGGCTTGTTCTGGCGTCGCCAAATGGGCTACAAAAACGGACATTGACCCGGGGGCTCGGCGAAACTTCAAATCGGTTGCCGGACTGGCAGCGCATACTCATCGGACATCTTTTCTCCCGAAACGATACCACACGGACGTTTGCTGCATGAAACGCCTCGAGCATGTTCGCATCCTCATGTACAGCCACGACACGTTCGGGCTGGGTCATCTGCGTCGCTGCCGGACGATCGCGCATGCGATCGTCGAGCGCTTCAAGGGCGTCAACGTCATCATCATCTCCGGCTCGCAGATCGCCGGTGCCTTCGATTTCCGAGCCAGGGTCGATTTCGTCAAGATCCCCTCGGTCATCAAGCTCTACAACGGCGAATACGATTCCATCGGAGAATATATCGATCTGGAAGACATCCTGACGATGCGCAAGCTGATCATCCAGCGCACCGCCGAGAGCTTCCAGCCCGACATTTTCATCGTCGACAAGGAACCGCTGGGCTTGAAGGGCGAACTGATCCCGACGCTTGCCATGCTGCGCGACACCAATACCAGGACGGTGCTCGGCCTGCGCGACGTCATGGATTCGCCCGACAATCTGCAGCGCGAATGGTCCGCCCGCAACACGCTGGAACGGATGCAGGAGTTCTACGACCGCATCTGGGTCTACGGTCCCGAGCGCTTCTGGAACCCGCTGGTCGGCCTCGACCTGCCCGAAGGCCTGACCGACCGCATCCGCCATGTCGGCTTCCTGCAGCGCCAGCTCCCCTCGGTGAACCCCACCGACATGCATTTCCTGCCGGACGACTACGTGCTGGTGACGACCGGCGGCGGCGGTGACGGCAGCGCGCTGATGGAACAGGTGCTGGCCGCGCTCGAATCCGACCCGCAATACGACTACCCGCTGGTCTTCGTGCTCGGGCCCTTCATGAAGTCGGAAAACCGCGAGCGTATCCGCCTGCGTGCCTCCGCGCTCGCCAATGTGACGGTCATCGACTTTGAGGCGCGCATGGAGGTGTTGATGTCGGGGGCGGTCGGCGTCGTCGGCATGTGCGGCTACAACACGTTTTGCGAAGTCTTGTCCTTCGACCGCAAGGCGCTGTTCGTGCCGCGCGTTCATCCGCGCCAGGAGCAGTATATCCGCGCCAACCGGGCGCGCGAACTGGGCATGAGCGAGATGCTGACGCCGGACGAGGCGGCGGTGCCGCAGACCATGGCCAAGGCGCTGCGCCGTCTGGTCGGCATGGCCCGGCCCTCCACCGTGCTTCAGCCCGGCGACCTCGACGGCCTCGACGTCATCTGCGACGACATCGAGGCCTTGGCGGCCAGCAAGAACATTCCAGCCAGCACCAGGGAGCGTGTCTCGGCCCGGGTATCCGCAGCCGAGCGCTAGATGTCCGAGCGTCTGGCAGTCGTCCTGAAGGGCTATCCGAGGCTTTCGGAGACCTTCATCGCCCAGGAAATCCTGGAATTGCAGCGCGCCGGTTTCGATCTCGAAATCGTGTCGCTGCGTCATCCGACCGACACTTCCATCCATCCGGTCCATCGCGAGATCACCGCGTCGGTCACCTATCTGCCTGAATATCTGCATGACGAGCCGTTGCGCGTGCTGCGCGCCTGGTGGCGCGCCCGCCGCCTGCCGGGCTATCGCAAGGCGTTCGCCGCCTTTCTGCGCGATCTCAGAAGGGATTTTACCCGCAACCGCCTGCGCCGTTTCGGCCAGGGGCTGGTGATCGCCGCCGAGATCGCGCCGCGCGCGGCGTTCTTCTACGCCCATTTCATCCACACGCCGGCCTCGGCGACGCGCTATGCCGCGATAATGGCCGGCATGGAATTTGCCATCTCTGCCCACGCCAAGGACATCTGGACGACGCCCGGCTGGGACCTCGCCGAGAAACTGGCCGAATGCGCCTGGTGCGTGACCTGCACCGCCTCGGGTCGCGACGAACTGGCGAGCCATGCCGCCGACCCGTCGAAGGTCCATCTCGTCTATCACGGCATCGATTTGTCGCGCTTTCTGCCCGCGCCGGTCCATGCCATGCGCGACGGTACGGATGCCGATGCACCGGTCGAGCTGCTCACCGTCGGCCGGGCCGTGGCGAAGAAGGGCATCGACGCGCTGATCGACGCGCTGGCGCGCCTGCCGGAGGGGCTCCACTGGCGCTGGACGCATATTGGCGGCGGCCCGCTCAAATCCGAATTGCAAGGTAGGGCGGAAACCGCCGGCATTGCCGCGCGAAGCCGTTTCCTCGGCGCACGGCCACAGGAAGAGGTGCTGGAGGTCTATCGCGCTTCCGATCTGTTCGTGCTGCCGAGCCGGGTCGACCCGACTGGCGACCGCGACGGTCTGCCCAACGTTATCGTCGAGGCGATCAGCCAGGGCCTTCCCGTCGTCGCGACGACCGTGCCCGGCATTGCCGAACTGGTTGTTGACGGCGAGAACGGCCTGCTGGTGGAACCCGACGATGTGCCCGCGTTAGCCGCAGCGATCGAGAATATGGCACGCCAGCCCGAACTGCGCCGAAAGTTCGCGACGAGCGGCGAACAGACGGTACGCGGCCGCCTCGACCACAAGCAGGCGATCACCGGGCTGATCGATCTGATCCGCAAGACGCTGGACGGTGTCGCGCGAAAGGGCGCAGAGAAGGACGGTGCGGCATGACCGCGCCGGGCGACACGGACCGGCAGCCGGTCGTCCTGTTCTATGTCCAGCACCTGCTCGGCATCGGCCATGTCTTCCGCGCCACCCGCGTCGGCAAGGCACTGGCAAAGGCCGGCGCGCGCGTCCACATGGTCTGGGGCGGCACGCGCCTGCCTTCCATCGATACCTCCGGGCTGGAGATGCATTATCTCGAGCCGGTGCGGGTCGCCGACACGAATTTTCAGGACCTTGTCGAGGCTGACGGTACGCCGGTGACCGATACGTTCAGGGAGCGTCGCCGCGATGCCTTGCTGGCGCTGTTCGAGCGTCTTCGTCCCGACATCGTCATCACGGAGGCCTATCCCTTCGGCCGCCGCCAGATGCGCTTCGAACTGGAGCCGCTGATGCGCGCCGCCCGCGCCGCCGACTGGCATCCCTTCACCGTCGCCTCGATCCGCGACATCATGCAGGAAGGCCGGGCCGAAAAGCGCGTGCGGGAATCGCTCGATGCCGCGAAGGCATGGTTCGACCTCGTCATCGTCCACGGCGACCCGCAGCTCATTCGCATCGAGGAAACGCTGCAGGGCGCCACGGAAATCCTCGACAGGATCCGCTATGGCGGGCTGGTGACCCCGGCGCCGCCTGATATGTCGGTCCCGTCATCGGTGACCGCAAGCGTCGTCGTCTCGACCGGGGGAGGGGCCTTCGGGCACACGCTGACACAGGCCGCCCTTGGCGCCATGAAACGCAGCACGAAATTCCCGGATGACTGGCTGCTGATCACGGGGTCCGAGCGTCCCGAGGCCGATTTCGAGACGCTGCGCGGTTCGGCGCCAGAGGGCATGCGCGTCGAACGCTTCGTGCCCGATCTGGCGCGCGTGCTCGCCGATGCCTCGGTCTCCGTCTCCATGGCCGGCTACAACACGGTCGGCGATCTGCTGCGCGTGCGAAAGCCCGCCGTGCTGGTCGCCCATACCGGTGGCCGCGAGTCCGAACAGCTTCGTCGCGCGACCGCCATGGCAGAGCGGGGCCTCGCCGTCATGCTGACCGATGCCGAACTCACGCCCGAGAACCTCGCCGATGCGGTCGACCGCGCCTCCAAACTGCCGCCCGCCAGAGTCGAGTTCGATCTCGACGGCGCGGAACACGCCGCGGAGATCATTCTGGCGGAGTGGGGTGACCGCTAGGGCGTGGGGTTCAGTCGGCAGGCTAATGCTGGTGGCGTACCCGATCCATCGGCATGAGCGCGCCGGGATGGCCGATGACCTGCCCGGCGATCACGTGTCCGGCGCGGGCGGCGTCTTCCGGTTCTCTGCCTGAAAGCCGCGCGGCGAGATAACCGCCATTGAAGGAATCGCCGGCCCCCGTGGTGTCGACCACGGCAATCGCGTCGCCGGCCGGCACGCTCTGCGTTCCATCCGCCCCGCCGACAAGGGCCGATCTGCCGCCATCCTTCACCACGATCTCCGCCGCGCCGGCCGTGCGGTATCGTGCCAGCGTCGCTTCGGGCGAAGAGTCGCCGAAAGCGGCCTTTTCGTCGTCGAAGCTGGGCAATACCAATTTTACCGCGCCGGCCGTCGCCATGATGGAGTCGCGTGCCGTCTCCATGTCCGGCCACAGGCGCGGCCGGATATTCGGGTCGAAGGCGGTGAGCTTGCCGGTGGCTCTTGCCTGCACCAGCAAGCGGGTCACGAAGGCGCGACGATCGGGCGCCAGGATCGCCAGGGTGATGCCGGAAAGGTAGATCGCGTCCGCCGCGTCGAAGGCGGCTGAAAGCGCCGCCTCGTCATCGGCCAGCAAGCGTGCCGCCGAACGGTCGCGCCAATAGGTGAAGGATCGCTCGCCATCCTGCAATTCGATGGCGTAGAGCCCGGCGATGCGTTCCGGGTCGCGGCCGATCCAACGCGTGTCGATCCCATTCGCTGCGATGAAGTCGATCATGCGCTGAGAAAAACCGTCCCGGCCCAGCCGTGTGAAATAGGCGACGCGCCATGCCTGGCGGTCGAGCGCGGCGCGCGCATACCAGGCGGTGTTGAGCGTGTCGCCGGCATAGCCCAAACGGTACAGCTCGCCATCGCCATTACTCCCATCGCTGTTTTCGGTGGTTGCATCCGCGCCGGACAGTTCCAGCATGCATTCGCCGATGGAAAGGAAGGTGCGTTGGGACATGGCGATGATCCGTAGGGGAGGCGAGGGGCACCGTGTGCGAGGAGCGGCTTCCGAGGCGGCTCAGGCGGCGGGCGTGGTGAAGGGCTGCGCGGCAGGTTCCCCGATTTCGGCAAGTCGCGCCGGCGCCGCCGTACTGTCGCGCACGATGAGTTCGATGGGAAGCACGCGTCGCGGCATTTCGGCCTCGTCGGGCTTTTCGATGCAACGGATCAGCATCTCCGTCGCCGCCGCGCCGATATCGCCACGTGGCTGGCGCACCGTCGTCAGCGGCGGGATGAAGCGCGAGGCGAACTCGATGTCGTCGAAGCCGACGACCGACACGTCGCGCGGCACCGACAGGCCGAGGCGCACGAGTTCCGAAATGAAGCCGCAGGCCATCTGGTCGCTCGAGCAGAACACTCCCGTCGGCCGGTCTTCCAGCGCCAGCCAGGCACTGGCTGCTTCCACGCCCGATTGCAGAGAGAAATCGCCCTTGAGGAACCAGTCCGGGCGGACCGGCAGATCCAGCGCGCGCAGCGTCTTCTCCGTTCCCCGGCGCCGGGTCAGGGTCAGCACATTGCCCTCCGGTCCGCAGACATGGCCGATCCTGCGGTGACCCAGTTCGAACAGATGCCGCACCGCCAGTTCCGCGCCATGCTGGTTGTCGATCACCACCGACGGGAAGGCGCCGTCCTCCAGCCATTCGCAGGCGAAGACGACGGGCGGCATGGCGCTGTCGCGTCCACCCAGATCGTTCAGTTCCTTTGCCAGCGCTCCGTCGAGCACGAGCAGCCCGTCGGCGCGGGTGCGGTTGAGATGGGCGAAGACCTGCTGCCGGCTGGCCCGGTGCTGCTTGGTGTCGACCAGCAGCACGCCGAGCCCCGCCGCCGCCGCGACGGATTCCACGCTCGCGAGAATCCGCGAGAAGAAAGGATTGCCGATATCGGGCACCATCACGACGATCGTGCCGGTGCGCCGCCGGCGAAGGTTGCTGGCGGCCAGATTGACCTGGTAGCCGGTTTTTTCCACCGCCTTCGTCACCAACAGCCTCGTCGCCTCGGCTACCATTCCGGGTTGACTCAAGGCACGGCTGACCGTCGCGGTGGATACCCCGGCGACACGTGCAACATCTTGAATCTTCGGCGTTTTCTTTTCCACAATTCAATCCGGGGCAATACAACCGCTGATTTTTTTCGAGGCGCGGCAAAATTGTCTTGACTCTTCTCATAGCACAAATCAAGCTGCCTGTAATCGATTGCAGCGCAATGCGCAGGTAGGAGATGTAATCGATTACATCAGCGGTTCTCACCGCATGTTGTTGGCGCCTTGCGCCATTAGGCACAGGAGTTGGGCGGCTGCGTGCAGCGCGTCCCAGGGAGGAAGACATGAAAACCTTGAAGGCATTGCTTGCCGGGAGCACGATGCTCCTTGGCAGTCTTTCGGTGGCGTCCGCCACCGATCTCGAAGTCATGCACTGGTGGACCTCGGGCGGTGAGGCGGCAGCGGTCGCCGAATTCGCCAAGGCCTTCGACGCCACAGGCAACCACTGGGTTGATGCCGCATTCGCCGGACCCGGCGAACAGGCGCGTGCGATCATGGTCAGCCGGATCACCGGCGGCGATCCCATGGGAGCATTCCAGTTCAACCATGGCCGGCAGGCCGAGGAACTCATCGAGGCCGGGCTGCTGCGCGACCTTACCGACATCGCCGAGGAGCAGGGCTGGACCAAAGTCGTGAATCCGCCGTCGCTCCTTGACGGATGCACCGTCGACGGCCGCATCTACTGCACCCCCGTCAACATTCACTCCTGGCAGTGGCTGTGGCTCTCGCACAAGGCGTTCGACGACGCAGGCGTTCCGGTTCCGACGAATTGGGACGAATTCGTCGCGGCCGCGCCAGCACTGGAAAAGGCCGGCAAGGTACCGCTCGCCATCGGTCAGCAGGGCTGGCAGCAATCGGGTCTGTTCAACGTCCTGATGTCGTCGCTTCTGCCCAAGGAAGTGTTCCTGCAGGTGTACAAGGAAAAGAACACCGATGTTGCCGGCGGTTCGGATGTGGCACGCGTGTTCAAGGCTGCCGCCGATGCACGCGCCATGTCCAAGAACTCGAACGTCCAGAACTGGAACGAGGCCACGAACCTGGTCATCACCGGCGAAGCCGGCGGCCAGATCATGGGCGACTGGGCGCAGGGCGACTTCTCGGTTGCGGAACTGAAAGCCGGCGAGGACTACGAATGCCTGCCCGGCCTCGGCGTGAACGAAGTTCTCGGCACCGGTGGTGACGCCTTCTACTTCCCGGTTCTGGAAGACCCTGAACTCGTCAAGGCCCAGGGTGAACTGGCCAGACTGCTGCTGACTCCCGAAGTTCAGGTTGCCTTCAACCTGAAGAAGGGCTCGCTGCCCGTGCGCGGCGACATCGATCTTTCGGCGGCCAATGACTGCATGAAGAAAGGCCTGGACATTCTGGCGGCGGGCAACCTTGTCCCCGACACCAACCAGATGAACACGCCGGACACGAACTCGCAGATCAACGATCTCTTCACCGAGTTCTTCGCCGACGACTCGATCACGGCCGAAGCCGCTCAGGAGCGCTTCGTCGAGATCATCGCGAACGCGGACTGATCCTGTCCGTATGTCAGGGTACCGGTCCGCTTGCGCGGACCGGTACTTTCCGGCACGCCTGAAAGAGAGGGGAGGGTCTGCTTGTGGCTTCGGACCGTCCGAACAAGCTTTTCCGCAATCTGACCGCCAAGATCGCCGCGATCCCGATGGCGCTGACCGCGATCGTGGTCTTTCTGGGCGGGACCGGATGGACGGTCTATTACAGCTTCACCAAGTCCAAGCTTCTGCCCAAGAACACTTGGGTCGGGCTCGACCAGTATGATAGGCTGTGGAACACCAATCGCTGGATCGTCTCGATCGAGAACCTCGCCATCTATGGCATCGGGATGCTGATCTTCAGCTTCGTGATCGGTTTCCTGCTGGCCTGCCTGATGGACCAGAAGATCCGTTTCGAGAACACGTTCCGCACCATTATCCTCTACCCATTCGCGCTGAGCTTCATCGTCACCGGTCTGATCTGGCAATGGCTTCTGAATCCCGATTTCGGCATTCAGGGCGTGGTCCGCGATCTCGGATGGGAAAGCTTCGCCTTCGATCCGCTCTACAATCCCGATATCGCGATCTACGGCGTCATGATTGCCGCTCTCTGGCAGGGTACGGGTCTCGTCATGTGCCTCATGCTGGCCGGTTTGCGGGGCATCGACGAGGATATCTGGAAAGCCGCGCGCATTGACGGCATCCCGACCTGGAAGACCTATCTCGTCGTAGTCGTCCCGATGCTGCGCCCGGTGTTCATCACCGCGCTCGTGCTGATTTCGAGCGGCATTATCCGGGCCTATGACCTGATCGTCGCGCAGACATCCGGCGGGCCGGGTCTGTCGACCGAACTGCCGGCCAAATACGTCTACGACATGATGTTCCGCGCCCAGAATTTGGGGCAGGGTTTCGCCGCCTCGACAATGATGCTGCTCGCCGTGGCGATTGTTGTCATCCCCTGGGCAATGCTCGAATTCGGAGGCAAGAAACGTGGCTAATGTCGGAACGCTCAACGTGACCGGCGCGGCCGCCGATGCCGTATCCGGCCAGTTGGAAGGGCCCCGCGGCGCCCGCCCGCGCCGCCGGTTTTCGCGCCGGAACATCTTTATCTACGGCACGCTGACCGTGGTAGCGCTCTATTACCTGCTGCCGCTCTACGTAATGGTTGTGACCTCGCTGAAGGGCATGCCGGAAATCCGCATGGGCAACATATTTGCCCCCCCGCTGGAGATCACCTTTCAGCCCTGGGTCAAGGCCTGGGCCGAGGCCTGCACCGGGCTCAATTGCGATGGCCTGTCGCGCGGGTTCTGGAATTCCGTCCGCATCACCATCCCCTCGGTGATCCTGTCGATCGCCATTTCCAGCGTCAACGGTTATGCCCTTGCCAACTGGCGGTTCAGGGGAGCGAACACATTCTTCGCCATCCTGATCTTCGGCGCCTTCATCCCCTATCAGGTGATGCTCTATCCGATCGTCATCATGCTGCGCGAGGTCGGCCTTTACGGCACGCTCACGGGGCTGGTGTTCGTGCACTCGGTCTTCGGCATGCCGATCCTGACGCTCCTCTTCCGCAACTACTTCACCTCGCTTCCCGAGGAATTGTTCAAGGCGGCGCGTGTCGACGGCGCCGGCTTCTGGGGCATCTATTTCAGGATCATGCTGCCGATGAGCCTGCCGATATTCGTGGTCGCCGTCATCATCCAGATCACCGGCATCTGGAACGACTTCCTCTTCGGCACGGTCTACACCAAGCCTGAAGTCTGGCCGATGACGGTGCAGCTCAACAACATCGTCAATTCGGTGCAGGGCGTGAAGGAATACAACGTCAACATGGCGGCCACGATCCTGACCGGCCTTGTGCCGCTCATCATCTACTTCGTTTCGGGAAAGCTGTTCGTACGCGGCATCGCCGCCGGTGCGGTAAAGGGATAGTCCATGGCCAGCGTAACCATCCGCGACCTCGACCTGAGCTTCGGCGACGTAAAGGTCCTCAAGAACCTGAATCTGGACATCGAACAGGGCGAGTTCCTGGTGCTGCTCGGCTCGTCAGGCTGCGGCAAGTCCACCTTGCTCAACTGTATCGCCGGCCTGCTCGACATCACCGACGGCCAGATCTTCATCTCCGGCCGTAACGTCACCTGGGAGGAACCCAAGGATCGCGGCATCGGCATGGTCTTCCAGTCCTATGCGCTCTATCCGCAGATGACCGTGGAGGGCAATCTCGCCTTCGGCCTGAAGAACGCCCGCGTGCCGAAGGACGAGATCGACAAGCGGATCGCGCGTGCCGCAGAGATGCTGCACATCGAGCCGCTGCTGAAGCGCAAGCCCGCCCAGCTTTCGGGCGGCCAGCGCCAGCGCGTCGCCATCGGCCGCGCGCTGGTGCGCGATGTCGACGTCTTCCTGTTCGACGAGCCGCTGTCCAATCTCGACGCCAAGCTGCGCACCGAACTGCGCGTCGAGATCAAGCGGCTGCATGCGCAGCTGAGCAACAACACCATGATCTATGTCACGCACGACCAGATCGAGGCGATGACGCTCGCCGACCGCATCGCCATCATGCGCGGCGGCGCGATCCAGCAGCTTGCCGATCCGCACACGATCTACAACAAGCCGGTCAACAAATATGTCGCCGGCTTCATCGGCTCGCCTTCGATCAATTTCATCGAGGGCAAGCTGGAGCGCGGCGCCACGCCGACCTTCGTTGCCGGCAATGTCAGCATCCCGGTCGATCGCTACGAGATGGCGGAAAATGGCGGTAAAGCGGAAAACGTGGTCTTCGGCATCCGGCCCGAGCATGTCATGATCGGCGAAGCCGCTGCCGGCCAGCCCTTCACCTCGGAGGTCGAGGTCGACGTGGTCGAGCCGATGGGCGCCGACACGCAGGTCTGGTCGCGGCTGGATGGTACCGAGTTCCGTTTCCGCATGGCCGGCCATGCGATGCTGAAACGCGGCGAGAAAGTGCCGGTCGGCTTCGATCCCGCGCACGCCTCCATCTTCGACGCGGAGACCGAGCTGCGCGTGTAGGGAAGAACGCCCCGGGGATGCATCCGGGGCATCGCAATTCTTGAGGCTGATCCGGACCGGGCGTGAACCGGTTCCCCGTCCCGGATCGCCGGAAATTCAAAGTCAGGGCGTATCATTCGCTTCGGCGAACGCGCCAGCAGGAGAAACCATGACCCAACTGTCCTATCAGCTCTATTCCTCGCGCAACTTTCCACCACTAACCGATACGCTCGCCATGCTCCGGGATCTGGGCTATGCGCAGGTCGAGGGGTTCGGCGGCCTTTACGGCGATCTGCAGGGCCTCGTCTCGGCGCTCAATGCCAGCGGCCTGACCATGGCTTCGGGCCATTTCGGCCTCGACATGCTGGAAAACGAGCCGGACAGGGCGCTCGAGATCGCCCGCGCTACCGGCATGAAGGCGGTCTATTGCCCGCACATCACAGCCGACCTGCGCCCCACGGATGCCGCGGGCTGGCGCGCTTTCGGCGAAAGGCTGCAGAAGGCCGGCGAACCCGTCCGCGCCGCCGGGCTGACCTTCGGCTGGCACAACCATGATTTCGAGTTCAAGGCATTGCCCGACGGCACGATGCCGATGGCCGCGATCCTCGAGGGCGGGCCGGACCTGTCGTGGGAAGCCGACATCGCCTGGATCGTGCGCGGCGGCGCCGATCCCTTCGAGTGGATCGACCGCTATGAGGATCGCCTCTCGGCGGTCCATGTGAAGGACATCGCGCCGGCCGGCGAGAACGCCGACGAGGATGGCTGGGCCGATGTCGGCCACGGCACGGTCGACTGGAAGGCACTATGGAAGCGCTTGGCCACCACGCCGGTGCGCCTCTTCATCATGGAACATGACAAACCCAACGACGACAAGCGCTTCGCGACACGCTCGATCGAGACGGTCAAGGCATTCGGAGACAACTGACATGGCAACATCGAGCCGTTCGCAGACCATGGGAGTCGGGATCATGGGATGCGGCAACATATCCGCCGCCTACATGACACTGGCCCCGCTGTTCAAGGGCATCGAGGTGCGCGCCTGCGCCGATATCGTTCCGGGCGTTGCCGAGGCGCGCGCGAAGGAATATGGCGTCCGTGCCGAAAGCGTGGAAGGTCTGGTCACTGCCGACGACATCGACATTGTCGTCAACCTGACCATTCCCGCCGCCCATTTCGAGGTCGCCAAGATGGCGATTGCCGGCGGCAAGCATCTCTATTCCGAAAAGCCCTTCGTGCTGTCGGTGAAGGAGGGCAAGACCATTGCCCGCCAGGCCGAAAAGAAGGGCGTGCGCGTCGGCTCCGCGCCCGACACCTTCCTCGGCGGCGCACACCAGCTCGCCCGACACCTGATCGACGAGGGCAAGGTCGGCAGGATCACCTCCGGCACCTGTTTCGTGATGAGCCACGGCATGGAGCACTGGCACCCGAACCCGGATTTCTTCTTCCAGCCGGGCGCCGGTCCGGTGCTCGACATCGGACCCTATTACATCACCAATCTGATCCAGCTGATCGGTCCGGTCCGGCGCGTCACGGCGGTGTCGTCGACGCCTTCGCCGACGCGTACCATCACCTCCAAACCGCGCTACGGCCAAAAGATCAAGGTTGAGACGCCGACGACAATCCAGTCGCTGCTCGAATTCGAGAACGGCGCCACCATCATGTTCGGCGCGAGCTGGGACGTATGGGAGCACGGCCATTCGAACATGGAGCTCTACGGCGAAGACGGCACGCTGCATGTGCCCGATCCGAACTTCTTCGGCGGCGAGGTCTCGATGACGAAGGGCGCCGATCCGGTGAAGAAACTGCCGGCGTGGAAGCATCCCTTCTCGGTGCCGAACCAGGAACATCCTCGCGGCATGCTCGCCAATTATCGGGCGGCGGGGCTCGCCGACATTGCACTCGCGATCCGCGAGGACAGGCCGCATCGCTGCTCGCTGGAAATGGCGCTGCACGCGGTCGACGTCATGACCTCCATCCTGAAATCGGGCGAGACCGGCCGTGCCGTCGACATTTCGACGACCTGCGAGCGTCCGGCGGCGCTCGGCATCGCCGAGGCAAGGGCGCTCCTGCGACCGGTGAAGAAAGCGAAATGACCTACGTTCCGGCCGACGATCGCTATGAAAGAATGATCTATCGCCGCTGCGGGCGCTCCGGCCTGCAGCTGCCGGCGATCTCGCTCGGTCTGTGGCACAATTTCGGACATGACACGCCACACGAGACAAAGCGTGCCATCGTGCGTGCCGCTTTCGACCACGGCATTACCCATTTCGACCTCGCCAACAATTACGGCCCGCCGCCGGGCAGCGCCGAGGAGGCATTCGGCGAAATCCTGCGCACCGATCTGCGCGGCTATCGCGACGAGATCATCGTCGCCTCCAAGGCCGGCTACATGATGTATCCCGGTCCCTATGGCGAGTGGGGCAGCCGCAAATATCTGATCGCCTCATGCGATGCCTCGCTGAAGCGTCTGGGTCTCGACTATGTCGACATCTTTTACTCCCACCGATTCGACCCTGACACGCCGCTCGAGGAGACGATGGGTGCGCTGGACCGGATCGTGCGTTCCGGCAAGGCGATCTATGCCGGTATTTCCTCCTACAATTCCGAGCGCACGCGTGAGGCGGTGGCGATCCTGAACAATCTCGGCACGCCCTGCGTGATCCATCAGCCGAGCTACAACATGATCAACCGCTGGGTGGAGCGCGATGGGCTGAAGGACACGCTGGCCGAACTCGGCATCGGTTCCATCGCGTTCACACCGCTTGCCCAGGGCATGCTGACGGACAAGTACCTGAAGGGCATTCCGCACGGCAGCCGCGCCAGCCAGGGCAAGTCGCTGAAGACGGAATTCCTCAACGAGCAGGCGATCGCGAACATCCAGAAGCTCAACGAGATCGCCGGCCGGCGCGGCCAGACGCTGGCGCAGATGGCGCTCGCCTGGGTGCTGCGTGGCGGCGGCATCACCACGGCGCTGATCGGCGCGTCGTCGCCGCAGCAGGTGATCGACTGCGTCGGCGCGATCGGCAATCTGGAATTCACCGACGCCGAACTGGACGAGATCGACGAATATGCCGACGAGGAGAACATCAATCTGTGGGCACGCTCTTCGGAGTCGCCGAAAGGTGGGGTGGAACGATGAACGGACCCTTCGTTGGCGGCTGCTTGTGCGGTCGCGTTCGCTACAAGGCCGAGGGGCCAGCACGCTTTGCCAGTCTGTGCTATTGCCGCGATTGCCAGAAAGCATCCGGAAGCGGCCATGTGCCGATCATGGGCGTCGCAAAATCGGGCTTCAAGGTCGAAGGCGGCCCGGCACGCTATGTCAGTCTTGGCGGCAGCGGCCAGCAGACTCAACGCAATTTTTGTCCGGACTGCGGCAGCCTGCTCTACGGCACGCCAACCATCGCGCCCGAAATGGTCATCGTCTATGCAGGCTCGCTGGACGATCCTTCCGCATTTGATCCCGTCGATAAGATATTCGACGAGAATCGCAATCATTGGGACACAGGTGGGGCAGGCCTGAAGGGCCGTGCTCCGGTCAGAGGGTAGACCATGATCCGCAATCCGATCCTGCCGGGCTTCAATCCCGATCCGTCGATCTGCCGGGTCGGCGAGGACTATTACATCGCGACCTCGACCTTCGAATGGTATCCCGGCGTGCAGATCCACCATTCACGCGATCTGGTGAACTGGACGCTGGTCTCGCGCCCGCTCGCGCGCGCCGGCCTGCTCGATATGCGCGGCAATCCCGATTCCTGCGGCATCTGGGCGCCGTGCCTCAGCCATGCCGATGGCAGGTTCTGGCTCGTCTATACCGACGTCAAGCGCTACGACGGCAACTTCAAGGACGCGCCAAACTACATCACGACCTGCGAGAAGATCGACGGCGAATGGACCGATCCGTGGTTCGTCAACGCCTCCGGCTTCGATCCGTCCCTGTTTCACGACGACGACGGCCGCAAATACTTCATGAACATGCAGCTGAATTACCGGGGCAAGGGCACAGGCGGCAATCCGAGGAATGCCCTGTTCGACGGGATCCTGCTGCAGGAATGGTCGCCGGAAAAAGGCCTGTTCGGCCCGGTGAAGAACATTTATCTGGGCACGCCGCGCGGCCTGACCGAGGCGCCGCACATCTTCAAGCGCAATGGCTGGTACTTTCTGACGACCGCCGAGGGCGGCACGGTCTACGACCACGCCGTCACCATGGCGCGTTCGCGCGACATCTGGGGCCCCTATGAGGACCATCCGAACAAATATCTGATGTGCGCGGCCGATCATCCGGAGCACCCGATCCAGAAGACCGGCCACGGCCAGTATGTCGAAACGCATGACGGACAGTTCTACCACACCTTCCTGATGGGCAGGCCCATCCCCGGACCGGACGGCACCGGTCGCTTCTGCCCGCTTGGCCGCGAGACCGGCATCGAGCGTGTCGTCTGGCACGACGACGACTGGCTCTATCTGGAAGATGGCGGCATGCTGGTGCGCACCGAGCTTCCGGGACTTGCAGACGTCGACCCGGAGCCGCCGGTCGCAAGCCACACCGATTTCACCGGCGGCGCTTTGCCCGACGAGTTCCAGTGGTTGCGCTCGCCGGAAACCGAAAGGCTTTTCCGCGTCAACAACGGCTCGCTGTCGCTGTTCGGCCGGCAATCCATCGGCAGCTGGTTCGAGCAGGCGCTGGTCGCCCGCCGTCAGGAGCACTTCGTCTATTCGGCGGAAACCTGCGTCGACTACGATCCGTCGACCTACCAGCAGACGGCAGGGCTGGTCACCTATTACAACCGCTTCAAGTTCCACGCCCTGCTCGTTACCCTCGAACCGGGCATCGGCCGGGCGCTGACGATCAATTCCTGTCCGGGCGATTTCCCCGACGGCAAGTTGACCTTCCCGCTCGCCGATTCATTTGGGGGTCCGGTTGCTTGTCCCGACGGGCCAATCGAAATGCGTGTCGAGGTCGATCATGCGCTCCAGCAGTTTTTCTGGCGCGTTCCGGGCGGCGAATGGCAGGCCATCGGCCCGAAGCTCGACGCAGCGGTGATTTCCGACGAGGGAGGGCGTGGCGGTCATGGCTCCTTCACCGGCGCCTTTGTCGGCATGTTCGCCATGGACATGACCGGGCAGGGCAGGGAGGCCCGCTTCTCGCATTTCACCTACCGGCCGGCGGGCACATGAAATCCGAACTGTGCATCTTCGGCCTTTCGGACCGCGCGATTTCCGTCGTGTGGACGACCGACATGCTGATCGAGGCACCCAACTGGTCCCGCGACGGCGCTTCGCTCGTCTTCAACGGCGAGGGGCTGATCTGGCGCCTCGACCTTGCCGAGGGCGCTGAGCCCGAACGCGTCGACACCGGCTTCGCGGTCAGATGCAACAACGATCACGGCCTGTCGCCGGACGGCGCGACGTTCGTCATTTCCGACAGCACCGAGACCGGCAAATCCTGCATCTACACGCTTCCGGCTTCTGGCGGCGAACCGAAGCGCGTGACCCAAAATGTGCCGTCCTACTGGCATGGCTGGTCGCCGGATGGCGGCACGCTCGTCTTTGCCGGCCAGCGCGAGGGTGTTTTCGACATCTACGCCATTCCGGTCTCAGGTGGCGACGAGGTGAAGCTGACCGATGGCGGCTTCTACCATGACGGCCCGGATTACACGCCCGACGGGGCATGGATCTGGTTCAACGCCACGCGGGGCGGCACCATGGATCTGTGGCGCATGCGCCCAGATGGCGGCGACAAGCAGCAGATGACCGGCGACGAGCGAGTGAACTGGTTTCCCCATCCCTCGCCGGACGGTGAGAGAATCGTTTATCTGGCCTACGAGGAAGGTGTCGAAGGCCACCCGCGCGACCATGAGGTCGAATTGCGGATGATAAATGCCGAAGGCGGCGGCATCGAAACCCTGGTTGCGCTGTTCGGCGGACAGGGATCGATCAACGTGCCGTCATGGTCGCCCGATGGCGGGCGCTTCGCCTTCATGCGATATGCGCGGCCCTGACCGCGCCAACCGATCGGGAGAATTTGCATGCCTTCGAACATCAAGGGACCGGCCATCTTCCTGGCACAGTTTGCCGGCGCCGATGCACCGTTCAATTCGCTGCCGGCCATCGCCGAATGGGCCGCCTCGCTCGGCTACAAGGGCGTGCAGATACCGAGCTGGGACGGCAGCCTGTTCGACCTGAAGCAGGCAGCAGAATCGAAGACCTATTGCGACGAGATCACGGGCATCTGCGCCGATGCAGGCGTCGAGATCACCGAATTGTCGACCCATCTGCAGGGCCAGCTCGTCGCCGTCCACCCGGCCTATGACACTCAGTTCGATGCCTTCGCGCCGGCCGAGGTCCATGGCAATCCCACCGCGCGTCAGGAATGGGCCGTCCAGCAGATGCTCTACGCCGCGAAGGCATCGCGCAATCTCGGGCTGGATGTCAGCGTTTCCTTCCCCGGCTCGCTCGCCTTTCCCTTCCTCTATCCCTGGCCGCAGCGTCCCGCCGGCCTGATCGAGGAAGCCTTCGGCGAACTCGCCAGGCGCTGGAAACCGATCCTCGACGCCTATGACGAAGTTGGCGTCGATGTCGGCTACGAAATCCATCCCGGCGAGGACGTGTTCGACGGCGTGACATTCGAGATGTTCCTCGACGCACTGGGCGGCCACAAGCGCTGCGGCATCAATTACGATCCGTCGCACTTCATTCTGCAGCAGCTCGACTATCTTCAGTTCATCGACATCTATCACGAGCGCATCGTCGCCTTTCATGTGAAGGACGCGGAGTTCAATCCCGACGGCCGCCAGGGCGTCTATTCCGGCTATCAGCCCTGGCTCAACCGCGCCGGACGCTTCCGTTCGTTGGGCGACGGCCAGGTCGATTTCGCCGGCATCTTCTCGAAGCTCGCCCAATACGATTACGACTCCTGGGCCGTGCTGGAATGGGAATGCTGCATCAAGTCGCCGGAGCAGGGCGCGGCCGAGGGCGCACCCTTCATCGCCAGCCACATCATCGAAGTCACCGACAAGGCGTTCGACGATTTCGCCGGCGGCGAGACCGACCGCGCGCAGGTAAGAAAGATGCTGGGAATTGAATAGGGATTAGGGAATGGGGATTGGAGTCTGGGTAGGCGTTTGGCGAACCCTCTCATCCTGAACCGTAATCCCCAATCCCTAGTCCCCAATCCCGATCCGAAGGGAAAACAAATGGTCTCTGCATCGAAGTCCACGCAAGCCTCCGCCCCCATCCGACAAGGCCCAATAAAGCTGGGCATGGTCGGCGGCGGGCAGGGTGCCTTCATCGGCGCGGTCCACCGCATCGCCGCGCGGATCGACGGCCATTGCGATCTGGTCGCCGGCGCGCTGTCGTCCGATCCGGAACGCGCGAAGGCTTCGGCGGCGGAACTGGGCATCGAACGTTCCTACGGTTCCTTCGAGGAGATGGCGAAGGCCGAGTCAGCGCGCGAAGACGGCATCGAGGCGGTCTCCATCGTCACGCCCAACCACATGCATTTCCCGGTCGCGAAGGCTTTCCTGAAGGCCGGCATCCACGTCATCTGCGACAAGCCGCTGACCTCCACGCTCGCCGACGCGAAGAAACTGGTGAAGCTCGCCGAGGACTCCGGCCGCCTCTTCGTGCTGACGCATAACTACACCGGCTATCCGATGGTCCGGCAGGCACGCGAGATGGTGGCGAAAGGCGTGCTCGGCGACATCCGCCTCGTCCACGCAGAATACCCGCAGGACTGGCTGACCGAGAAGGTCGAGGACAGCGGCGCCAAACAGGCCGTGTGGCGCACGGACCCCAGTCAGGCGGGCGCCGGCGCCATCGGCGATATCGGCACACATGCCTACAACCTCGCCTGCTTCGTTTCCGGCCTCGAGGCCGAGAGCCTGTCTGCCGATCTCGACAGCTTCGTCGATGGCCGACAGGTAGACGACAACGCGCACATCATGCTGCGCTTCGCGGGCCCAACGAACGGCAAGGGGAAGGGCAAGGCCCCGCCGGCCAAGGGCATGCTGTGGGCGAGTCAGGTCGCGCCGGGCAATGAGAACGCGCTCAGGCTTCGCGTCTACGGCACGAAGGGCGGGTTGGAATGGGCGCAGGAAGACCCGAACTATCTCTGGTACACGCCCTTCGGCGAGCCGAAACGGCTGATTACGCGCGGCGGAGCTGGGGCGGGAGAGGCCGCGGCGCGCATGAGCCGAACGCCGCCCGGCCATCCCGAAGGCTATCTCGAGGGCTTCGCCAACATCTATTCGGAAGCCGCCGCCGCCATACGCGCGATGCGTCGCAAGGGCGGAAAAGTGCCGAAGGATGTCATCTTCCCGACCGTCCGGGACGGTCTTGCCGGCCTGCGCTTCATTGATGCCTGCCAGAAATCCTCGAAGAAGAACGCGGCCTGGACCAGGCTCTGAACACCTTCAGCGGCCATGCAGCAGGAAGGCCGGCGATCCCGCCGCGGTGACGGGTTCGGATGTTTTGCCGGATGTGGGTTCGTCATGGTCTTGCGATGCTTCGAAACGCCGGCGGTTTTCCTCGAACGCGGCGGTTTCCGCTTCGTCCGGCGTATGGATCAGCGTTCCGGCTTCGGCATCCAGTAGCGCGAAAGCGCCTTCCGGGACTTCGCGATTGCCGACGCCGCCGATCGCCGGCACGCCGTGGAGCCGAGCAAGATCCGATACATGACATACGGGGTCGCTGCTCCGCAGAACGAGGCCGCCCGCCGTCCAGTCATGCTTGAGGAAGGCGGTGGGCGTCATGCAGTCGGATACGAGGATCGCGCCGGCCGGGATGGCCTGTTCCTGATGACCGGCAAGCCGGGCAAAGGTCCGGTCGCGGATGTCGCGGGCATCGCCGGCACGCGCCACGAAATAGACGTCCCTGGACCGGCGGCAATCGTCGATCTCCGTGTTTATGACGTTCAGCCAGGCCGCGCCGGCATCCATGCCGGCGGCGATCCGGTCGAGCGCCATCTCGAGAAAGCCTGCGCTTTCCAGCATGGCGAGTTGAAGTTCGAGAATGCGCGCGGTCTCGCTGTCCGATGCACCGATCATCGTCGCGGTCTCGATGATGCTGTCGGTGACGGCGATGCGCAGTGCCAGTTCTTCCTCGGCGGCCGCCCCCTTGCGCAGATAGACCGGCTTTTCCGGCCACGCACACCAGACCGGCCCGCTTGCAAAGCCGGCACTCAGGGGTGTTCCGTTCAGCCTGTGCGCTTCGGACATGGCGCTTGCCTTTGATAGAACGATTTGCCGGGTGGATCGCAGGCGCAAAGTGGCGGATGCGGCATTTCCGTTCCGGTGTCGCGGTGCCTGCGAAAAACGCTTTGGCGGCGCGTGAACGCCTAATCGCACGATTTCACGGTCCATTTCGTTAAATGAATCGGGAAAAAACGACGGATTGCACGCAAAGGCGCTGAAATGAGCCGTTTCGAGTCTCTTTTCGTTGCCAGCGAATCTGCCTGAAAAGCTCGCGAGACCACACGCGCAGCACATGAAGCTGGCCCTCGGACATGCGGCCAGAGGTTCTCAGAACATAGAGGCGGGAGCCGCGTCGCGGCCCCCGCCTGTGATGGTCGGGAAAGCGATCTCCTCCGTCCCGACCCTTCAGTGGCTGATCTGCCAGGGCCGCGCCGAGGGAAAGGTCTTGGCGCCGTCGGCCCGGTAGACCGCCTTCGACTTGCCCTTGCCGGAACAGCACGAGCAGCCTGGCCCGTGACCGGACCTGCTCGAGAGCTTCGGTTCGTGACGTGCCTTCTCGTTGGTCGCATGCGCCGTTCGCACCGAACCCTCCATGAGGGCGAAGTTCGGCGCACGCAGGAAGGCGCGCGGCGCATCGGCCCCGCAGGCCGGGCAATCGCAGGGATCGCCCGACTGCGCCATCGGACGGAAAGCGGTGAAGGGACCGCAATCGTCGCACTGGTAGTCGTAATAGGGCATGGCCGCCTGCCTCACAGATCCGGTGCGAGCGGCACGTCGATCGAGCCGTCGAGATATTTCGTCGGGCCGTCCGAACCGGGCATCATGTCGAACTCGAACACATCGGTCGGCAGCCACAGCGTCGCGCAGGCGTTGGGAATGTCGACCACGCCCGAGATGTGGCCCTGCACCGGCGCAGTGCCGAGGATCGCATAGGCCTGCGCGCCCGAGTAACCGAACTTCTTGAGGTATTCGATCGCGTTGAGGCAGGCCATGCGATAGGCGATGTGCACGTCGAGATAATGCTGCGTGCCCGCTTCGTCGACCGAAATACCCTCGAAGATCAGGTAGTCGTCATATTTCGGCGTGATCGGCGAAGGCTTGAAGATCGGGTTCTTGATGCCGTATTTCGCCACGCCGCCCTTTATCAGGCTGACGCGCAGATGCAGCCAGCCGGCCATTTCGATGGCGCCGCAGAAGGTGATCTCGCCATCGCCCTGCGAGAAGTGCAGATCGCCCATGGAAAGCCCGGCGCCGTCGACATAGACCGGGAAATAGATCTTCGAGCCGCGCGACAGATCCTTGATATCGCAATTGCCGCCATGTTCGCGCGGCGGCACGGTGCGCGCGCCTTCCGCGGCCGCCTTGTCGCGGGCCTCGCCCTTCAGTTGCCCCATATGGGCGGACTGGGTGGTTGGCAGCGCGGCGAGCTGCGGTACGCGGTCCGGATCGGTGTCGAACAGCGCCTTTTCGCGCTCGTTCCACATGTCCAGCATCTTGCGGTCCGGCAGGCAGCCGATCAGGCCGGGGTGGATCAGGCCGGCATATTTCACGCCCGGCACGTGGCGCGACTTGGTGAACATGCCATCGATGTCCCAGATCGACTTCTGCGCCTCGGGGAAGTGCTCGGTCAGGAAACCGCCGCCATTCTGCTTGGAGAAGAAGCCGTTGAAACCCCACAGGCTGTCTTCCTTGGCACCGATGTCGAGGATGTCGACGACCAGCAGGTCGCCGGGCTCGGCGCCCTTCACGCCGATCGGGCCCGACAGATAGTGGACCTGCTCCAGTTCCACGTCGCGCACATCGGCCGCGTCGTCGTCGTTCTTGATCTGGCCGCCGGTCCAGTCATAGGTCTCGATCTTGAAATCGTCGCCTGGCTCGACCCAGACGGCGATCGGGATGTCGGGGTGCCAGCGATTGTGGACCTTCTCGTTGGTGTGCGGCGACTCGCCGAGATCGACGGAGATCAGTGTTTCGGCCATGATATGCTCCCTTGTTGAATGCAATGGACGGGGTGGAAAGGGTCAGACGGACAGGAAGGCGGCGACCTTCGCCTCGTCGAGCCCGGCGCGCGGCTCGTCATGGACGAGGCGGCCGTTCTCGAGCACGAGGACGCGGTCGGCGACGTCGAGCGCGAAGGACAGCACCTGTTCGGAGACGACGATGGACAGGCCCCGCTCGTCGCGGATGTGCTTGAGCGTGCGCGCCATCTCCCGGATGATCGAGGGCTGTATGCCTTCGGTCGGCTCGTCGAGCAGCAGCACTTTCGGATTGGTCGCGAGTGCCCTGGCGATGGCCAATTGCTGCTGCTGGCCACCGGAGAGATTGCCACCGCGCCGTCCCTTCATTTCGAGCAGCACCGGGAACAGCTCGTAGATGTCTTCCGGCACCCTGGTGCGGCCCGACACGGCAAGCCCGGTCTCGATGTTCTCCCGCACCGTCATGGTGGAGAAGATCATCCTGCCCTGGGGCACATAGGCGATGCCCCTGGCGACCCGCTCGAAGCTCTTCATGGCGGTGATGTCGGTTTCGCCGACCTGGACATGGCCGCCGCTTGTCGGCACGATGCCCATCAGCGATTTCATGAGCGTCGTCTTGCCCATGCCGTTGCGGCCCATGATGGCGACGATCTCGCCGGGCTCGACAGCGAAATCCAGCCCGTGCAGCACTTCCGACTGGCCATAGGCGACGTGATAGTTCGAGACGTTGAGCATGGCGTGTCTCCTAATGGCCGAGATAGACGTCGATGACCTTGGGGTCGGCCTTGACCCGGTCCATCGAGCCTTCCGAGAGGATCTTGCCCTGGTGCAGGACGGTGACGCGGTCGGCGATGTCCTCGACGAACTTCATGTCGTGCTCGACCACCATTACCGAACGGCCCTCGGTGATCTTGTTGAGCAGTTCGGCGGTCTGGACGCGCTCCGAAACGCTCATGCCGGCGACGGGTTCGTCGAGCATCAGCAGTTCCGGGTCCTGGATGAGCAGCATGCCGATCTCCAGCCACTGCTTCTGGCCGTGGCTGAGCAGCGCGGCCTGCTTGTCGAGCAGCTTGTCGAGGAAGACCATTCGCGCCACCTCGCGCACCCGGTCGATCACCTCCGCATCGCGCCGGAAGGCCAGCGCGGCGAAGACGTTGCGGCCGCGCGGGAACGAGATTTCCAAGTTCTCGAACACCGTCAGATCCTCGTAGATCGACGGGTTTTGGAACTTCCTGCCGACGCCCTCGCGCACGATCTGGTGCTCCTTCATCACCGTCAGCTCTTTCGAGCGGAAGCGGATGGAGCCTTCGGTCGCCCGTGTGCGGCCGCAGATCAGGTCGAGCACTGTGGTCTTGCCGGCACCGTTGGGGCCGATGATCACGTGGATCTCGTTCTCGTCGACATAGAGGTTGAGGTCGTTGACCGCCTTGAAGCCGTCGAAGGAAACCGTGAGGTTTTCAATCGCGAGCAGGAAGTCGTTGCTGGTCGAGGGGTTGGGCTGGTTCATCATCGCCTCCTATTCGGCCGGACGGGCAGCCGCGCCGCCGGTCTCTGCGGGGGAGGCCGGTGCGTCTTCGGTTTCGGTATCCGTGTTCGACAGGCCGAGCAGGCGGTCGACATGGCGGCTGAGATAGCTGCGGTAGAGACCGGCGATGCCGTTGGGGAAGATCAGCACCACGGCGATGAACAGCGCGCCAAGGCCGAACAGCCACAATTCGGGGAAGGTCTCTGAGAAGGTGGTCTTGGCCCAGTTGACGAGCAGCGTTCCGTAGACCGCGCCGAAGATCGAGAGACGGCCGCCGACGGCGGTGTAGATCACCATTTCGATCGACGGCACGATGCCGACCAGGGTCGGCGACATGAAGCCGACCTGCAGCGTGAACATCGCGCCGCCCACAGCTGCCAGGGCTGCTGCAAGGCAGAAGGCGAAGATCTTGAAGTTCGCGACGTCATAGCCGGAGAAACGGACACGGTCTTCCTTGTCGCGCAGCGCCACGAGCAGGCGTCCGAGCTTGGATTTGCGGACCGCCAGCGCCAGCAGGAGCGCACCGATCAGCAGCGCCGCGTTGACGAAGTAGAGCACGTATTTGCCGCTGTCGGTGCGGATGTCCCAGCCGTTCAGCGTGCGCAGATCGGTGATGCCATTGACGCCGCCGGTATAGCCCTGCTGTCCGATGATCAGGATGGTCAGGATCGCGGCGATCGCCTGCGTGATGATGGCGAAGTAGACGCCGCCGACCCGCCGCTTGAACATCGCGACACCGATGACGTAGGCGAATATCGACGGCACGGCGACGATGGCGAAGATCGTGAAGGTGAGGGAGTGGAAGGGCTGCCAGAACCAGGGCAGTTCGGTGATCTGGTTCCAGTCCATGAAATCGGGAATGCCCGGCGTCGACTGGATGGCGGTGTTCTCCGGCGTCGAAGCCTCGAGCTTGAGGAACATCGCCATGCAATAGCCGCCCAGGCCGAAGAAGACGCCCTGGCCGAGGCTGAGGATGCCGCCCATACCCCAGCACAGCACCAGACCGATCGCGACGAAGGAATAGGTCAGGTATTTGCCGATCAGGTTCAGCCTGAAGATGTCTAGCGAGACCGGCAGGACGACGATGATCAGGAGCGCGATGACGGCGAGGCCGAGCAGTTCCTGGCGGGTGAGAAAGGATCTTCCGGAAAACATGGGTACGGCCCTCTCAGCGGCGGATTTTCGGGGAGAACAGACCTTCGGGGCGCAGCATCAGGATGCCGACGACGGTCAGGAGCGTGAGAACCTTGGCCATCGAGCCCGAGAGGAAGAATTCCATCGTCGACTGGGCCTGCGAGATGGCGAAGGCCGAGGCGATGGTGCCGACCAGGCTGGCCGCGCCGCCGAAGACCACGATGAGGAAGGTGTCGACGATGTAGAGCTGGCCGGCCGTGGGGCCTGTCGAGCCGATCATGGTGAAGGCCGAACCGGCGACCCCGGCGATGCCGCAGCCGATGGCAAACGTCATGCGGTCGACGCGCTCGGTGTCGATGCCGACGGCGCCGGCCATGACGCGGTTCTGCACGACGGCGCGCGTCTTCATGCCGAGCCGCGAGCGGAACATCAGGAAATAGACGCCGATCGCGATCAGGAAGGTCAGGCCCATGACGAACAGGCCGTTGATCGGGATCTCGATGAGGTCGGAAAGTGCGATCGAGCCCAGCAGCCAGTCGGGCAGGGTGACGCCGACCTCTCGTGCGCCGAAGATCGAGCGGTAGGCCTGTTGCAGGATCAGGCTGAGGCCCCAGGTCGCCAGCAGCGTGTCGAGCGGCCGCTTGTAGAGATGGCGTATCAGCCCCCATTCGACCAGTGCACCGAGCGCGCCCGAGGCGAGGAAGGCAAGCGCCATGGCGACGAAGAAGTAGATCGGAAACAGCGACGGCATGTAGTTCTGCACGACATGCGAGCACAGATAGGTGACATAGGCACCCAGGATCATGAACTCGCCATGGGCCATGTTGATCACGCCCATCTGGCCGAAGATGATGGCAAGGCCGAGCGCCATCAGGACGAAGACCGAGAACAGGATCAGCCCGGCGAAGCCCTGCATGGCGAAGATGGAACCGAGTTCGGTCCAGGAATAGTCGGCGAACATGGGAGGCTGCCTCCGAAGTGCTGGCGCCGCGAATGCGGTAGGAAACGGGGAAGGTTCGGGTCATGCGCGCCGGAAATTGCCGAACCGGCGCGCATGGCCTTGGAGGGACCCGGCCGTGCGGGCCGGGCCGGTGCTCTTATTGATAGCCTTCCGGGAACGGATCGGGCTCGACCAGGTCGGCGGTCTCGTAGACGACCTCGTACTGACCATCGTCAAGCGCGCGGCCAACACGCGTCTTGGACCACAGATGGTGGTTCTCGTGGACACGGACATAGCCTTCGGGCGCCTTGTCGAACTCGATGCCCGGCAGCGATTCCTTGATCTTGTCGATGTCGAAGCTGCCCGCCTTCTCGACCGCCAGCTTCCACAGCCACGGACCGAGATAGGCTGCCTGGGTCACGTCGCCGATGACGCTGTCGTCGCCCCACATCGCCTTGAAATTCGAGACGAACTCCTTGTTGTTGGGATTGTCGAGCGACTGGAAGTACTTCATGCAGGCATAGGCCCCGACGATGTTCTCGCCGCCGATGCCGAGGATTTCGTCCTCCGTCACCGAGATGGTGAGCAGAATCGGCTTCTCCTTGGTCATGTCGATGCCGGCCGCCTTGAGCTGCTTGTAGAAGGCGACGTTGGAACCGCCGACGACGATCGCGTAGATCA